>NZ_JACBGN010000005.1 GCF_013401435.1 Streptomyces sp. BR123
CTGCGGGGGCGGTGAGGGAGTCCTCGACGAGTTCCAGCATCTCGAGGAACTCGTCGACGGTGGAGAGGCGCTGGCCTGGCCGGTAGGCGGTGGCCGCCTGCACCAAGTCGTCGATGTCCTCGGAGAGGCCGTCCACCAGCGAGCTGGGGCGTAGGCCCTCGCCCGCTTCGAGGCGCGTCAACAGTTCTGCCTGGCTGGCGGCCGGGGCCTTGCCCGTCACCAGGAGGTAGGTGAGGACGCCGAGGCCGTAGACGTCCAGGTAGACCGGGTCGGCATTGAGGGCGGTCAGCTCGGGCGCGAGGTACGGGTCGGAGCCCTCCGGCAGGTGCATCGCAGACAGCGCGGTCGGGGCGAAGCGGGTCCCGCCCTGCCCGGAGCTGCCCGCGCCGCTGCGCTGCGTGGCGATCTGCCAGTCGGAGATCTGCAGGTGCGGTGAGAGCCAGGCCGCGTCCTCGCCGACGGCCTGCCCCTCGCGGCCGCGGTTGCGCGGCATCACATGCACGGAGCGGGCGGCGAGTGCCCGGTGGTGGATGCGGCTGGAGTGGGCGGAACGCATCGTCTCGGCGAGCTGCCGGACGAGGGCCATGCGGCCGAGGATGTCGAGCTTCTCCCCGTACTGGAGGAGGTACTCGTCCAGGCGCAGGGTCTGCGGGTGATAGTCGAAGATCAGGGCGGGGCCCCAAGCGTGCCCGGACGGGTCGTACTGCTTGAGCTGGACGACACCGGGGTGCCGGAAGCGGCGCAGGACCGCCGCCTCGCGGCGGGCGGCGCTCTCCACGGACTGCCGGATCGAGGCGTCCGAGCCGCGCTCGCGCAGGTAGATGCGGACGCGGGCGACCTCGGGCAGCTCGGTGTGCTCGGCGAGGTAGTCGGCCCAGGTCTCGCCGGAGTCGAAGGCCTTCCGCTTCAGCTCGTACGGCCCGACCTTGTACCGGGCGTCGCTGGGGCGGACGCCGACCCGCTCCAGGGCGGTCTTGATCTCGCGGGAGTCGATGGCGGTGATCCGCCGGCGCTCGTCGCGCGGGGGCTGGTTCAGCATCGCGACCAGCTCGGTGATCGTGTAGACGCCGTTCTCGTCGTGGGCGGGGAGCCGTACACGCAGGTCGTCGGCCGTGAAGCAGACGGCCTCGGCGACCCAGACGCGCTTGCCGTTCTGGCCGAGCAGCCCCGCCAGCTCCTTGGCCTTCTTGTTGACCAGGTGCAGCGGGTTGCCGTGAGTGACGCGGCGACCGTTGGGCGTGGTCTGGACCCAGGTGCCGTTCTCGCTGGTCAGGGAGCCGTGCCAGTTCTTCAGCTCGATCATGCAGACGCCGCCGGGGGCGACGACGAGGAGATCGATCTCGCGGACGTGTCCGGTGTTCGCGGTGAAGGTGAAGTTCGACCAGGCCCGCCAGGGATCCGCGTCGGGCAGCTTCTCGCGGATGGACTCCAAGCCGCGGTGTTCGTGCTCGTACTCGGACTCGGTGACCGTGGTCCACCGGCCTTCCCGCATGTGCGGCCCCCGCTTCGTCGCTTCCTGCTGAGAGCTGACCGGCTCAGCCATCCGGCGGAGGGGAAGCTCTCGGCAGATCCTAACGGCGGCAGCGACATCGGGGGCAGCCGAGACGAAGCGGGCAGGGAGCTGCCGGGCGGTGGCCGCATGCGATCCGGCCACCATGGCCATGGTTCCGGCCGCGGGCCGGGGCGGTGCCACGCCGCAGACGATGCCTTCTCTAAGATCACCGAACAGATTGCGGCCCGACGGGCTTCCCCGCGAGGACATGCCCCCACCCGCACGAGCTACTCGTGCCCTGGGGGAACCACCTCGTGTCCATGCTCCTGCTGAAGCTTTCGGCGCAGGATCTGCTCACCCTGCATGCGCGCCGCCACATGGTGCCGCACCTCGCTGCGCGCTGGCGGTACTTCCGCGGCTCGGACGCCTCGCTCACGGAGCGCTCTGCCTGGGCGGAGAGTCTGATCAGCCTCGCGAACGATCTGGTCGCCGCCGACCGCGGGAACGTGGAAATGGTCGTCGAGTGCGCCGCCACCATGGACGAGTCCGACCAGCCGGAACCCCGGCTGATCGACGTCGTGCTGGTCGGCCGCCATCCGCACGAGCACCGGCCCTCCGTGCAGCTCGTCGAATTGAAGCGCTGGTCGACGGTGACCAGGATCGAACAGGCAACCGCGGATTGGGTCCACGTGGCGGGCATGGGGGCGAAGAAGCATCCCGCGCTGCAGTTGCGCGAGTACTACGAGGCGTTCACGAGCGACAGGGGCCCCTTCAGGAACACCGAATTCGAGTGCGGGGGTTTCGCTTACCTGCACAACGCCACGGACGACTCGGTGCGTCCGCTGATCGGCGTGGACGCGCCCACGGGCGCGTACGCACGCGTGTACACGGCTGATCGGCGGGCCCAGCTCCTCGATGACATCAGGGCGAGCTTCGACGCCGAGGGCGGCGCGGCCGAGGCCGTGACCATGTTGGAGACCATGGGGCTGCGCAACACACCGCTGCTCGATGCGATGAACTGGTCCCGAGGCGATGACACCGTCTTCGTCCTCCGCGGGCGCCAGAAGGTGGTCGCGGACCAGATCCTCGAAGCGGCGGCCAAGGTACTGCCCGACCCGGAGCATCCCGCGCTGGTCCCCGACGAGAGGCGTGTGGTCTTCCTTGTCACAGGTGGTGCCGGTACCGGCAAGAGCGCCATCGGCCTGCAGGTCAAGGCGCAGCTCGAGGCGCAGGGGCGCACCGTGAAGTACGCCAGCGGGAGCAGGGCCTTCAACGCGGCCATTCAGGAGCACGTCGGATACGGGGACAAGCAGTTCAGGGAGACGTTCACCTACTTCAGCAACTTCGTGGACACCTCGGTGCCCCCGGTGGACGTGCTGATCTGCGACGAGGCGCATCGACTGCGGGATCGCTCGACGAACCGGTTCTGGACGCCGGAGCAGCGGGAGATCTGGGGGAAGGGACCGCAGGTGGACGAGCTCCTCGATGCGTCACGCCTGACGGTGTTCTTCCTGGACGAAGGCCAGTCCGTGCGTCCGAAGGAAGTCGGAACCGTCGCGCTGATCAAGGATGCGGCCGTGCGCCGCGGGGCCGACCTGCTCGAATACGGACTGCGCGAGCAGTTCCGCTGTGGTGGCAGTGGCTCGTACATCAGCTGGGTGCGCGAAGTCCTGGGCGTGACGGACAAGAAGCCGGAGCCCTGGAGGCCGGACGGACTGATGCACGTCGAGGTGGCGGAGACCCCGGAGGAGCTCGAACGGATCATCCTGACGGAAGCCGGGGCCGGCGCGTCCGCACGCATGGTGGCGGGGTACTGCTGGCCCTGGACGGAGCCCGTGGGCGAGGAGAAGCGTCTGGAGGCCGATGTCCGCATCGGGGACTGGCACCGGCCGTGGAACGCGAAGAGCGAGAGCTACTGCGCGGGCGGGGTGCCGCCGTCGGACATCTGGTCCGTCCACCCCAAGGGCCTCGGCCAGATCGGCTGCGTCTACACGGCGCAGGGCCTGGAGTGGGACTGGTGCGGGGTGATCATGGGCGATGACATGGTGCGCCGTGGCGATCAGTGGGTGTTCCAGCGCGGAAAGGAGCGGAAGGAAGGCCCAAATTCGGACATCAAGCGTGTTGATGTGCCGGGTTCGCTGGACCCGAAGGTCAGCGCGTCGAGTGTGGCCGACGACGAATTCGCGCGGCTGGTCCGACAGGCGTACCACGTGCTGTTGACCCGGGCGAGCCGTGCGACGGTGCTGTACTCCACGGACGAGGAAACCCGCAGGTATCTGAAGAAACTGGTGGGTCGGGTGGAGATCCACGGGCTTCGACCCACTTGGTTCAACCTTCCGAAGGAAGCGCGCACACCGCACCTGCCGCGCGCCAACGGGAGGCGCAACAAGCGCAAGCGGGGAAAGTCGTCGGGCTCCGATCTCCGGCTGTTCTGACAGCGGACCGGGCCGTGGGGTGGCGGGCTCTCCGGGCCCGCCACTTACCTGCTCAGAAGAACAGGTCTGCCACCGCGGTCAGTGCCGTCACCAGAAGACTGGAGACGACTCCGGCAGCGATGTCGATCAGGATTCCGCGAATCCGCTCACGACGCGCAGGCTTGCACTCGACGGGGGTCATACGGCCACTCCAGGTTGTGAGTTCGGAATGGCAGGGGGCGCCCTACCGGGCAGCCACGCTCGCGTCGTGTGTCGCCACACGACGGGCACAACCATTCGTCACCGACAGCCTGTTCGGCCTCTTGCATGAACCGCAGCCTCGTACCCTCCGGGAAGGTGCGCAGCGGGATCATGCTATCCGCTGACCGCGGCTGTGGCTCAAGGAATAAGCGAACGGAGCTTCTCGCGTGTTTCAGGGTCCGTCGAGTAGACGACCGTTCCGATCATGCCGCGGGTCAGGAGTACCTTGTACGTGTTGCGGATCAGGCGGTCGATGTCCTCGTCAGGCGTCGCCTTCGTGAAGGAGGGGTCCTTCGAGGCGGTGCGGTCGACCACCCAGCGGTCTGTCCGCCAGACCAGGTCCGGGGCCATGATCACGCCCGACCAGTCGTACTCGAAGCCCTGGGCAGTGTAGACACAGCCGACCTGGCCGAAGCCCGCGGGATCAGTGGCCCAGAGCGGAGCCGGCGGTGCGCCCAGCAGGGATCGGTCCCCGTACAGGTTCCACGGCTTCGACCAGTCGCCGATGACCACGTCCGCGGGCAGCGCCGTCATCGCCGGAGTGATCTTGGTGGTCCACTTCCAGCAGTAGCCGGCGGAAAGCCGGGCGCCGTACCCCTGGGCACGCTTGTCACCGAGGAAGTCCTCCAGTTCCTGCGGGCTGTCCACCGTCAGCAGCTGCACCTTGCCGTCCGGCTCCCACACGACCGGTCCCTCGCCCTCCAGGCCCAGGAGACCGGTCACCCAGAGCACGTACGCGTCGCTGCCTCCGCACCGGAACTGGCTGTCCAGCTCCACCAGTGTGAAGTCCACTTCCTGCTCGGCCGCGACCCGCCGGATCTGCTCAACGGTGCCCATCTCGCCGGGACGCACCACTTGGTGCTGGTCGAGGAGGAACACCGGGACCCGGGCCGCGTCGATCAGCTCCGCCACCTGCGGGCGTCCGGTGCGCAGGGCGGCCTTCGTGTAGCGGTTGGCGGAGGTCTTGCGGAGCCGTGTGCCTCGTCGCACACGAGCACGTCGATGTCGTTGGGCTCGGCCTCCATGAAGCTGTTGAAGTAGCGGAACAGACGCTGGACCTCGGGCTTGCGGGCGCCCGCGACCTTGCGCATGGTCTTCGTGAACGACTGCGAGCCGGTGGCGTGGAGGGCAGACACACCGCGCCGGTACAGGTCGCCGAGTACGGACAGGGCGATCACGCTCTTGCCGGACCCGGGCCCGCCGGTCACAACGACGACCTGCTTGCGGTTGGACCGGTGGGCCTTGCGGACTGCGGCCATCACCGTCTCGTAGGCGAGCCGCTGCTCGTCCAGCAGCACGAACTGCTCCCGGTTGCGGACCTCGTCGGCGGCCACGGCCATCAGTTGCCTGGACGGTCGCACCCTGGCCTGCAGGAGGTCGTCGGCGGCGGCAGCGCCCGGCTTGGCGGCCAGCCTCGAACGCAGGTAGTCGAGGAACGCACCGCGCTGGTCGGCGGTGTACATGCGGCCGCGGTGGTCCTCTTCGACCTCTCGCAGCCCGGCGACCCTGGCCTCCGCTGCATTGTGCAGGAAGGCCACCCCCGTGACGGAGTCGGGGTTCTGCTCGAGAGCCCCGTTGAATGAGACAAGGTAGTCGCAGTAGCCCCGCACCTGCTCGATGGGGTTCAGTACCGGCTCGCGGTAGGAGGGGACGCTGCACCGCAGCGGATCCTCGTCCACTGGTTGAGCCTCGGTCCACTGTTTGAGTTCCACGACGACGTACGACGGCTCGCCGGAAACCGGATGCACCCCGGCCAGTATCACGTCCGCGCGCTTGCTCGTCAGCGGCAGCCCGTACTCCACCAGCATTTCGACCTCACCGAGACCCGCTTCGACCAGAGCGTGGGTGAGCGCGGGGATGCTCCGCTCCCAGGAGCGAACCTCCGCAGCGTGCGGCTTGTGGCCGTGCCTGTGGAGGAAGTTCTCGCTCAGCAGCTCCGCCAGCCGCCCCTCGAGGCGAGTGCGGTTGGCCAAGGACGCCGCGGACTCACGGAACAGCAAGAAATCGCCCCCAGGCAGCACGGAGTAGCTCGTGCGGGTGGGGGCATGTCCTTCGGTTCCACGTGAAGTGGGGCGGAAGCCCGGCGGGCCGCTGAGATTGTCCTTGTCATCTTATGACAGCGCGTGATCAAGCTGCGGCAGTCTTTGGGGGTTCTCGCGCGGGGCTGCCGCGGCGCGCTCGCGCGCCTGCGTTTCCCGTTGCCTTCAGGACGTCCGTGCATTCGGACAGGGAAATGTCCGTGGCGTGGCTCAGGTCGCTCGGGAAGTGATCCACCAGCCAGTCGGCGGTCTGCGCCGGGGCGGGGTGGGCTACCGAGCATGCTTCGAGATGGGCTGCGGCCAGCCTGGCCACCACATCGCCGGTGATCCGTCCGAGCCGTCGATCTTCCCGTACGCCCGGGCGAGCGCTTGATCGCGGACCCTGCCAGCCCCGACGGCTTCCGCCGCCCTCGCGGTCTCCGCCAGCGTGCGCAGTGCGGATGCCGCCTCTGCGGCCTGGCGAACGGCCACTGTTGGCTCTTCGTCCGGCAGCAGGCTCAGCTGCTGGTGAGAGCCACGGCCGGCCACGGAGAAGCGGCGGTGACTCGTGACGCTCGTATGACGCTCAGGGCCCGGACGAGGTTGTCCGGGGAGTTGGTAAACCGCCCCTGACCAGCAGTTTTTCTTGGGTCGCCCCCTGTGACGGGTAAACGATGACCCATCATGTCGAGTGCGTCGCGATCCTTGAGCCTGCCGAAAAGGGCCGCTGACCTGCCGTTTCTTCAAGTGTGTGTTATGGGCGTTACATGCGTTACATGGGGACGGGGGCGCGGAGCCGGTCTGTCCTGCCGAACCGGAGTGTCCTTCGGTCTCGGTGGCGGTGATCAGCGCCTGAGGACTGGTTGTGCGCTGTCGTGCCAACCCCTGGGCGCAGAAGGTCAACGCGGTCGGTCGGGTCGCTCGTAGCTTGAAGAAGTGCCGAGCCGCGGAGGCGGTGGGCACGTTACCGACGGCTTCGAAAGGACCCCTCATGTTCGACATCGACAAGGTGCAGGCGGCTCCGAGCAAGGACCTGCTCACGCCCGACAACTCGGTCATGCTTTTCGTTGACCACCAGCCGCAGATGTTCTTCGGCGCCGGCAGCGGCGACCGTGCCGCGGTCATCAACAGCACCGTGGGTCTCGCCAAGGCGGCTCAGGTGTTCGATGTTCCGGCCGTCCTGACGACGGTCGCCGCCGAGTCGTTCTCCGGCCCTTTGCTGCCGCAGCTCGCCGAGGTGTTCCCCAAGCACGAGATCATCGACCGCACCACCATGAACGCCTGGGAGGACGAGGCGCTCGTTGCGGCGGTCAAGGCGACCGGGCGCAAGAAGATCATCCTGTCGGGTCTGTGGACCGAGGTCTGCCTGGTGCTGCCCGCGCTCTCGGCCCTTGAGCAGGGTTACGAGGTGTACGTCGTCGCCGACGCCTCCGCCGGCGTGACCCCGGCCGCCCACGAGCACGCGCTGCAGCGGATGATCGCCGCCGGAGCGGTGCCGGTGACCTGGGTCCAGGTGCTGCTGGAGCTCCAGCGCGACTGGGCGCGCCAGGAGACGTACGTCCCGGTCACGGAGATCGTCAAGGCCCACGCGGGCGCGTACGGCCTGGGTGTCGTGTACGCGCAGAGCGTCATCGGCGCGCACGCGGCCGGCTGACCCCTGTGGACACCGGCATTCTGATCCTGCGTCTGCTGGTGGGACTGCTCGTCGCCGGCCACGGTGTGCAGAAGGTCAGCTCACACCTGGGCGGCAAGGGACTCGAGGGCGGCACAGAGGAGTTCCGTGCCGATGGCTTCCGCGGCGGTGCCCTCACCGCTCTGGCGGCGGGCGGTGGTCAGATCGGTTCGGGCCTGCTGCTCGCCGCCGGCCTCCTGACCCCGCTCGCCGCGACCGGCACCATCGGGGTCATGACGGTCGCGCTCACCGTGAAATGGCGCCACGGGCTCTGGGTGCAGAACGACGGATACGAGTACCCGCTCGTCCTCGTCGGCACCGCGGCCGCCCTCGCCGCCACCGGCCCCGGCGCCTGGTCTCTGGACGCGGCCTTCGGCCTCACGCCGTACCCGCTGTGGTGGGCCGCCCTCGCGCTCGCGGCCGGTCTCGGCAGCGGACTCCTCACCCGGCTCGTGCTGCACCGGCTCCCCGCCCCGGCGAACGCCGAGCGCTGAGCGCGAGCCGCGCAGATCGGGTCCGGCCGTCCGCGTACCCCCGACCGGGCGGCCGGGCCCTTCCCACCCTCTCTCCCGAACAGGAGCAGCACCCGATGGACACCCTCACGCCCCCGCACGGCGGCGGCCAGCCGCTGCTGCATCAGAAGGGCGCCGAGACGCAGGCGTTCGGCACGCTCAAGCAGCTGCCGATCGGCCTCGGCCACGACACCCGCATGTACGCCTGCCAGTGGCTGAACCGCGTCCTCGCCGACACGCAGATCCTCTACTCCCTCTACAAGAAGCACCACTGGCTCATGCGCGGAGCGACCTTCTACTCGCTCCACCTGATGCTGGACAAGCACGCCGAGGCCCAACTGGCCATCGTGGACGCGCTGGCCGAGCGGGTCCAGAGCCTCGGCGGCGTCGCCGTCGGAGACCCGCGCCACGTCGCGGAGCTGACGTCGATCCCCCGGCCGCCGGACGGCGTCGAGCCGGTGCCCGTCATGCTGTCGCGGCTCCTCGACGCGCACGAGCGGATCCTGATCGACGCCCGGGACGCCGCCGCCCGGCTCTCCGGGGAGGGCGACGAGGGCAGCGCCGACCTGCTCGTCTCCGATGTCATCCGTACCGGCGAAGCGCAGGTGTGGTTCCTGGCCGAGCACCTCGTGGACACCCCTCTGGTGCGCGGCTGATGGACACGTACGACGTCGTCGTGGTCGGCGGCGGACCGGCCGGCGAGGTCGTCGCCGACCGGACCGTCCGGTCGGGGCTGACCGCCGTCGTCGTCGAGGCCGAGGCCGTCGGCGGCGAGTGCTCCTACCGTGCCTGCGTGCCGAGCAAAGCCCTGCTGCGACCCGGCGCCGCCCGAGCGGAGGCCCGATCGGTGGACGGGGCCCGGCAGGCGGTCACGGCGGCACTCGACCCGGCGCGCGTGCTCGCCCGCCGCGACCGCTTCACCGGGCGCGGCGACGACACCGGCCAGTCCGACTGGCTCGACGGTGCGGGCATCGCGCTCGTACGAGGCCATGGCCGGCTCGCCGGAGAGCGCCGGGTGGAGGTGACCGGGGCCGACGGCACGGTCCGTACCCTGCGGGCCCGGCGCGCGGTCGTGGTCTGCACCGGCACGGAACCCGCTCTTCCGCCGGTCGAGGGGCTCGACCGGATCGGCGTGTGGACCAACCGGCAGGCCACCACGGCCGATGCGGTGCCCGGGCGGCTCGTCGTCATCGGCGGGGCAGTGGTGGCCTGCGAGATGGCCACCGCTTGGCGCTCGCTCGGCTCCCACGTCACCCTGCTGGTCCGCGATCAGGCCCTGCTGACCGGCTGGGAGCCGTGTGCCGGCGAAGAGGTCACTCGGGGGCTGAGCGACCTGGGCGTCACGATCCGCTTCGGGGTGTCGGCCGTCCGGGTCGCCCGTGACGACGACACCCGCACGGTGACCGTGCATACCGACGACGGCACCGCCCTCGTCTGCGACGAGGTCCTCGCCGCCACCGGACGGCGGCCGCGCACCGCGGACCTCGGCCTGGACTCCGTGGGACTGTCGACCGGCGACTGGCTCGCGGTCGACGACACCTGCCGGGTCACCGCGGTCGAGGGCGACTGGCTCTACGCCGTCGGCGACGTGAACCACCGTGCGCCGCTGACCCACATGGCCAAGTACCAGGCCCGTGCGTGCGCGGCGGCGATCGCCGAGCGAGCCGCGGGGCGCCCTGCCGATACCGGCGGCCGGCAGCCGTGGAGCGCGGAGGCCGACCACATCGCCGTCCCGCAGGCCGTCTTCACCCGCCCCGAAGTCGCGAGCGTCGGGCTCACGGAACGCGCGGCACGCGAAGCGGGTCTCGCGGTACGCGTGGTGGAGTACCGCATCGACGACGTCGCCGGCGCCGCGCTCCACGCGGACGACTACCGCGGTCTCGCCAAGCTCGTCGTCGACGAGACCCGAGGAGTTGTCGTCGGCTGCACGCTCACCGGCCCGATGGCGACCGAGCTCATCCACACCGCCACCGTGGCCATCGTGGGTGAGGTTCCCCTGGAGCGCCTGTGGCACGCCGTGCCCGCCTTTCCGACGGTGAGCGAGGTCTGGCTCCGGCTCCTGGAGGCGTACGGCCTCTGAGGCGAGACCCCGCCCGATCGCCGCACCTGCTCGGCCGGAACGGCGCACCTCCCGCCCGACCGGGCGCACCCGAACGTTTCACCACCCGACAAGGGAAACCCCCATGCATCCCACGAGGCGCTCCCTCGCCCTCGGCCTCGCCCTGCCCGCGACGCTGGCCGCCCTGGTAGGCGCCGCACCCGCCGCACCCGCGAGCCGCCCAGCCGCCGCCGACACCGGCACCGACCGGCACGACCCCAAGCCCACGCTCGTCCTGGTCCACATCGCCGCGTTCACCCCGGACAAGGGCGAGAGCGCGGCCGGGCTCGCCGCCAAGTTCCCCGGCTCCACCCTCGGCGACACCGTGAACCCGCGGTCGTACCCGCTGCCCGGCGGTGGTACCGGCACCGAACTCGTCATCGAACGGTCCAAGCCCCACCAGCAGTTCGCCGCCGACGTCCCCACCGCCGACGCGGCCGTCATGGCCGTGACCCAGCGCCCGGTCGCCACCGCCGCGCTGGAGGAGAGGGCCGGGGAAGCGGCCTGGAGGACGATCCCGTCCCGGGCGCTGATCGCCACCGCCGACAAGAACATCCCGCCGGCCGCCGAACGGTGGATGGCCCGGCGCGCCGGTTCGCAGATCACCGAGGTGGACGCGTCCCATGCAATCGCGGTCTCCCGCCCGGCCGTGGTCACCCACGTGATCCTCGCCGCCGCGCGGGCGACCCGCTGAGTCCCCGACTGTCCCCTCCCGTACACCCCGAAGGAGAACCCCTCATGAAGAACCGTCCGGTCCTCGAACCCGCCGCCCAGGCGTTCGCCGACGCCACCGCCCAGCCGCCGTACCTCTACCAGATCTCCGTCGCCGAAGGCCGCAAGGCCGTGGACGACGTCCAGAGCGGCGAGGGTGTTCCCCTGCCCGAGGCCGACGAGGAGTGGATCACCGTCCACGGCGGCCCGACCGGCGACGTCCGTGCCCGCATCGTCCGCCCCCGCGGCGCCACCGGCCCGCTTCCCGTCGTCCTCTACATCCACGGCGCGGGCTGGGTCTTCGGCAACGCCCACACCCACGACCGCCTCGTCCGTGAACTCGCCGTCGGCACCGGGGCGGCCGTGGTCTTCCCCGAGTACGACCTCTCGCCCGAGGCGCGCTACCCCGTCGCGATCGAGCAGAACTACAGCGTCGCCCAGTGGGTCGCCCGCGAGGGACACCACAAGGACCTCGACGGCACACGGATCGCCGTCGCAGGCGACTCGGTCGGCGGCAACATGAGCGCCGCCCTCACCCTCATGGCCAAGCAGCGCGGCGACGTCACGCTCGTCCAGCAGGTCCTCTTCTACCCGGTCACGGACGCGAGCTTCGACACCGACTCGTACCACCAGTTCGGTGAGGGCTACTTCCTGCGCCGCGACGCCATGAAGTGGTTCTGGGACCAGTACACGACGGACGAGGCCGAGCGTGCCCAGATCACCGCCTCGCCGCTGCGCGCCTCCACCGAGCAGCTCACCGGCCTGCCGCCGGCCCTGGTCGTCACCGCCGAGGCCGACGTCCTGCGCGACGAGGGCGAGGCGTACGCGGCGAAGCTCCGTGCCGCCGGGGTGCCCGTCACCGCCCTGCGCGTCCAGGGCGTCATCCACGACTTCGTGATGCTGAACGCGCTGCGCGAGACGCAGGCCGCGGAACTCGCCATCGGTCTCGCCACCGACACCCTCCGGAAGGCCCTCGCGTGACCGGGCCGTCGACCAGCATGCCGGTGGCGGGCCTCGTGCCCGCCCCGCGGCGGGAACTCGAGCAGGCTGACCTCCTCGTCCGCAACGCCAAGGTGTTCACGGGTGACCCCGACCGTCCCGAGGCCCGCGCCCTCGCGATCCGCGACGGCCGGGTCGCGGCCCTCGGCGACGACCACGACCTCGCCCACCTCGTCGGGCCCGGCACCAAGGTCGTCGACGCTCTCGGCCGCCGGGTGATCCCCGGCCTGAACGACTCGCACCTGCACGTGATCCGGGGCGGCCTGAACTATGTTCTGGAGCTGCGCTGGGACGGGGTCCGCAGTCTGCGCCACGCTCTGGCGATGCTGCGCGAGCAGGCCGGACGCACGCCCAAGGGGCAGTGGATCCGGGTCGTCGGCGGCTGGACCGCCGAACAGTTCGCCGAGCGCCGGATGCCGACCGTCGCCGAGCTGAACGCGGCCGCCCCCGACACCCCGGTGTTCGTCCTTCACCTGTACCAGTCGGCGTTGATGAACCGGGCCGCGGTGCGGGCCGCCGGTTTCACCCGGGAGACCCCCGACCCGCGCGGCGGGCAGATCGTACGCGGCCGGGACGGCGAACCCAACGGCGTCCTCCTCGCCGCGCCGAGCGCTCTCGTCCTGTACTCGACCCTGGCCAAGGCGCCGGCTCTCGACGAGGCCGACAAGCGGACGTCGACGCGCCACTTCCTGCGCGAGCTGAACCGCTTCGGACTGACGTCCGCAGTCGACGCCGCCGGAGGGTTCCAGAACTTCCCCGACAACTACGCGACGGTCGTCGACCTCGCCAGGTCGGGGGAGCTGTCCCTCCGGATCGCCTACCACCTCTTCCCGCAGACGGCCGGGCAGGAGCTCGCCGACCTCAAGCGCTGGACCGAGATGGTCAAGCCCGGGGACGGGGACGAGTGGCTCCGGCTGAACGGCGCGGGAGAGAACCTGACGTGGGCCGCCGCCGACTTCGAGAACTTCTCCGAGCCCCGGCCCGAGCTCGCCGCAGGCTACGAAACCGAGTTCGAGGGCGCTGTACGGCTCCTGCTCGAGAACGGCTGGGGATTCAGGCTCCACGCGACCTACGACGAGACGATCCGGCGCGACCTGGCCGTCTTCGAGAAGCTCGCCGCGGAGGGACTCTTCCCCGGCGGCAACCGCTGGCTCTTCGACCACGCGGAGACGGTCTCGGTCGGCAGCCTCGACCGGATCGCCGCCCTCGGCGGCGCCGTCTCGGTCCAGAACCGGATGTCCTTCCAGGGCGCCGCGTTCCTCGACCGCTACGGCGCCGAGGCGGCCGCCCACACCCCGCCGGTCCGGGCCATGCTCGACCGCGGCCTGACCGTCGCCGCCGGAACCGACGCGACCCGCGTCTCCTCGTACAACCCGTGGGTCGCCCTCCACTGGCTGGTCACCGGGCGCACCGTCGGCGGCACCGCGCTCTACCCGGCCGGGAACCTGATCGACCGGGAGACCGCCCTCGGCCTCTACACCCGGGGCGGAGCGCGGCTCACCGGCGAGCAGGACGTCAAGGGAACCCTGCGGGAGGGCTGCTACGGCGACCTCGCGATCCTCTCCGACGACTTCCTCACCGTGCCCGAGGACGTCATTCCCGACATCGAGTCCGTCCTCACCGTCGTCGGCGGCCGGATCGTCTACGCGACCGCGGAGTACGAGGGCCTCGACGAGGCCGTCCCGCCGGTGAGCCTCGAGTGGAGCCCCGTGGCCCACTTCGGCGGCTACCAGTCGGGCCAGGGGGGCGCCTACCAGGCATCGCTGGTGGCCGAGGCCGTCGCCGAGTCCGAGCAGCACCGCCGGTGGCGCGTCGCGCGCGGCTCCGTCCCCGAGACGGCGCCGTCCTTCGTCGACCCCTGCTTCGATCACTGAAAGAGAGACATCCGATGACTGCCGCCTCCCCGGCCGACGACGGCGACGAACAGGACTCGGCCGCGGCCCCGGGACGTCGTTTCGAGCCGGACCTCCGGTCGATGACACGGATCAACCTGCGCCCCATCGCCTCACCCATGCCGCTCGGGTTCTTCACGATCGCCATCGCGTCCGTGATGACGGGCTGCCTCCAGCTAGGGATCTTCGGCGAGGAGGCCCGCACCGCCGTCGCCTTCACCGTGCTGCCGGCCTTCGTCCTCCAACTCCTGGTCAGTTTCCTGGCTTTCGGCGCCCGTGACGTGATCGCGGCCACGCTGATGGCGGTGTTCGCCGGCAGCTGGCTGCCCTACGCACTCATCATGCTCAGCGGCGCGGCCGACGGCCTGAAGGTCCTCGGCGTCTTCAACCTGGCGCTCCTCTGCTTCGGCGCGCTGATGACCGCCGTGACCGGGCCCAAGCGGGCGCTGTGGCTCGTCCTCGCGGTCTCCCTGCCCCGCTGGGCGGCCACCGGCCTCGCGGGCGTCACCGGCGCCGAATGGCTGACGCGCACGTCCGGGGTGCTCGGCCTTGTGGTGGCGCTGGTCGCGATGTACACGGCGTTCGCTCTGATGCTCGAGGACATGCGCAGCGAGCAGGTCCTGCCGATCGGCCGCAGCGGCCCCGCCCACCTCGCCGTGGAAGGCGACCTCGCCGTCCAGCTCCGCAACCTGGAACGCCAGGCGGGCGTGCGCCGCACTCTCTGATCGGAGCCACCGACCCGTCGCACCACGACCACACAGGAGCGCGCATGGAACCCCAAGTGGCCGACCGGCCCGAGAAGTCCCGGTACGAGATCCTCGCCGACGCCGACGGCGACGGCGACGGCGACGGCACCGAGACCGCGGGCTTCGCCGAGTATCACCTCTCCGAGGGCGAGATCGCCTTCGTCCACACCGAGATCGATCCCCGCTTCGGCGGCCGGGGGCTGGGCGGGCTGCTCGCCCGCGACGCCCTCGACGACGCCCGTGCCCGTGGGCTGAGCGTCCTGCCGTACTGCCCCTTCATCCGGGGCTGGATCGGCAAGAACCCCGAGTACGCCGACCTGGTGCCCGAGGCGCGCCGCGCCCGCTTCGGCCTGTGAACCCACCCGCACACCTTCCCCATCCACTCACCGAGGAGTTCCCCCATGTCCCGGCACGCCCGCCCCACCGTCGTCCTGGTCCACGGCGCCTTCGCCGATGCCTCCAGCTTCGCTCGCGTCATCCCCGAACTGACCGCCGCCGGCCTCGCCGTGGTGGCCCCGGCGGTGCCCAACCGCAGCCTCGTCGACGACGCCGCGTACATCGCCTCGGTGGTCCGTGCCGTCGAAGGCCCCGTGATCCTGGTGGGGCACTCCTACGGCGGCGCCGTCATCACCCTCGCCGGTACGGAGGACAACGTCCGCGCCCTGGTGTACCTCGCGGGATACGCGCTGGAGGAGGGCGAGAGTCTGGGCGAACTGCAGGGCCGCTTCCCCGACTCCGGTCTCGCCGACGCGCTCGTCCACACCCCGTTCCCGGTGCCCGGCTCCACCGGCACCGGCACTGATGTCTCGGTGGCGGTCGACCGGTTCCCCGCTCTGTTCGCGGCGGACGTCGCCCCCGACCTCGCCGCGGTGCTCGCCGTCTCCCAGCGCCCCCTGGCCGCACGGGCCTTCTCGGAGGCGGCACCGGTCGCCGCGTGGAGGACCAAGCCCTCGTGGGGCCTGGTCGCGTCCTCCGACCGCACGATCAACCCCGATGTGGAGCGGTACGGGTACGAGCGTGCCGGCATGACCACCGTCGAGGTCGACTCCTCACACCTGGTCATGCTCGCCCAGCCCAAGGCCGTGGCGGAGCTGATACTGGACGCGGCCCGCTCCACGGGGCACTGATCCGACGCTTGAACAACGAACGATTGGTCTATGCCGTTCGAACGCGGTAGCTTTCCGAAACGCCCGCCGAGAGCATGCGGTGGGCGATCGGAGGAGCCCACCCATGAGGTTCGGGGCGAGGTTCGCGCTCGCCGTCATCACCTTCGCCGTGACCGCCACCGCCTGCGGCACCCCGCAGGAAAGCGGTTCGCGGTCGCACACCACCGCGGACTGCGCACCGTACGCCCGCTACGGCAGGCACCCCGGCACCGAGGTCACCGTGTACGCGGAGAACCGGGACCGGGAAGCCGACCTGTTCGAAGCGACGTGGGCGGACTTCGCCGACTGCACGGGAATCGGCGTCCGGTACGAGGGGGACGGGGAGTTCGAGGCCCAGATCCAGGTCCGGGTCGACGGCGGGAGCGCCCCTGACGTGGCGTTCTTCCCTCAGCCTGGCCTCATGGAACGCTTCGCGCGGACAGGGAAGCTCAAGCCCGTGAGCGCCGGGGTCGCAGCCCTCGCGAAGCAGGGCTGGTCGGCGGACTGGAACAGCTACGCGACCGTGGACGGCACCCTCTACGGCACTCCGCTGGTCGCCAATGTGAAGTCGTTCGTCTGGTACTCCCCGAAGTTCTTCCGGGACAAGGGACTGAGCGTTCCCCGCACATGGACCGAGCTGATGGCCGTCACCGAGAAGGTCGCGGCGTCGGGCGTCAAGCCATGGTGCGCGGGCATCGAGTCCGCCGAGGCGACCGGCTGGCCCGTGACGGACTGGATCGAGGACGTCCTGCTGCGTCAGCAGGGCACGGACGTCTACGACCAATGGGTCGCCCACGAGATCCCGTTCAACGACCCGCGTGTGATCAAGGCCATGGACACCGTGGGATCCATCCTCAGGAACGACCGGTACGCCAACGGCGGTTTCGGTCCGGCCCGGTCGATGGCGTCGATCTCCTTCCAGGAGGCCGGCACCCCCGTCCTCTCCGGCGACTGCGCGATGCACCGCCAGGCCTCGTTCTACGCCGACATGTGGCCGAAAGGCACCGAGATCGGACCGGACAGGGACGTCCACACCTTCCTCCTGCCCGGAGCCGACCCGGCCAGCCGCCCCGTACTGGGCGGTGGAGTGTTCACTGCGGCATTCGCCGACCGCCCCGAGGTGCGGGCGTTCCAGGAGTACCTGGCCTCCGCCGACTTCGCGAACGCGCGGATGAAGAAGGGCCCGTTCGTCTCAGCGAACAAGGGCGTCGATCCGGCGAACGCCGCGACCCCGGTCGACAGTCTCTCGATCCGACTGCTCCAGGACCCCCGGACACAGTTCAGGTTCGACGGTTCGGACCTGATGCCCGCGTCGGTCGGCGCCGGGACGTTCTGGAAGGGAGCAGTCGACTGGATCGGCGGCACGAGCACCCGGCAGGTCGCCGACTCCGTCGAACGGTCCTGGCCGAGAAACTGATGTTGTTCGACGCCGTCGCTCAGCAGCCCAAGCTGCTGTACCTGCTCCAGGGCGTCGCCGCCTTCGCGGCGGTTGTCTCCGTGATCCTGCTTGCACTGCACCGGGGGCCGGTACGGAGGCGGGCCGCGGCCCTGATCCTGCTGGCCCCCACGCTGCTGCTGCTCACGATCGGTCTTCTCCTGCCGGGTCTGCGCACTCTGGCGCTGTCGTTCACCGACCGTGGGGGAGACACGTGGGCCGGCTTCGACAACTACGTGTGGATGTTCACCGACCACCGGGCGATGATGGCGCTGCGCAACACCCTGGCGTGGGTGGTCCTCGTGCCGCTGACGTCCACCGCGGTCGGGCTGCTCTACGCGGCGGCCGTCGTACGGTCGCGGTTCAGAGCGTTCGCGCTGTCCCTCGTCCTGATGCCGATGGCGATCTCCTTCGTCGGCGCGGGTGTCGTCTGGAAGTTCGTCTACGCCTATCGTCCCGCAGAGGCCGGGCAGATCGGGCTGCTGAACCAGCTCGTCGTCGCGTTCGGCGGCGAACCGAGGCAATGGCTCGTGGACTCTCCCTGGAACGTCCTGTTCCTCATCGTGGTGATGGTGTGGACACAGGCGGGCTTCGCGGCCGTCCTGCTGACCGGCGCGATCAGGGCCGTTCCCGGAGAGCTGACCGAGGCGGCCCGACTCGACGGCGCGTCCCCCCGGCAGATCTTCTGGCGGATCACCATGCCGTCGATCAGGCCCACTCTGCTCGTCGTGGTCCTCGCTCAGGCGATCGGCACCTTCAAGGCCTTCGACATCGTCAAGACCATGACCGGCGGACAGTTCGGCACGGGCGTCATCGCCCACGAGATGTACGACCAGGCCTTCCGCTACGGCGAGACGGGCCGCGGTGCGGCGCTCGCCGTGCTCCTCTTCGTCCTCGTCACCCCCTTCGTCGCCCACCAGGTCCGGGCACAGCGGAGGACAGCGTGAACGGCGTCCGGGAGCGTCTGGCCTCCCGCGCCTTCACGTCGATCGCCGTGGTGATCGCGATCCTCTGGACGACGCCGACCCTCGGTCTGCTGCTCTCCTCGTTCCGCCCCGAGGAGGAGATCAAGACGACGGGCTGGTGGACCGTGTTCGGTACGCCGCATCTCACGCTCGACAACTACGGCGAGGCGCTGTCCGGTGGCGGGAACGGGTCGGGGCGGCTCGCGGAGTACCTCGTCAACTCCGTCGTCATCACGCTTCCCTCGGTGCTCTTCCCGCTCGTGCTGGCGTTCTTCGCGGCGTACGCCCTGGCGTGGATCGACTTCAGGGGGCGGGACGCGCTCGTCGTCGGCATCTTCGCGCTCCAGGTCGTGCCGCTCCAGATGGCGCTCGTCCCCCTCCTGAAGCTGTTCTCCCAGGGCTGGCTGTTCCTGCCCGCGTGGAACCTCACCGGTCCGGCGCGTTTCGGCCAGGTCTGGTTCGCCCACACGGTCTTCGCACTGCCGTTCGCGGTGTTCCTCCTGCACAACTTCCTGGCGGGGCTGCCCCGGGACCTGATCGAGGCTGCCCGCGTCGAGGGCGCGTCGCACGGGGCGCTGCTGCTCCGGATCGTGCTGCCGCTGGCCCGCCCGGCCCTTGTCTCCTTCGCCATCATCCAGTTCATCTGGGTGTGGAACGACCTCCTCGTGGCACTGACGCTGTCGGGCGGAACGGCCGAGACCGCACCGATGACGGTCAGACTGGCGAGCCTGGCCGGGACGTACGGCAACGAATGGCAGCGGCTGACCGCAGGAGCCTTCGTGGCGGCGTTCGTCCCGCTGCTCGTCTTCTTCTCCCTCCGACGGCACTTCGCACGGGGACTGCTCGCCGGATCGGTGAAGGGATGAGCCCCGACCGGCCCGAGGGAGAAGGCGCGGCGGCGCCCGGGAGCGCGGCGCTGAGCCGGCCCGGGCTGCGGGGCCGCGAAGCCGAGCTGGAGCGGCTGCGCGCCCTGATCGAGGCGGTGCGCGATGGCGAAGGAGGGGCGATCGCGCTGCTCCTGGGCGAGCCCGGGATCGGGAAGACCGTACTGCTGCAGGAGACCGTCTCGATCGCGCGGGCTCACGGGTTCGTCGTCAGCCATGGCCGCGCCGAGGAACTGCACGAGCTGGCACCGCTCGCCTCACTGGCCTCCGGCCTCCTTCACGGTGACCCGCCGCTGCTGTCCAGCACGGACTTCGCAGACCTCGCCGGCCACCACGACCAGCGCATCTGGCTCGTCGAACAACTGGCCCAGCTGATCGAGGAACGCTCGGCGGGCACGCCCGTACTGCTCGCGGTCGACGACGTCCAATGGGCGGACCCGCTGAGCCGTTTCGCCCTGAGCGTCATGCCGGCACGGCTGCTCAGCTCCCCGGTCCTCTGGCTGCTCACGAGCAGGGAGAACCCGGAGCTGTACGGGCAGGGGCCGCTGACGACGACTCTCCCTCTGCGGCCGCTGTCCGAGACGGCCCTGGCCGAGCTGGCACGCGACGTCCTCGGCGGCAACGTGCCAGCGCGGATCGAGGAACTCCTCGACGGGGCGGGCGGCAACCCCTTCCTCGCGGCCGAGATGCTCTCGGGCATCGCGGCGACCGGCGCGGACGGGCCGGAACCGCCCGAGCGGCTGGTCCTCGGGGTACGCGGCCGACTGGCCGACCTCCGGCCTGACACCCTGCACTTCCTGCGGATCGGCTCGGTCCTCGGCCGCGCGTTCTCGCTCCCCGACGCCGCCGCCCTGTGCGGCCGGCCCGCCTCCGGACTGAGCGCCGAAGTGGACGAGGCGATCGCCGCCGCTCTCCTCCACGACGACGGCGAACGCCTCCTGTTCCGCCACGACCTGCTCCGCCAGGCGGTGTACGCCGACCTCGCCCCCTCCGTACGCCGGGCGCTGCACCGGGAGGCCGCGAGCCGGCTCGTCGCGGCGGGCCGGAGCTCCGGCGACGCGGTCCCGCACCTGCTGAAGAGCGCCGAACCCGGCGACACGGAGGCGATCGGACTGCTCCGCACAGCCGCCGAGGACGTGCTCGCCGTGATGCCCGACCTCGCCGCCGACCTGGCCGTACGCGCCCTGGAACTCGTACCGCCCCGTGCGCCCATGGCGTACGACGTGGGAGAGCGGGCCATCGTCGCGCTGACCCGCGCGGGCCGGTACACCCAGGCACGGGACACCGGCGACGCGCTGCTCGCCCGCCGGCCGCCCCTGGACGTCTTCGCCCGTCTGCAGTCCGTGCTCGGCGACGCGCTCTGGCACCTCGACGACGTCCACGAGCTGACCCGCCGCACGACGACGGCGCTGGCAGCCGTCACCGATCCGGTGATCCGCGCCCGGCTGACCGCCCGGCAGGCGCTGGCCCGGTCCCGCGGGAGCGACCTCGGGGCCGCCCGCGAGACCGGGGAACGGGCGCTCGCCGAGGCGGAGCGGGCCGGTGACCGGGAGGCGCGCGTCCTCGCGCTGTGGGGTCTCGGCGAGATCGCCCTCAACGCGGGCGACTGCGCCGCCGCCGTCGAACACCACACGGCGCTGAGCGTGTTCGACTCCGCCTTCCTTCCCGAGGAGGCCGTCGCCCTGATCCACTTGGACGACTTCGACGCCGTACGGCGACTGCTCCGGACCACGGGCGACGCTCCCCTGCGCCCCGCCATGCTGAGCTGGGCCCAGGGAACCCTGAACATGGGGCTCGGCCGGCTCGACGACGCGGACGCCGACCTCGTCACGGCCGAGCGTCTCGAAGCGGACCTCCAGGTACCCAACAACCTGGTCAACATCCGCGTCAACCGCGGTCTCCTCGCGATGCTGCGCGGCGACCGCGAAGCCGCGAGTGAACACCTGGACGTCGTGAGGGCGACCCTGGCCGACCGGCCGAACAAGGGAAACCACGCCGCGCACCAGTACTTCGAGGCCGTCGTCGCCGACGCCGACGGCGACCACGCGGCGGCGGCCGAACTCGTCCGGTCGGTGCAGCGGGACCACCCCTTCCTCCGGTGGCGGCTCCTGCGCCCTCATGTCGTCCAGGCCGTGGGGATCGCCCTGCGCGGCGGGGACCGGAAGCTGGCCGAGGACCTCGCGGCCCAGGCCGCCGCACACACCACCCGCAACCCCACCGTGCCGACCGCCCAGGGGACGGCCGCCCACGCGTCCGCCCTGGTGAACGCCGACCAAGGACTCCTGGAGCGGGCGGTGGACATCCTCCTGGACGGCCCCCGGCCGCTGTCCCTCGCCGCCGCATCCGCCGACCTGGGGCGCGCGCTCCTGACCTCGGGCGACGCCGCCGCGAAACCCGCCCTGACCAGGGCGCACGACATATACGCCCAGGCGGGGGCCGACGCCGAGGCCGAACGGGTCCGGGCCGATCTGGAACAGGCCACACGCCGCCCCGGCCGCCGCACCGGACGTCTCCGGCCGCGCACCGACCAGGGCTGGGACGCGCTCACGGCCTCGGAACGGAAGGTGGCCCGGCTGATCGCCGCGGGCCACACCAACCGGTCGGCCGCGGAGGCCCTCGTCGTCTCCCCGCACACGGTCAACACCCATCTGGCGTCGATCTTCCGCAAGCTCGCGGTGCGTTCCAGGGTCCACCTGGCCCGGATCGTCCTCGCGGAGGACGACGACGGAACGACCGGCGACGACTGAGCGCGAGCTCTGCGCCCCCGTGCAAGGTGTGGTGCGCGGTACGGCAACAGGAGGCGCGGGGCCGGTCCTAGCGTGACGGGCACACCGCGCTGCTTCGACGCGCGTACCAGCCACCCCGAATCGAGGAAGACCCCCATGCCGTACATCACCGTGGGCCAGGAGAACACCAACCCCGTCGAGCTGTACTTCGAGGACCAGGGAGCCGGGCAGCCCGTCGTCCTCATCCACGGCTTCCCGCTCGACGGCCACTCCTGGGAGCGCCAGAGCGCCGCTCTGCTCGACGCCGGCTACCGAGTGATCACGTACGACCGTCGCGGCTTCGGGCAGTCCTCCCAGCCGACCACCGGCTACGACTACGACACCTTCGCCGCCGACCTGAACACCGTGATGGAGACCCTCGACCTGAAGGACGCCGTCCTCGTCGGCTTCTCCATGGGCACCGGCGAGGTCGCCCGCTACGTCGCCACGTACGGCTCCGGCCGCGTCGCCAAGGCCGCCTTCCTGGCCTCGCTCGAACCCTGCCTGCTCAAGAGCGACGACAACCCCGACGGCGTCGCCCCGAAGGAGTTCTTCGACGGCGTCGTCGCCGCCGTCAAGGCCGACCGCTACGCCTACTACACCGCCTTCTTCAACGACTTCTACAACCTCGACGAGAACCTGGGCACCCGCATCAGCGAGGAAGCCGTCCGCAACAGCTGGGACACCGCGGCCCGCGGCGGCTCCTTCGCCGCCTCCGCCGCTCCGGCCACCTGGTACACCGACTTCCGCGCCGACATCCCCGCCGTCGACGTGCCGGCCCTGATCCTGCACGGCACCGCCGACCGCATCCTGCCCGCCGAGGGCACCGCGCGCCCCTTCCACAAGGCGCTCCCGTCGGCCGACTACATCGAGATCGAGGGCGCCCCGCACGGTCTGCTGTGGACGCACGCCGAGGAGGTCAACGCCGCCCTCCTCGCCTTCCTCGCGAAGTGACGCCCCACCGCTGACCCGCAGGGATGACGCCGCAGCCCCCGGCGTCACCCCGGCCCCGCGGTTCCCCGGCGCGGGAACCGGACGAGCTCAGGAGAGCAGACACCCATGCAGTTCGGCATCTTCACCGTCGGGGACGTGACCCCCGACCCCACCACCGGTCGCACTCCGACCGAACACGAGCGCATCAAGGCGATGGTCGCCATCGCGCTCAAGGCAGAGGAGGTCGGCCTCGACGTCTTCGCGACCGGCGAGCACCACAACCCGCCGTTCGTGCCGTCGTCACCGACCACCCTGCTCGGCTACATCGCCGCCCGCACCGAGAAACTGATCCTGTCCACGTCCACGACGCTGATCACCACCAACGACCCGGTGCAGATCGCCGAGGACTACGCGATGCTCCAGCACCTGGCCGACGGCCGGGTCGACCTCATGCTGGGCCGCGGCAACACCGGTCCCGTCTACCCGTGGTTCGGACAGGACATCCGCCAGGGCATCAACCTCGCCAAGGAGAACTACGCCTTGCTGCGCCGACTGTGGCGCGAGGACGTCGTGGACTGGGAGGGAATGTTCCGTACGCCGCTCCAGGCCTTCACCGCGACACCGCGGCCCCTGGACGGCGTCCCGCCCTTCGTCTGGCACGGATCCATCAGGTCCCCCGAGATCGCGGAGCAGGCCGCCTTCTACGGCGACGGCTTCTTCCACAACAACATCTTCTGGCCGGCCGACCACACCCGGCGCATGGTGCAGCTGTACCGGCGCCGGTTCGCGCACCACGGTCACGGCCGGGCGGAGGACGCCGTCGTCGGCCTGGGCGGCCAGGTCTTCATGCGAAAGAACTCCCAGGACGCCGTGCGGGAGTTCCGGCCCTACTTCGACAACGCGCCGGTGTACGGCCACGGCCCGTCGCTGGAGGACTTCACCGAGCAGACCCCGCTGACGGTGGGCTCTCCCCAGCAGGTCATCGAGCGGACCCTGTCGTTCCGGGAGACCGTCGGCGACTACCAGCGGCAGCTGTTCCTCATGGACCACGCGGGCCTGCCCTTGAAGACCGTCCTCGAACAGCTCGACATCCTCGGCGAAGAGGTCGTGCCCGTGCTGCGGAGGGAATTCGCCAAGGGACGTCCGGCCGACGTGCCGGAGGCGCCCACGCACGCGTCGCTCCTCCGAGCCGTCGGGGAGGTGCCCGCCGCATGAAGCTGATCGTGGTCTCTGCCGGGCTGAGCACCCCCTCCTCCACCCGCCTGCTCGCGGACCGGCTGACCGAATCGACCCGCGACGAACTCGCCGCCCGGGGGCACGAGGGGGCGACGGAGGTCGTTGAGCTGCGCGAACTGGCCGGCGACATCGCCAACCACCTCGTGACCGGATTTCCGCCCCCGCGACTTGGCGCCGCGATCGACTCGGTGATGGCGGCCGACGGCCTGATCGTCGTGACCCCCGTGTTCGCGGCCTCCTACAGCGGTCTCTTCAAGTCCTTCTTCGACGTGATCGATCCAGACGCCCTCACCGGGAAGCCGGTCCTGATCGCGGCTACCGGCGGAACCGCCCGCCACTCCCTGGTCCTGGAGCACGCCGTGCGCCCGCTCTTCGCCCATCTCCGTGCCGTCGTCGTCCCCACCGCCGTGTTCGCGGCCTCCGAGGACTGGGGCTCGGGGGGAGACCTGTACACCGACGGCCTGCCCGGGCGGGTCCGCCGCGCGGGCGTCGAACTCGCCGCGCTCATGGCGGCGCGCCCGGTCAGGGAAGAGGCCGAGGACGACGTCACCGTCCTCGACCGGCAACTCGCCGACCTGCGCTTCGACTGAGACGGGCCCCCGGGCCGGGCGACGCCGGGGTGGTTCACATGGTTCATACTGTTCCGCCGTATGAGCGTGAAGCGAGTGACGACAAGGACCGTGCCCGAGGAGCTCGGCGGCGTACGGACACCCCTCCGGGGCAGGGACCGAGAACTGGCGTTCATCGAGGAGCGGCTCGACGCGCTCGGCCGGGGCAAAGGCGGGATCGTCCGCGTAGAGGGCCCCGCCGGAATCGGCAGGTCCAGGATCCTCGCCGAGGCCGCGGCCGCCGCGAGGCGGCACGGGACGCGGGTGTTCGAGGGAGCGGCGGACCCCGACGAACAGTTCGTACCGCTCGGCCCGCTCCTCGAAGGCGTACTCTCCGGCGAGGAACCGCTGTCGGGCGCCCAACGTCTCCGGGACCTCGCCACGACACCCGGCCAGCGGTTCTGGCTGCTTCAGGAGCTGGGGGACCGCCTGCGGGAGGCGGCCCGGAACGGACCCCTGCTCGTCGTCCTCGACGACCTCCAGTGGTGCGACGACCTGACCCTTCTCACCTTCCACACCCTCGCGGCGGGACTCTCGTCGCACCCGATCCTGTGGCTGGTCGCCGTGCGCGCCGGCAGCGTGCCGTCCGGGGTGCGCACCACCCTGGACAGGATCCGTCAGGCGGGCGCCCGCGAGCTGGTCCTCGAAGCGCTGGAGGACCGTGCGATCGCCCGGATCACAGAGGACGTCCTCGGCGCCCCTCCAGACCCGGACGTGCTCCGCCTCGCCCGCCGCGCCGAGGGGGTGCCCCAGCTGCTGGTCGAGCTGCTCGGCTCGCTGCGCGAGGAGGCGGTGACGATCGAGAACGGCATGGCCGGGCTGCCGGCCGGACCCTCCGCCCCACGGGAACTCCCCTCGGTCGCGCGCCGCCTCGACCAACTGTCCGACGAGGCGCGGACGCTGGTGCAGACGGCGGCCGCCGTGGGCGGCACGGTCACCGTCGCGCTGCTTGCCGAGCTGCTCGGCAGGTCCTCGGCGGCGCTCATCACAGCCGTACGGGAATCCCTCGACGCCGATCTTCTCGCCGAGAGCGGCGATCGCCTCGCCTTCCGCCACGACCTGATCCGCGAGGCGGTGGAAGCCGGCCTCCCCCTGCCCCTGCGTCAGGCCCTGCGCCGACAGGCCGCCGGGCTGCCGCCGGGGAGAGCACCGGCTGATGCCGCGGAGGGCGAGAGGCCGGCACCGAGGGACGCCGCGCAGGCCGACCGGCTCCGCGCCGAAGCGGCGGAACTCGCGGCCACCGCTCCCGGGCCCGCCGCGGAGCGCAGCCTCAAGGCCCTGGAACTCACCGCGGCGGACGTTCCGGAGCGGCCGCGGATCATCACCGAGACGCTCCCGCTGCTCTGGCAGACGGGCCGGGCCGCCCAGGCGCGTGAGCTGGGCGACTCCGCTCTGGCGGCCGGCGGTCTCGGACCTGAGGACGAGGCGGGCATCCGGCTCGCCCTGGCACGCCTCGCCGTACCGTTCGATTTCTCCGAGGCCGTCCGGCAGGCCCGCGCCGGGGCAGCACTGCCCGGGATCTCCGCGACCGCGAAGGGGCGACTGCTCGCCATGCTCGCCGTCGGCCTGTCGATGTCGGGCGAGCACGCGGCGGCCGAACAGGTCGCCGCGGAGGCGTGGGAGACCGCCGCGGCAGCAGGTGACCGTACCGCCGAGGCCACCTTGACGACGGTCCGCTCGGCCGTGAGTTTCCACCGCATGGACCTGACCGAGGCGTTCCGGCAGGCCGAGCGGTCCGCCGCGCTGGCCGACGCCCTGGGCGTCAGCACCTCGCTGTGGGTACCGGAGGCCCTGTGGCATGCTCTCCTGTCGAACACAACCGGACGCACCGCGGAGGCGCTCGCCGTCGCCGAGGACGGCATCCGGATCACCAGGGAGCAGGGCCGGACCGCCGCCACCCGTATGTGGCTGATGACCCGCTCCCGCATCCTTCTGGAGATCGGACGGCTGACGGATGCCCGGGCCGACGCCGAAGCCGCGTCCCCCACGGCCGACGATCCCGGCCCGGGCAACCTCGCCGACGTCACGCTCCGGTACGTGATGATGCGCGTCGCCCTCCACACCGGCGACCGGCAGACCGCACAGGCGTACGCTGCGGAGGCGAGGCGCATGCGTGGCGACGGCGCCCCCGTCGTCCGGCACTTCGGCTCCTGGATGCTGGCGCTGATGGCCGACTTCGAAGGGCGGCCCGACCGCGCCATGGCCGAACTCGACGGGGTGATGACGTCACCCGCCGCGGACCGGCCCGCCTACGCCGGCCTGATCGACCCCGCCGACGCCCCGGTGCTCGTCCGCATGTCGCTGCGCGCCGGCGCCCACGAACGGGCAGCGCAGGCGGTCGCCCAGGCCGAGCGGCGAGCCGCGCTCAATCCCGACCTCACGTTCCTCGCCGCCACCGCCGCGCACGCCCGGGGACTCCTCGACAACGACCTGGACCGGCTGGCACACGCCGTCCGGCTGTACGACGACTGCCCCCGGGTGCTGGCCCGGGCGTCGGCACTGGAGGACGCCGGACGCAAGCTGGCGGCCACCCGCAAGCCCGAAGCGGTGCCGTACTTCGAGAAGGCCCTCGCGCTCTATGCGAGGGCGGGCGCCGAACGGGACGTCGCACGGGTGCGCCGGCGCCTTCGGGCCAGCGGTGTCCGCCGCCGGCCCTTACCTGCCCGACTCGACGGTGAATGGCCCGAGTTGACGCCGGCGGAGACACGGGTCGTACGGCTCGTGGCCCGAGGGCTGACCAATCGACAGGTGGCCGGGAACCTCTCCCTCTCGCCGCACACGGTGAGTTCGCACCTGCGCCGGGCCTTCACCAAGCTGGACGTCACCTCGCGCGCGGAGCTGACCCGGCTGGTGAAGCATCGTGACAGCGGAGAGTAGTCGCTTCGTCTCCCATGTGAGCGTCATGGCAATGGACGATTCATGCGATGTGCCGACGTCGTCGTTTCCTCAGACTGATCAAGAACCGCCGAATGGAGAAGTCCGCGGGGACAGTTGATCGAGAGAGGAACAACGCATGACCGTAAGGCTCCAGCGAGCCCGCCCCGGCAGCCCCGAGCTTCAGGCACTCGTCGACGAGCTCGCGGAGCGGCTCGGCCGGTCCGTCGCCGTCGACGACCCGCTGGTCCGTATGGTCTGCACGAGCCGCCACTTCGGTGACGAGGACCCGGTGCGGATCGGCACCCTGCTGCAGGGCCGCGCCGACAACGCGACCATCCGCTACGTCCTCGCCCAGGGCGTGACGCAGTGGTCCAGAGCCGGATTCATCGACGGCCGTGATGATCTCGGACTGCTGCCCCGTTACGTCGTGCCCCTGCGCGAGCGCGGGCATCTCCTCGGACTGCTCCTGGTGGTCGTGCCCGAGAAGACGCTCGCAGAACACGAGACGCGTGCCATCGCCCGGGCCGCGGACGCCATGGCCGCCCAGATGTACGGAGAGCACATCGCCACCGACACCCGGAAGGCCGACGAGCGGGACCTCGTCCTCGAACTCGTCGGCACCGACGTCGCCGCCCGTACCACCGCACGCCGGCGAGGCAGGGAACTCGGGCTGCTCGGAGTGGCTGAGCACGTCCTGGTCACCGTCGTGCAGCTGAGCTGCGCGACCGAGCTCGTGCGACAGTCCGAGGCGGCCCTGTGGGGGGCGCTCGAGGGATTCCGGCAGACGCGTTCGGCCCAGGGCCTCATCGCGATCGGCAGGGAACGGGCGACGCTGCTGCAGTTGCGCGACCGCCCACCCGGTCAGGACGAGGTAACCGCACAGTCCGCTCGCATCCTGGAAGAACTCCACACCTTCCTCGGCCCGTCGGCGGACCCCGTGATCGGCGTCGGTGGCCGGCACCCCGGCCTGGACGACGCGTGGACGTCGTACGAGCAGGCGCTCGTGGCGGCGCGCGCGGCACGCCGACTGCCCGCCCTGAAGAGCGCCGGTGACTGGGAACTCCTCGGGGAACTCGCCGTGCTGCTCCAGCTCCCCGAGCACGCCCTGAACACGTCCCTGGTCCCGAAGCCGCTCCGCACCCTGACCGAGGCGCATGGCGGCGACCGCCTGCGGGACACCCTGCGCTGCTTCCTCGAACACGCCGGATCGATTCCCAGGACCGCGGACACGCTGGGAATCCACCGCACCTCGCTCTACTACCGCCTGCGCCAGATCCAGGAGATCACCGGACTCGACCTGGACGACGGCGCCCACCGGCTCACGCTCCACCTCGGCCTCAGGATCGAAGAACTCCTCACACCGGGTGCCGACGGAGCCACGTGACCTCCGACTCGCTTCGACAAAGCGAGGAAGATCCACGGCCCGATTCCTACAGCTCGCGGTGGTGCGGGCAGCGGGCCCCAATCGATGATGTTCGGGACGGGCGGGAACGGTGTACCGCCTCTGGCCAGGGGAGAGGTCATGAAGGAACTGCTCACGGCGGACGGCGCACGGCTCGCGTACCAGGACACCGGCGGCGAGGGCGTCCCGCTGGTGATGCTGCACGGCTGGGGGCAGACGCAGGGGATGTTCCGCCACCAGATCGAGGGGTTGGCGCCCGGTCGCCGTGTCGTCACCGTCGACCTCCGGGGCCACGGCAAGTCCGGGAAACCGAGTCACGGCTACCGCATCGCCCGGCTCTCCCGCGACGTGCTCGAACTCGTCGACCATCTCGGGCTGAACCGTTTCGACGCACTGGGCTGGTCCATGGGCGTCTCGGTGTGGTGGAGCTTCATCGACCAGTACGGGACCGGACGGATCCGGCGCTTCGTCGCCGTCGACCAGCCCGCGGCGGTCGCCGCCGTGCCCTGGATGACCGAGCGGGAACAGCGGGACTCCGGCGCCATCTTCGATGTGTCGGGGCTGTTGTACCTGGGTGCGGCCCTCGCGGGGCCGGAGGGCGACACGGTCCGCGCCGACTTCGTGCGCGGCATGTTCTCCGGCGAGCCCGACCCCGAGGTGCTGGCCTTCGTCGGCGAGGAGATCCGGTCGACACCCGCTTGTGCGGGTGTACCGCTGCTGTTCGACCACTGCGCGCAGGACTGGCGCGACGTGCTTCCCCGGATCGATGTGCCGACCCTGGTGATCGGCTGTGAGGGAAGCCATGTGCACCCCGATTCGCAGCGCTTCGTCGCCGAGCGGATTCCCGGCGCACGCCTGCACGTCTTCGCCTCCGACGTGGCGAGCTCGCACTTCCCCTTCCTGGAGAACCCGCCGGCCTTCAATGCCGTGGTGGAGAAGTTTCTGGCCGAGGAGCCGGCGAACGGGGCGTGAATCCGCCCTCCGCCCGCACGCACCCACGGCTAGGAGAATCCCCATGACCCTCACACTGATGTCACGTGCGGACGAACGGGTGCCCCGGCAAGCGCCCGATCTGACCTCGCCCTCCTCCCGCTCGGGGTGGCTGGTCCAGATGCTTTCCGAGATGCCGGAGACGAACGACCGGACCCACGTCTACCTCGGCGTCCATGTCCGTGGGCCCGTCACCGTCGTCCACGAGCGCGCCGAGACCTTGTTGGAGCCGAGCGACCTGGTCTTCTGCGACCCGGCCCGTCGGCATCTGCTGCAGTTCGGAGAAGGCTGCCAGATGATCTTCTTCCGGGTGCCCCGGTGCTATCTGGGCGTCACCGAGCCGGAACTGAACAGGGTGTTCGGCGTACCCGTACGCGGCGGGGAGGGGATCGGGGCGCTGGCGTCCGAGTTCCTGACCGCGCTCGCCGGCAAGGCGGAGTTCCGTCGGTCCACGATCGGGGACCGGCGTGCCCGGACGGCCGTACACCTCCTCTCCGTCCTGGTCATGGAGCTCCTCGATGCGGACACGACGGACGAGGCCGACGACGCGTCCGGGGCCGTCAACGAGATGCTGTCCCGTATCCACGGCTACATCGAAGAACATCTGATGGACCCGGACCTCTCGCCGGAGTCGATCGCACGCGCCCACCACATCTCCGTCCGGTACCTGCAGAAGCTCTTCCAGAACGACGGCAGCACGGTGAGCCAATGGGTGCGGCGGCGCAGGCTCGAGTTCTGCCGGTTTGAGCTGGGCCGCTCCGACGGGAGAATCACCATGGCCGCGGTGGCACACCGCTGGGGCTTCAGCAGCCCCTCGCACTTCAGCCGCACGTTCCGTGGGGCCTACGGCATGAGCCCCAGCGAATGGCAGGCGCTGGCGGCATCGGCCTTCGCGGCGACGACTGCCGGCGCCCCGGACGAGCGAAGGCGTTGAGACGTGTGTGCGCGCGTGTGACAGCACGGATGCGCGCACGGGCAAGAGGCGCCACATCCACGGTCCTACCGTGAGTAACGGTCGCACGGACCTCTTGCCGAATTCCGGGCCGCGACCTGACCGTCGTGACGACGCCCCACAAGTGGCCCGACACCGAGAAGAGAACTCGCATGACCAACCCCACCGTCGTCCTCGTGCACGGTGCCTTCGCCGACGCGACAGGCTGGATAGGCGTCATCTCGGAACTGCGGAGCAGCGGTATCCCGGTGATCGCTCCGTCGAACCCGCTGCGGGGCCTGACGTCGGACGCCGCCTATCTCGCCTCCGTCCTGGCACAGGTCGACGGTCCGGCGGTACTCGTCGGCCATTCGTACGGCGGTGCGCTGATCACCGTGGCCGGCGCCGCGGAGAACGTCGTGGCGCTCGTCTACGTGGCCGCCTACGTGCCCCACGAGGGCGAGAGCCTCGGCCAGCTCCAAGGGAGCTTCCCCGAGTCCCCGCTGACGGGCAGCCTGAAGGAGTGGACGTACCCGCTCCTCGACGGCGACTCCGGGGTCGAGGTCACCATCGAGGAGACGGCCTTTCCCTCCGTGTTCGCGGCGGACGTGCCCGAGGACGTCGCCGGCGTCCTGGCAGCGGCTCAACGGCCGCTCGCCGCGGCCGCCTTCACCGAGACCGCGTCCGCGGCGGCGTGGCGGACCAAACCGTCCTGGGCCCTGGTGGCCGGGGCGGACCGCACGATCAGCCCCGAGGTCCAGCGCTTCGGCGCCGCACGGGCCGGAGCCGTCGTCGTCGAACTTCCGGACGCCTCCCACGCCGTAGTCCTCTCCGAGCCCACCCGGGTCGCCGACCTGATCAGAGACGCGGTACGGGCGACGAGCTGACCGACCGGCCTCCGGGACGACAGGAGCGGGACCGGGCCAGTCGGGGTGCCACCCGCGCTCGGGCCGGGGCCCGGACCGAAACGGAGGGCCTACCCACCTGGCCGTGGAGCGTCTGGAGTGAGGGTCTGGATCAGACCTCGTCGATGGCCACACGGCTGTGAGAGGCGGTGAGCATTCCGATGTCTTCTCCATCGGACGTCAGGATCGTGACGCGGCCCGGCTGTGCCAGGGCTGTGGCGCAGAGCATCGCGTCGATGGCGTACTTGTGGCCGTGTAGTCCGGCCGTGCGCAGCACTGATCACCGGTAGGTCGGCGTCGCGGGCGGCGGTGAGCCATTCGTGGACCTCGCGGTCGCGTTGCACGGCCTTGGCGAGGCCCTCACTGTCCAGGACGAGCGCGCCACTCACGCGGCCGCCCCGGCGTTGGAGGACGTGCCGCCGGTGAGCTTGGCCCGCTCGGCAGCCACGGTGTCGGGACAAGGCGTCCTCGAGGAAGCCGGCATTGGCTCCCACGGACAAGGCGACGGGCTCCCCGAAGCCGGGCACCCGCGAGGAGATGCCGCGGCACAGCCGCGCCCGCGCAGAGGAATGCGCAGGAGCAGGAAGATGCACCCCACGCCGCTGCTGAGGGCGCAGGGGAAGAGCTGGCCTGGACGGTGTGCGGCGCCAGTTCGAGACCAACGTCTTCGGCCTCGCCCGGATGACGCAGCTCGTTCTGCCGGGCATGCGCCGTGCGGGCGGGGGCCGGATCGTCAACGTCGGTTCGATGGGCGGGCGTCTCGTCTTCCCCGTGGCGGCTACCACCACGCCGGCAAGTACCCGGTGGAGGCCCTGAGCGATGCCCTGCGCGTCGAGGTGGTGCCCTTCGGGGTGAAGGTCAGCCTGATCGAGCCGGGTCTGATCCGCACGTCCTTCGGTGACACCGCTGCCCACACGCTGGCCGGTTCCGCCACTCCGACAGGCCCGTACGCCACGCTGAACACGGCTGTCGGGGTCTTCCTCATCGTGGCGGCGTGCGTGCTGGTGGGCGGCTGGGTCGGGCTGATCGGCATCGTGGTGACCGCGGTTGTTCTCATCGGCTTTTCAGTCACTCGTCTGTAGAGCGCTGGTGGCCTGCGAGTCGCCGGCTGCCGCGCCAACCTGGTTGTGTGGCCGCCCCGGTTCGTCGTGGCGTTGGAGGGCGGCCCCGAGCGGGACGCGTACAGCAGCATGATGTCCTGACGCATCCGGCCGGAGGCGGACGACAGGCGCTGAGAGGCCGTTTGCAGCCCTTCGGCCGCGATCTCGTGGTAGCGCTCCGCGCGTCAGTTCCGCTCGGCCGCGCGGGTGGCGGCCTGCCGGTGCACGTCGTCCATGTCGACGGACCGGATCCTGGCGATCAGTTCCTCCAGGGCCTGCGGAGGCAGTGCGCCGGGCTGCGCGTAGAGCACGGTCCGGTCGCGGACGGCCATCAGGGTGGGGATGGAGGAGATCTGGAAGGCGCCGGCGAGTTCCGGCTGCGCCTCGGTGTCGACCTTGCCGAAGACGATGTCCTGGTGACGCTCGGCCGCCTTCTCGTAGACGGGGCCGAACATGCGGCAGGGTCCGCACCATCCGGTCCAGAAGTCGATCAGCACGATCTCCGAGCCCGTGACGGTCTGCTCGAAGTTTTCCTTGGTCAGCTCGACGGTCGGCATGGGTTCCACTCTCCTCTCATATACCCGGTGGGGTATATGAGAGCTTCAACGGGGTTGAGTGTGGGTTTGTTCCACGGCCCCGCCATCCAGCGGCTCAGATACCCGGAGGGGTATTTGACAACCCTGGCGGGAGTTGCTTACCGTCGAAAACGAAATACCCCAGGGGGTATCTGGAGGTGAATCTCGCTCATGGCTCGTGAAGTGGACCTGGAGACCTTCGCCGGGGCCTGGACTGCCGGCACCGTGGTTCTGGACGTGCGGGAGAGGAGTGCCGGGCGGGGCGCGTGCCCGGTGCGCGCCTCACCCCGATGTCGACGTTGGCCGCCGCGCTGCCCCGCGTACCCAAGGGGCGAACGGTGTACGTGATCTGTGCGAGCGGCAATCGCAGCCCGTGGGCTGCGGACCGCCTTGCCGCCGTTGGGATGGACGCCGTTTCCGTCGCCGGTGGGACCCGGGGCTGGGCCGGCGCGGGCCGCCCGGTCGTGACGGGGTCCGCCCCCGGGGCGGTCTGACCCTCCCCCGTTCACGCGGGCCGGCCCTTCCGGGGAGCGGGCCACCTTTTGACCTCTCGGATACCCCCCAGGGTATCCGAGTCATCGTCTACGGAGGTTTCCGTGTTCTTCGCTCAGTACTACCTCGACTGCCTCTCGCAGGCGTCGTACATGATCGCCGACGAGACCACCGGCAAGGCGGTGGTCGTCGACCCCCGCCGGGACGTCTCGGAGTACCTGGCGGACGCCGAGGCTCGCGGCTTCACCGTGGTCGGCGTCATCAACACGCACTTCCACGCGGACTTCGTCGCCGGACACCTGGAGATGGCGGCCGAGACCGGTGCGTGGATCGGCTACGGCCGCCGGGCCGAGACCGAGTACCCGATTCGCACACTGGCCGACGGCGAGACGATCAGCCTCGGAGACGTCACCCTGGAGATCATGGAGACGCCCGGGCACACCCCGGAGTCGATCAGCGTGCTGGTCTACGAGCACGGCCGGGACGCCGTCCCGTACGGCGTGCTCACCGGTGACGCGCTCTTCATCGGCGACGTGGGCCGCCCCGACCTGCTCGCCTCCGTCGGTGTCACCGCCGAGGAACTCGGCGCCATGCTCTACAATAGCGTGCAGCACAAGCTGATGAGCCTGCCGGACGAGGTGCGGGTCTTCCCCGCGCACGGCGCGGGATCCGCCTGCGGCAAGAACCTCTCGACCGAGAAGCAGTCCACCATCGGCGAGCAGCGAGCCACCAACTACGCCTGCGCACCCATGTCGCAGGAGGACTTCGTGGCGATCGTGACCGCCGGCCAGTCCGCTGCTCCCGGCTACTTCGCCTTCGACGCCGAGCTCAACCGCAAGGAGCGCGAGCTGTTCGACCCGGCCGCCGCACCGAGGCCGCTGAGCGTCGAGGACTTCACCAACCTCCGCGCTTCCGGCGCGGTGGTCGTTGACGCCCGGGACCCGCAGGAGTTCGCCGCCGGACACCTGCGCGGCTCGGTGAACGTGCCGGCCGACGGCCGCTTCGCCGAGCAGGCCGGCACCGTCCTGCCCGCCGACGTCGACCTGCTGGTGGTCGCGCCGCAGAACCGCGAGGAGGAGATCGTCACGCGCCTGGCGCGGATCGGCTTCGACCGTGTGGCCGGCTACCTGCGCTCTCCGGACGACGCCCTGACCGCCCTGGCCGACGAGGTCACCCCGGCCAGCCGCCTCACCGCCGCCCAGGTCCGTGCCACCCTGGCGGGCGACAATCCGCCGGTCGTCCTCGACGTCCGCAACTGCGGCGAGCGCGGGGACAGCGGATTCATCGACGGAGCCCTGCACATCGCGCTCGGCGAGCTACCCCGCCGCCTGGACGAGGTTCCCCGCGACCAGTCCCTGGTCCTGCACTGCGCGGGCGGCCACCGCTCGTCGATCGCCGCGAGCCTGCTGCGCCACCACGGCTTCACCGACGTCTCGGACATCCTCGGCGGCTACGCCGCTTGGGCGCTGCTGAACACCCCCGCGACCGTCTGACCTGCTGGCGCGCCCGCAGACCGGCCCTTCCCGGCCGCGACGAACCGCCGGCGCCCTCGGGGGAGACCCTCTGCCCTGACGGGCCCTCCTCGCGCGGGCGCCGGCCCTTGACTTCACGTATACCCCGCCCCGTATTCGCGTACGGAGTCACCTCACCACGACGGAGTTCTCATGACGACCGACGCCTCCCGTATCGCCGGCCTCACCCCCACCGCCCTTCAGCAGCTGATCGAAAGCGGACGCGGCCCCCGCCTGCTGGACGTGCGCACCCCGGGCGAGTTCCGGACGGTCCACATCCCCGGTGCCTACAACGTCCCGCTCGACACCCTGCGCGAGCACCGCGCCGAACTCCTGACCCACCTCGACGAGGACGTCGTCCTCGTCTGTCGTTCCGGTGCCCGCGCCGCCCAGGCCGAGCAGGCCCTCGCTGAGGCCGGTCTGCCGAACCTGCGGGTTCTGGACGGCGGCATGATGGCCTGGGAGGCTGCCGGTGCTCCCGTCAACCGCGGTGAGGCGCGCTGGGACCTGGAGCGCCAGGTCCGCCTGATCGCCGGATCGATCGTGCTCATCACCGGCGTCGTGGGCGTGTTCGTGCCCGGAGCGCACCTGATCGGCACCGCGATCGGCGCCGGGCTGACGTTCGCCGCGCTCAGCGACACCTGCGCGATGGGCATGATGCTGGCCAAGCTGCCCTACAACCGCGGCCCGCGCACCGACATCCGCACCGTCATCTCCTCCCTGCGGGACCGCTCGTGATCACGCTCGTCCTCGCAGCCTCCGTCCTGATCGGCGTCAGTCTGGGCATCCTCGGTGGCGGCGGTTCCATCCTGACCGTGCCGATCCTGGTCTACCTGGCCGGGATGGACACCAAGGAGGCCATCGCCACCTCGCTGTTCGTCGTCGGCGCCACCAGCCTGGTCGGGCTCGTCCCGCACGCTCGCGCGGGTCGGGTGCGCTGGCGCACGGGTCTGATCTTCGGCGCGGTCAGCATGGTCGGCGCCTATGGCGGCGGACGCCTCGCCGAGTACGTCCCCGGAACCGTCCTGCTCGTCGCGTTCGCGCTGATGATGCTCGCCACCGCCGCCGCCATGCTCCGCAAGTCCCGCAAGCCGAAGCAGGCCAAGCCCGCACATGCGGAACTGCCCGTCAAGCACGTGATCGTGGAGGGCCTCGTCGTCGGCGCGGTCACCGGCCTGATCGGCTCCGGCGGCGGATTCCTCGTCGTTCCCGCCCTCGCCCTGCTCGGCGGACTGCCCATGAGCGTCGCCGTCGGCACCTCGCTCCTGGTCATCGCGATGAAGTCCTTCTCCGGACTCGCCGGCCACCTCGCCGACGTCCAGATCGACTGGAACCTCGCCCTGATGGTTACCGCCGCGGCCGTCGTCGGCAGCCTCATCGGCAGCCGCTTCGCCGGACGCATCCCCCAGGACACCTTGCGCAAGGCGTTCGGCTGGTTCGTCGTCGTCATGGGTGTCTTCGTCCTCAGCCAGCAACTGCCCATCGCGATCTGGGCCAGCCCGCTCGCCTGGACCGGTATCGGCCTCGCGGTGGCGACCGCGGTGACCTGGGGCACAGTGCGAGCACGACGCTCACGGCCCGCCATGGACGCGCCCCGGGTAGGCTCCCGGGAATCGGCCGCACACCCCTAGCGTTATACCCGCCGGGGTATTCTTGAGTCGATGGTCGGTATGAAGGAGGAACTCGGTGAAGGTGGAAGAAGAGGCGGCGACCGCGGTCCTCAACCGGCTGAGGCGCGCTCAAGGGCAGCTCGCGGGCGTCATCGCCATGATCGAGGCCGGCCGCGACTGCAAGGACGTCGTCACACAGCTCGCCGCCGTCTCCCGCGCCCTCGACCGGGCGGGCTTCAAGATCGTCGCGAGCGGTATGCGCCAGTGCCTCGCCGAGAGCGAGGAGGGCGCGCCCCCGATGAGCGAGCAGGAACTGGAGAAACTTTTCCTCACGCTCGCCTGACACACGACGGCCGACGGATATCCGCCGGCCGCCGCCGTCGCGCTTGTCGCAGACGAGTTCGGGTTCATTCGTCGCCGGTGCTACGAATGACTCGCATGGACCCGTCGCGTCGCATTCGTAGCGCGTGACCTCGTACTCGCCCGGTAGCCGTTCCATCGCGTTGTCCTTCCGCAGGAGCCTGTGCGCGCTGCGATCCTGGTCAGCCGCTGCGGTAGAGCGTCACAGAACGTAAGGGCGTGCGATCTGACGCCGGGGTTCCCGAGCCCCTACTCGTTCTCCGGCGCCTGTGGGCAGGGTCGATCGAGCGGTCTGCAGTGTCAGATGTTCCCTGTAGGGTCCCCGCGATGGTGTGAGTCGGTAGGAGAGGGGACATGACGAGACGCATGCGGGACGAGGTGTGAGGCGGCCGAGCTTCAGGCCGGTGTCGAGGTCCTGAAACAGCTGCTCGGGTTGATGCCGAGGGTCGAGGTCGTGCTTCTCCAGGGCAGCGAAGCCCAGGACGCGTGGCGTCGCCTACTCAAGACGCACCCCGGAGTTGTCCGTGAACGGAGTGTGAAGGTGGTCAGCACCTACCGTCCGGGACGGCAGGCTCTCTTCGTGCGAGACCCGGGTGAACGCGCCCGGCGCGCACAGCACAGAGTGGATTCCTGCCGTGCCGTCGGTGACGTGCTCGGCGGGGAGGGCGGGCAGGCATAGGGGTTCGCGCATGGATCAGGCCGTGGAGCAGCTCGCCGGTAGACGAGGGCGGCGCCGGGACGAGGGGGCGAATGGCGCAGGTGACACGCTGGAGTGTTGCAAGCGCGGCGCGGAGATCCGAGGGGCAGTGCTCAGTTCCGAGAGGTCCACGAACCAGATCGTCACGCGCGCCGCTCTGGTGCTCGCGCGGCCCTGGACCCGTACGACGAGGCCGATGGCGAGGCCGTCGAGCGCTGAAGGGAGCCGATCTTCTGTGTGGATCTTCCCCGCCGCTTGAGCGGCGTCGCAGTGGAACAGTGCCCCGCGCTCGTGGGCCGGGGCGGCGAATTCGGCGACCGGCTGCAGTTGCCCCGGCCTCGTTGTTCGCAGCCACCGGCGCAAGCAGATTGCGCGCCGGCACGGTATGAGTGAGAGGTCGCTGCACGGGCATATCGTGGCGATGAAACCGGAACTTGGCGTGCGGTCCCGAATCCGATTCGGCTGCGAATCGGGTAGAAGTGAGACCACGCTCATCCTGTAAGACGCGATAGGCGGGGTGCGAACAGCAGGGGCGGGGCATCATGCCCCCGCCCCTGTCCGTCTCTCGTCCGGCCCTGCCGACGCCGGCAGGTCACCTCAGCGCGCTGTCTCCGCAGTAGCCGTCGGCGCGGCGGTCTCCTCAGGCCCGAGCCTTTGGAAGCCGGGCATCCGGGATACGGCCACGCCACGCAGGCAGACCCGCCCCGGAGTGTGACCGGGCACCGCCGAGGAGTGTGACCGGGTGGTGATGGTGAGGTTCAGTAGCCGACGCGCAGCTCGACGAGGACGGACTTGGCGCCCACGTCGCCGCTCTCGCCGAGCGGCTGGTACTCGTGGGCCGGGGCGTTGACGGTCGTGGAGGAACCGTTGGCCGTCAGGGTCGCCTTGACCGGGAAGTCTTCGGTCCACATGCCGAAGGCGTCCGGCAGCTCCAGCGCCACGTAGCCCTTGTTGCCGATGACGTCGAAGCAGTACAGCTTCTGACCGATGCGGGACTTCACCTGGATGTCGTTGGTCTCACCACAGGCCTCCAGCACGAGGTGCCCGTCACCCTTCTTCAGCAGGATCCGCTGCTCCTGCTGGATCTTCGCCGCACCCGGGTACGCGAAGTCCTCCACCGCGGACGGCATGTCCGCCTCCGCGGCGCGGGCCTGCGGGCTCGCGTTCGCAATCCCGAACGACCCCACCCCCACCACAGCCGTCACAGCACAGACGAGACTGCCGAAGAGTCCCTTGCGGGCGCGAGTGATCGCCACTGTTTTTCCCCCTAGAAGTCAGTGAAGACGCCGGGGGGTCCCCATGTCCCCCCAACCAGAACGAAGTTAAGCACACGTAAGATCATCTTGTTTGTCGACCATCTGACGTGGAGCCGGTCCAGGCTCCTCCGCCACTGTATGACGGCCTGATATGGGACCAACCGGGCCGCCGTCCAGGCTCCTCCTGCGCCAAGAGCATGAGGGCCGCTACGGCATATGCGTGGCAGTTACACAGGTGCGGTCGACCACACTGACCAAGGGGGAACACGCCGAATGAAGCGGCGAACACTGTTCACAACAGGGGCACAACGCCCCGCATCCCGCCACCGAACAGGCCGAGGCCGTTCGGTGCTGCGGGCCGCCACCGGCCTGGTGCTGCCGGCGGCGCTCGTAGCCGGCTTGCTGGGCACCACGCCGGCCGTGGCAGCCAATGCCTCGACGGACATCGCTCCTGACGACAGAGCGCGGATCGTCAAGCTTTGGATGTCCGGCGGCTCCGGCATCAAGGAGGCCGCGGAGCAGGCTCTGCTCGGGACGGACGAGGACATCAGGAAGTTCTTCGCCGTCAAGGAGGAGATCCAGTACGACGACGACTACATCGACGCCAGCCGAGTCTTCAACACCGGTGGCCCGGCTGTCCGTGCGGCGGCGAAGACCGCCCTGAAGGGATCCCGGCGGGACCTCAGCACCTTCCTCATCACCGGCTGGCAGAAGCCGTTGGAGGAGGACCGCGAGGTCGAGGCCTCGACGGTCATCAACTTCGGCGGTCCCAGCGTCAAGGAGGCCGGAAAGGCCGCCCTCAAGGCCGGCCCGGAGGCGATCGCCAAGTTCCTGGACAAGGGCCAGTACGAAGCGCGGGCGATCGACAACGAGGTCGAGGTCTCGAAGCTGATCAACTCCGGCGGGCCGAACATGAAGCTCGCGGGCAAGAACGCCCTTCGGGGTTCGGCCGACGACATCGCGGAGTTCCTGGAGGTCGGGCAGTACGTCGCCCGCAACCGCGACCAGGAGCACGCCACCGTCGACCAGTTGGTGGAGCAGGCCCAGCAGGCCGGCACCCAGACCGAGGCCGCGACCAAGAAGGCCGAGGAGGCTGCTGCCAGGGCGGTCACCGCGGCAGAGAACGCCAAGGATGCCGCCGCCAACGCCGCCCGGCAGATGGCCGAGGCCGGCAAGGACTCCAAGCGCGCCGCCTACCTGGCCCAGCAGGCCGCAGCCTCGGCACGCGGTGCCGCCGCCGCGGCGCAGCAGGCCATCGGCGCCGCCAACGCCGCGAACCGCGCGGCACGCACGGCCTCGATCGCCGCCGCGCAGACCGCAAACGCGGCCGCCGCCGCGGCCCGGGCGGCCAACGATGCCTACAACTCGGCGATCGCTGCGGCCGGTGACGCGAGCAAGGCCGAGCAGGCAAAGCAGGCCGCCGTCACCGCCAAGAACGCCGCCCTGCTGACTCGCGCCTCTGCTGACGCCGCCGAGAAGGCCGGCGAGGCCTCGTGGGCCGCCGGTGTCGCCGGCGACGCGGCCCGCAGCGCCGGCAACCACGCGAACTCCGCGGCGGACTCCGCCGAGGAGGCCAACCGGCAGGCCGAGGCCGCCGGCGTCTACTCCGGCGAGGCCCGCGCGGCCGCGGCCGAGGCCCGCCGCCACGCCAACGCCGCCAACGCCGCCGCCGGCCGCGCCGCCGGTCTGGCCCGCCGGGCGGCCCAGCAGGCCTGGGGCGCCCGGGACGCGGCACGCGAGGCCGCCGGCCACGCGGAGAAGGCAGCAGCAGCAGCCGAACTGGCCGCGAAGTACGCCGGCCAGGCCACCCAGGCCGCCGCGGACGCACGCAAGTGGGCCGGAGAGGCCAAACTCGCCGCCGACGCCGCGACCAAGGCCGTGACCACCGCGAAGGAAGTCCACAAGGTCGCCCTCGACGTCGAGGCCGAGGAGCTGGCCACCCGTGGCCAGGCCGCTCTGGAGAAGGCACGTTCGGAGAAGGAGCGGACCCATCGCCTGATCTCCGCTTCCGCCGCAGTCGCCCGTTCCGCGCGCGCCCTGGACGCCACCGCCCAGACGCTGGCAGCCGAGGCCGCCAAGCCCGACGTGGCAGTGCCGGCGATCGCGGCCAAGGGCCGCAAGCTCGCCATGGACGCCTACAATCTGCGCGGCCCCTGGAACCAGCAGGCCGCCGCCAACGCGCTTGGCGGCACCGACGCCGATGTCCTGGAGTTCCTGCGCAGCGGCTGGAAGAAGGCCGGCGAGGAAGAGATCCGCGACCAGGTCCTCCAGCTGAGCACCAGCAGCCCGCACCCCTCCATCCGGCAGGGCGCGGCCGAGGCGCTCAAGGGCACCCAGCAGCAGATCACCGACTTCTACACCGCCGGCCAGTACACCGTCGGCGCGGACGACCTGGCGGTCGCCGTGTCCAAGGTGAACAACGACGGCGGTCCGAGCGTCAAGGCCGACTCCAAGGCCGCCCTCGCGGACGGCTCCGGCAAGGCCCTGGCCAGTTTCCTGGAGGTCGGCCAGTACGGGGCCCGCATGACCGACGAAGAAGTCATCGCCTCCACCCTAGCCAACAAGAAGGACGCGGCTGACGGCAGCGAGACCAATGCCGAGCTGCGCAACGCCGCCAAGGCCGCTCTGGCCGGTACCCCGCAGCAGCTGCACGAGTTCGTCGTCTCCGGCCAGTACGTGGCCGCCCGCAAGGACGACCTGACCGATCACCACCGCGCCCAGATCGGCCGCATGCTCGCCGAGGGCGAGATCATCGCCGCCAACGCGCAGGCCAGCAGCTGGCGCGCTGCCGAGGCCGCACACCGGGCCAACAAGGCCGAGATCGAGGCGAACAAGGCCAAGGGAGAGGCTGAGAAGTCCGCCCAGCAGGCCGGCGTCTATGCCAAGCAGGCCCAGACCTCCGCGAACGCGGCCACCAAGAGCGCCGAGCAGGCCAAGGCCTCGGCCATCACCGCCCGCACTGCCGCCAACAATGCCGATCGCGACGCCGACGCCGCCCAGGCCAGCGCCGCCCGGGCCGAGTTCTCTGCCGGCTACGCCCGCGAGTCCGCACGCCAGGCCGACGCCTCCGCCGCGCGTGCCAGGGCGTCGGCCACCGCGGCCGGCAAGAGCAAGGAAGAGGCGGAGGCCGCCGCTTCCCAGGCCTGGGCCGATGTCAAGGTCAAGCGTGAGGCGGAGATCGCCGAAGCGCAGCGCCAGGCCGAGGAGCTGCGCAAGCAGCAGGCCGAGGCCGAGAAGAAGAACAAGAAGCAGCGCTGCATCATCCCGTTCAACCGGGACCACCTGCCGCCGTGTGCCTTGAACCCGGACAGGTTCGAACTCGTCGAGCCCAGGCCCGACATGGAGCTTGCCAAGCTGCTGGGCAAGGCCGCCTGGGAACTTTCCGGCGCCGCGGACATCGAGAAGTGCATCAAGGATCCCTCCCTCGGTGGCTGCGTCATGGCCGCCGCCGGCGTCCTGCCGGTCGGCAAGCTCAAGATCGCCGGTAAGATCTACGACGGCATCGAGAGCGCTGCCAAGCGTTCGAGGATCGGCAGCCTGCCGCCCTGCCTGAAGAAGAACAGCTTCCCGGTCGGCACGCCGGTGCTGATGGGCGATCGGACCACGCGTCCGATCGAGCAGGTCAAGGTGGGCGACGAGGTCCTGGCGACCGACCCGACCACGGGTGTCAGCGGGCCGCGCCGGGTCGACGCGACGATCTACACCCCGGACGACCGCGAGTTCACCGGCATCACCCTCGACCAGGCCAGTGGCGGCGGTTCGCTCACCACGACCGACCACCACCCGTTCTGGTCCGAGAGCGACCAGAAGTGGAAGGACGCCGTTGACCTGACCACGGCGGACGCCCTCCGCACTCCGGACGGCGGTTCGGCACGGATCGGCAGCGTACGCCACTGGACCGGGCTCGCCCCCGCGTTCAACCTCACCGTCGCCGATCTGCACACGTATTACGTGCTGGCAGGCGCCACGCCGGTCCTCGTACACAACACGGATTGCCCCACCGGCACAGTGTGGGACGATATAAAGGGGACTCAGCCGGAAATGCCGGGAACCGTGGTTCCCAAGTCCTTCGAAATGCAGGCAGGCAACCAGCGTGTGTGGGTGCACCCGAACGTGACCGAGCACATCGACGAGTACCTGCAGGCCCGTATCAAGGCGGGAGCCAGCCCCGAGCAGGCAGGCCTCGCTGCTCAGGTCGAACTGAGCAGCCTGCAGTCGGCGGTCCGGGAAGCCACCCGCAACGGCGTTCCCAAGGACCAGCTCCTCAAGGTGGGCGGCTGGGAGCTGAAGTTCAGCCAGCGGCCGGAGGACCCCCTGCCGGCACTCGTCCACGGCCTTTACACGGAAGGCCCGAAGAAGGCCAAGCCGTAATGATCCAAACCACTGGAACGGTTCCCTGTCAGGGCTCCACCGTGGAATCGGACCCTTGGGTCCCTCTGCAGATCTCATGGCACGACAACGGCCGCCAGCCTTTGTACCTCATGGTGACGGGGACGAGCGGCGGGTACGTGGAGATCAAGGTGGACCCCGAGACCGGGGCCCTGGTCGGTCTCACGGTGATCGACCTTCCCACAACCGTTGACAGCGCGGCGCCGGAAACCTCTGGAAGGACCGAGGAAGCGGTCGTGCCGACACTTGATGTCGCCCTCTGGCCCCATCGGGACCAGTTGGCGACAGACAGGAGGGTCGCGCGGGCGGAATGCGATCTGGGCCATGGCCGATCTCCAGGCCGGTTCGCCCTCGTCTTCTCGGCTGAGCCGTCGAGCAGGCGCACGCGATGCGGAGGAACAACTGTCGAGCTTTCCGCGAACGGAGAGCTGACGCGGGTCATCGCGAACATCTGACGGAAACGGCGGTCCACCGCGCGCCCGGGATCCTGCCTTCAGGCTGGATCCCGGGCGTTCCTCATTCACAGTGGACCGCGCATGAACGTCGAGTCTGCTCCAACCGGGACACGGACGCACCACCTGAACGAAGAGCATGAACCTTCACGAAGCGTTGGCGAGAAGGGCTCATCGCCCCGAGCCGGACGCGTCGGCAGCGTAGACCTGGCGGATGAAACGCCGTTGCCAAGGCACTTCGACCGCACGGGAGTGGTAGTTCTGCCTCACCCATTTGACCGCCTCCTTGGGATTCATGCCCTCGAAGACGCAGATCGCGGAGAGCCCCGTGCCGGTCCGACCGATGCCGCCCCCGCAGCAGATCTCCACGCGTTCGCCCGCGGCGCGTTCGTAGGCGATGCGAAGTTTGCGCATCGCGTCCACGGGGTCGGCGGGAAGCCAGAAGTCCCGCCAGGGAATCCACAGGGACTCCCACGGCGGCTTGGGCGGCTCGTGATCGGTCAAGTGCACCGCGAACGTGGGGGTCTGGCCTTCCGGCAGGTCGTATCTGAGCCCGCGTCCACGGATCATCCGCCCCGAGGGAAGCGTCACTACCTTGGGGGTGTCTGTGTTCCACAGTTCGGTCATGATGCGTCCCGTTTCGATCGGTTCCGTGAAATCGAGGTGTTGCCCATTGCGATGGTTCCCACCGGGATCTGGGGAAGTACCTGTTGAGCATGGAGAACCAGAGCCAAGGCCAAACCTTCAGCCTGCCCAAGCGTGCCCGCGGTCGCGCCCAGCACGGCCGCCTCGAAGGTACCCAGCTGGCCCGGCAGGGTCGGCAGGACATTGGATACCTCGATCGACAGCAGTACGAGCACGAGGACGGCCGTCGGCAGCCGTAGGTCCAGGGCCTTCGCGATGGTCACCGCAGCCAGGAGGTCCAGTGCCCGGGTGACGAGCGCAGCTGCCCCCACTTCCGCGAAGACGCGCGGACGGCGGACCGGCCCGAGTGCCGTGCGCGCGTCGAACACGATCTTGCGCAGCCGGCCTTCCCGGGCGGGGGCGGACGGAGTGCGCGCGACCCTCACGACCAGTACGGACAGCACCGTCAGCAGGGCCGCATACATCCAGGTGACGGCCACTGCCCAGCCTGGCACGTTGCTCCCCGGCCAGCAGATGAGCACCAGGAAGGGCACCAGGCCCAGGCTGGAGAAGAACTTGCGGACCATCATGAGCGTGACGGTCACCGACCGGGCCACCCCCTCGCGCGACAGGTAGCCGATCCGGACGAACTCGCCCACCCCCTCCGGGCTGACGGCCGCCGCCGCCTGGACTGCGAACTCGATCCGCACCAGGAGCGGGAACCGGATCCGGAACTCGGTGAACATCGCGTTCCAGCCGACGGCCCGGGTCACCTGCGAAGCCACGTTGGCCAGGACGGCCACGGCCAGCCAGCGCCAGTCGGCGACCTTCAGCGCCGCCCACAAGTGGCTCAGATCCATACCCCGAAGGGTGATCACCAGGCCGGTGCCCACCGCCACGAAGAGCAGCGTCCGGATCACCCGGTCGCGCGTGCTGATGCTCTTCGGCGGGGACTCGGTCGGGGTCACGGCTCGCTCCGCAACCTCACGGTGCCGGCGTCTCCGTCCACGGCCAGCATGTCCCCGGTTCCGATCCGGGAGGTCGCGGTCCGCACGCCCATCACTGCCGGGATGCCGTACTCGCGCGCCACCACCGAGCCGTGGGACAGCGCGCCCCCGACATCGGCCACCACCGCGCCGGCCCGGGCCAGCAGTGGCGCCCACGCCGGCGTCACCTGCCGTACGACGAGGACCTCTCCCTTCTCCAGCGTGCCCGCGTCCGCGAACTCGTGGATCACCCGGGCCCGGCCCGTGTAGCGCCCCGGGCTCACCGCTGAGCCGCTCAGCCCGTCGCCCTTGCTCTCCCCCCGCGCGGTCCCGAACAGCGCCAAGGAGGTGATGTCGGACCCGAAGAGCGTGATCCGCGCGTCGCCGGGGACCACGTCGGGCGGATTGAGCCGCCGCTGCCTCTGACGCCTCAGTCGGCGCTCCCGCACCAGTTCGCGCCACCGCGTGTCGTCCGCATCGGCGTTCACCCAGCCGCTCAGCTCTTCGCCGGTCAGGTAGAACACGTCATCGTCGACGTCGAGCAGGCCGGCGAGGACCAGTCGGCGGCCGAGTTCGAGATATCCGGCTCGCATGAACGGCCAGCCGAGCGTGAAGGAGTGCAGGGCCTCGTCCCGTACTCCGCTCCAGTGGTTCGCCCACCGGTGGACCCCGCGCCGCAGTCGGCCGACCGGACCGCGTCCGAGCCGGCCTGCCGGGACGCCGCCGGGGCTCGATGCCGGTCCCGGGGCGCTCGGTTCGCCGCCGTCGCGGCGGCCGGCGATCACTGAACGGAGCATGGAAGGATCGTCGATTGCGGTGGGTTCGGCCGGATCGAGGCTGTACACCAGGTGGCCGAAGCGCCGCAGGTACTCCTGCAGCAGTTGTTCCTCGTCCTCCGGGGTGGCCGCGGCGATCCGGTCCAGGGCTCGGTCGGCCTGGTGGGCGAGCCGGTCGTTGCCCACGAGCAGGGATCCGGTCGTGAGCCCGGCGGTGTGCCGGCCGCCGCGCGCCAACACCGCCCCCAGCAGCCACTCGCTGGTGTTCCAGTGCCAGGCGAGGCCGCCGATCACCGCCCAGTAGCGGGCGCTCAGGCCCTCGACGGTCCGGATCCGTCGCAGCACCTCGGCCGGCGTCAGGTCCTGGAGAGGCGTGTCCTGCGCCCGGTCCAGGCCCGCCCGGAGCGCGGGCAGTACCTCGTGCCGCCAGAGCCGTTCCACCGGCGAGAGGTGGAAGGCCAGCCACCGCGCGATGAGTCGCAAGGTACGCAGCGGATACCGGGAGAGGGGGAAGTCGAAGCGCAGATAGGCGAACCCGTTCACGGTCCCGTGCATCGGCTCCGGGATCAGCGGGCTGCGCGCGCGCAGTCTGCGTGGACCGCCCCAGTTGGTCGCCCACCGGTCGATGAGCGCCGGGAACAGCGTGGTGGCGAACAGCGGGGAGAGCGGATCGGACAGCCACGAGTCGCAGATGCTCATCCGGGCCCACCGAGCACCGGGGACCTCGCTCGCCCAGTCGCCGAACTGCGTCGGCTGCGGGACGGCGGCGGTGATCGGGCGAGCCTGCAGCAGGTGGAGTCCGGTGTCGTCCAGCGCCCACTCGATGTCCTGCGGTGCACCCATCGCCCGCTCCACCGCCAGCGCCGTGTGCACCAGCGAGCGGAGCGGGCCCCCGCTCCGGTCCGTCTCGCCCATCCGTTCCCCGAACGCGGTGCTGAACACGGGCGCGTGCGGCTGCTTCCGGGAGAACACCACCCGGTGCGGCTCCACCGTCCCGTCCACGAGCTGCTCGCCGAGCCCCTCGACCGCCTCCACGAGGACCAGATGGTCGGCGTCCGCGATGGGGGCCTCTGCGGTGAACACCACCCCGGCCCATTCGGGGACGATCATCGCCTGGACCACGACGGCCATCGCCGGGACCTGCTCGGTGAGGCCGATCCGGCCCCGGTAGACCCCGGCGGCGGCGGAGTGCCGGGACCGTTGGCAGCGGCCGACGGCGGTCAGCAGTTCTTCGAAGGTGCGGACGCCGAGCACGCTCTCGTACTGGCCGGCGGCACTGCCCTCCGCACCGTCCTCACTGGTGGCCGACGAACGCACGGCGACGCCGTGCGGGGCGGGCAGGGCCTCCCAGTACGCCCGCACCTGAGCGACCGCGTCGTCGCGCAGCCCTGACCCGCCCGTGCTCTCCCCGTCTTCCTCCAGGCCCGCCGCGGTGGTGAAGGCATCCACCGGGAGACAGAACCCGGGAGGTACGGGAAAGCCCGCCGCCATCAGCCGACCCAGCCCCTTGGCCTTGCCCCCGACCCGCTCGACGGGCAGGTCTGCCGCCTCGGCCAGGCTCACAACGCCGTCAGCCACGCTCTGGCACCTCCACCCACTGCTGATAGAAACGCCGGAACCGCCGCACACCCTCGTCACCGGGCACGTAGATGCCGTGCCGGTCCCCCGGCAGCAAGGTGTCGAAGACCGGGAGGTCCTGGCGGGCAGCCACCTGCACTTCCGCACGGTGCACGAGCGCACGCAGCCACCCCAGGGCCCCCGCCCCGTCGGGGTCGACGGCGGCATTGATGTGCTGGATGCTGTGGTGCTCGCCGATCGGGGTGACGGCCAGGATCATCCGGTACAGGCGTCGGCCGTCCGCGTAGTACTCGATGTCCTGGCAGCTCGCCCAGCCGCGCATCCGCAGGGTGAACTCGTGCGCGTTGAGCCCGAACGCCCTGGACACGGTGCCCAGCGCGCCCCGGTACGCCGGCCAGGTCAGGGTCGCGTCGCAGCGTTCCTCCGGCCCGTAGCCCGGCGCTCCGCCGCCGGCTGCCCCCTCGCCCACGTCCGGGAATGCGATCCGGGCCTCTCCGGTCACCGTCAGCCCGTGCAGGGCCACCAGGTGGTCCGGATCGTAGGTGTTCTCCAGGATCCGCCGGGTAGTGGCCCGGGTCGGGTCGGCCAGCCGGAAGCTCCGTATGCCCGGAAGCCGTCGCGCTTCGAGATCCGGCAGGTCCGGCGGCTCGTAACGGGGCGTCCCGCTGCCGTACCACGCCCACACGTAGCCCGAGCGTTCACGGGTGGACAGCGTGGTGACGGCGGCCCGCGCCGGGGGGCGTCGCCCCGGCACGAAGACGCACGCCCCGGACTCGTCGAACCGCCATCGGTGGAAGGGGCATTCGAGCGTGCCGTCGACCACCTTGCCGCCGTGCAGGGCGGCCCCCGCGTGCGGGCAGACCGCGCTCTGTACACGGGCCCGGCCGTTGCCGCCGCGCCAACCCACGTAGGTCTTGCCGAAGAGAGTGATCCGGCGCGGCCGACGACGCAGCTCTGCGGAGGGCAGCGCGACGTACCAGCCCGAGGCGAGATTCGTGACGGGCCGTGCCGACGCGGCCATCCGCTCAGACGTCCTGCGCCTCATCCCGTCCTCCCCTGCCGAACACTCCGCCGTCGTGTCTGCGCCGCCGTCGACCGGCCTCTCACGTGTCCCCCCGCCCCGTCCAACGGCGATGGAACTGACGGAACCGCAGCACACCCTCGTCGTCGGCAGTGTTGATCGAACCGTCTGTTTCCTCGGCGTCCCGATAGATCCGCAGATCCGCCCGGGTCCCCCACCAGTGCTGGAGTCGGTAGCCCCAGAAGACCGGGGACGAGCCGAGCAGACCATCGGCCCGCGGCATGACGGTCCAGCCGTGCATCGTGGTCCGCCCCTGCGCCACCGGCGTCACGGCGAGCAACTCGTGCACCACCGGGCGGTCGTTCAGCTCGAAGGTCAGCACTTGGTACGAGGGCGTCGAGCGCAGATGCAGACAGAGCCGTCCCAGACCGCGCTGCCGCCGGTCCAGCGGAGCGGGCAGGCTGATCGAGTCCGTCGTGAGGCGTGCCGCGATCGTGTGCTTCTCCGCCACGGCGTCCCAGGTGAGCCGCAGATCGTCGGCGACCCCGTGGATCACCGGGAAGTGGGGTACGTCGAACCCGTTCTCCAGCACCCGGCGGGCCGGCGCAGGGGTGTCGAAGGCGAACCGGTAGCGCCGGTGGGCGGGGGACCGACGGTCCAGGTGAGGGAAGTCCGGCGGCGGGTACTCGGGGACCGCGGAGCCCACCCAGGTCCAGACGTAGCCGAGCCCTTCCCAGGAGGGGTGGACCCGGGCCGAGGCGCCGCGCGGCAGCCGACGGGTGGCGGGGGCGGCCACACAGGTCCCCTTGCCGTCGAACCGCCAGTGGTGGAACGTGCACCGCAGCTCACCGTCCACCACCCGCCCCAGTTCCAGTGCGGCTCCCTGATGGGGACAGAAGCGGTCCATCACGACGGCTGCGCCGTCTCCTGCGCGCCAGAGCACCACCTCCCGCCCGGCCACCACGGCGGCCCGGGGGCGTCGTCCTACCCGGCTGGAACGCCCGGCCACGTACCAGCCGCGCGCCAGATCGCGCGGCGGTTCCAGATCGCGGGGCGGCTGTCCCCGTACCGGCGCGAGGCTCATGTGCCGGCCTTTCCCTCGTCCGCGGCGCGGTCGACCCATGACTGGTAGTAGCGGCGGAACCTGAGCAGCCCGTTGTCATAGCGTGCGTAGACCGTGGGCTGGGCGTTGCGGGTCGAGTCGTAGACGGGTACGTCCTGGAAGGTCCCCGCGCGGTTCTGGACCCAGAACAGGACGTAGTTGAAGAGGGTGCGGTGCCAGCGTCCGGTGCGGCGCACCCCAGCCCAGCCGACCTGCCGGGTGGCCCGGTCCCCCTCGGGCACGATGCCCATGATCACTTTGTAGACCTCGGCGCCGTCGACGTACGCCGTGAAGCGCTGACCGCCTGGCCACCCGTCGACCAGCAGCTGCATGCGGCGGCCCATCGCGAAGGTGGAGACGACACCGGTGATCCAGCCCAGCGGCGAGCGGCGCAGCGGTGGCCGCCACGGCCGGCCGGAGAACCACACGCCGAACCAGGCGTCGTCCCGCGTCAGCGGTGGGCCGTTGTCCGCCGCCTCGGACTGTTTGGCCAGCACGCGGAACTCCACCTCGTCCAGAGCCAGTCCGTGCAGAGCGCTGAAGTGCTGGTGGTCGACCGCGTTCTCCAGCAGTTGGCGGATCGTCCCGGTGGTCGCGTCGTCGTAGGAGAAGCCGAGGTACCGACGGGGTCTGGCGGTCAGGGCCGGGAACTCCGGCAGCTCGAAGAGGGGGTCGGCGGTGCCGTACCAGACCCAGACGATCCCGTACGCCTCGCGGGTGGGGTAGGAGCGGACCCGGGCCGTCGTCGGGGGGCGCGAGAGACCCGGGATCACGGAGCAGACCCCGTTCCCGTCGAACCGCCAGTGGTGGAAGGGGCAGCGCAATTCGCCGTTGACGACGTCTCCGAGGCCGAGGTTTGCACCCTGGTGCGGGCAATGCGCGGCCACGCAGCGCGCCACCCCCTTCCGGTCGCGCCACAGCACGACCTCGCGCCCGAACAACCGCATCCGGTGTGGCCCCTTGCCCAGGCGGGAAGTCTTGATCGCGGCATACCAGGAGGCGGCGATGTTCACCCCGGCGGGATTCGGCGGAAGGGCCGAGGCCGGGACGGTCCGGAGCTTTGCCTGGGATCCGTCCGCGCCGGTCACGCCGCCGCCCGGCTGCCGACCACCTCGGCGGCCCAGCGGAGCAACGACGCGCGCTCGCCGAACCCGTCGAGTTCCGCCACCGCCCGCGTGAGCAGTCCGCTTACCCGCTCACGTGCCTCCGCCACCCCCACCAGCCGGGGATACGTCCACTTGCCCGCGGCCCGGTCCTGGCCGACCTCCTTGCCGAACTCGTCAAAACTCGACGTCTCGTCGAGAATGTCGTCGACGATCTGATAGGCGAGCCCGAGATTCCGCGCATACGTGGTGAGGCGGGCAATGTCGTCCTGCGAAGCCCCTCCCAGAATCGCCCCGGTGACCACAGACGCCTCGATGAGTGCGCCGGTCTTCTTGATGTGCATCTCCTCCACGGTCGAAGGGCCGACATCGTCGCGTCCCTGGCAGTAGAGGTCGATCGCCTGACCGCCGGACAGCCCGGACGGGCCGACCACCTCGATCAGTTTCGCCATGACGGCCAGAAGTTTCTCCGGGTGCAGCGAGCCGGAGTTCTGAAGGATGAACTCCAGCGCATAGGCGAGCAGCGCATCGCCCGCCAGCAGGGCCATGCCCTCGCCGAACACCCGGTGATTGGAAGGGCTACCGCGGCGGAAATCGTCGTCGTCCATGGACGGCAGGTCGTCATGGATGAGCGAAGCCGTGTGCAGCATTTCCAGGCCGCAGGCAGTGGGAAGCGCAATCGAGACGTCGGTGCCGAATATCTCGCAGGTCAGCAGGCACAGAGTCGGCCGGATGCGCTTCCCGTCGGCCAGTAGTGAATAGGCCATGGCCTCGCGCAGTTGAGGCGGCTCCACCGAGTCGACGGAGGAACGCAGTTTCTCGTTGACCTGCCGGCGAAATTTATCCATCGAAACCGGAAGGCCTGTTTCCATTCGGGCGTTGCCAATCGTGAAAGACACGAGCGCTCACTCTCCCCATGGATACGCCGAACGGGCCGCCGAGCGAATGGGTGACGGTACCGATGGTCGGCGATGAAATAGAGGTTGACGGCGGATGGATCGCGGTGCGACAGCCGGTGCGCTCAGATCGCCAGTACCCGCGCGTCCGGGCCTGCGGTCGCCTTGGACAGCGGACTGCCGGCCACGCTCATGCGCTTCAACCAGCGGTCCGTACCGTCGAACCGCGGCTGGAAGGACCGACGGCCGTGCACGGCACGGTAGTTGTCCACGATCAGCACATCTCCCTCGTCCACCACCACGTCGCGCTGGGCACGGGTGAGCTGGTCGACGATCGCGGTCAGTGCCTCGACGGCCTCATCGTCGCCGGCCAGTGCGGTCGTGTACGGTGCGTCGATCCGCAGGCAGGGGGCCTCGGCATCGCCGAAGAGGAGGGCGACCGGCTCCGGGTTCTCGTACATCTCGCGCGCACGCCGGAGCATTTCACTGTCGGGAGCGAACGCGGCCAGTTGACGCAGATGCTCCAGGTCGGGCCGGATCAGAAAGCGCCGCTCGCGGAGCACGGACCGGTGTGCCTCGGTGAGCCGCAGGTCGTTGACCGTGCCGAGCGTGGTCGGCACCCGGTCGAGGTTCCTGAGGCCGAGGAGCGCCAGGTAGCGGCATCTGTCCTGGTGAAAGCCGTCCTCAGTGTGCCATTCCAGGGCGACCGAGCCATGGCCGCTCTGCTCCTCCCGGTCGCTCTCGACCGGGAGGAGGTTCTGCACCATCCGGCCCCGCTGGAGGGTCGGCCACGCGAAGACCTCGCCCAGACTGGAGGCCAGCAGCGCCAGCTGCGCCTCCTCCAGCTCTTGGCGGCCGTCGTCGACGGCTTCCTGCCAGGAGGCCGGCGTGGGCCCGCACCGGTCGGGGTCGACGCGCACGCCTGAGATGTGCAGCGCGCACAACGAGGACGAGTCCCTGAATTCATTCAATACCGAGTGAATCGACTCCGGTATTCGATGGACGAACTCTTCCAGGCCGTCATAGAAAAGGGGCTCTGCGGGAGAGCCTTGAGCGGTCAGCGCAGTCTGCGCTACCGTGCACAAGCCATCGGCCTCTTCAGCCGACAGTGAGTACCATAAATCCGGAATTGAATGCACTGAGACGTCGTCCATTGCAATCCCCCGTGATTTGGTTGGACGCGACCGAAACTGCGAAGAGCGGCACAGGCGGGCGGCATCTGTAGTGAATGATGTGAAGCCTGCGCATCAAGTCTTGCGAGTACGTCTGGCGGTGCGGATGGTGATGGTACACCATGTTCACCACCCGGTCAGGTGAGTAGCGCCTGAACTACGCGTTCCGGTAAGCCAGTTGAGCGTCCACGGATCGGACGGGCTGTGCGAGGACCGGCTCTAGGAGGCTGGATTGAGCACCATGCGAAACCTGAGGCTGGCGGCGTCCCAGCGGGCCGGGCGGATGTTGGCTTCGGCCGTCACCCAGGTGGCCCCACCGATTCGACGCGGCATCGAGGCCACCATCATCGAGGGCCTGCACGGTCCCGTCCTCGGGTCGTCGCCGGGGCAACAACTCCGCGCCACACCTGTCCGGTTGACCGCGCGATACCTCGCCTTCGCGGTGAAGCGCGCTCGTCTTGCGGCACTCGCCCCGGAACCCGTCGGGGGAAATCTGTCCGGACACCTGGCGAGGATTCGAGATGCCGGCATCGAGAAGGCGCTGACCCGTCTTTGCGCGCGCATCCCCGACGGCGCGCGCGCCCATCGGGATGTCACGGAACTGGCCGAAGTGGAATTCGACGTCCGCCGGGGCTCGGCGAAACCGGAACAACTGCGGCGGCTCCTGGAGTTGGCCCCCGCCGAACTGCGCCTCGTCCGGGACCTCGGCCGGCCGTGGGACCGCGACGGTGACGAGGAACTCCGAGAGACGCTGCGACCCGCCGAGACCCTGGCCTACGTCGCGTGGGACCTGAAGCAGTACGCCGGTGGCACCCGTCCGATCAAACGCACCAACCTCTACGCTGCCTTCGTCGACGCCTACGGCGACGCTGCCGCGGAGCGATTGCGTGAGGAAGTCGCCCGTTTGGAAGCGCAGTTCGAGGCGGGACTGCGATCGGTCGGCGCGGCGGACCGCGAGCGACTTGAGCGTGCGTTCACGCTCCACTGTGCCCCGCTCCGGGACGACTTCCCGGAACCGGCGGCCGACCACCACGAGGAGGAGGGCGCGGCCGAAGGGGTGTCGAGCGCCGTCGTCCTGTTCGGCATGCTGTGCGCGGTCGGATGGCTGGTGGCCTACGTGGCCGTCGTCTACCGGGGATTCGCCGACCAGACGTACGGTGTGCCGCTCGCCGCCTTCTTCGCCAATCTGACCTGGGAGTTCGCCTACGGCTTCCTCCTCGACCCGCTGGGCGACTACTTCCACACCGCGAGCATCTTCGGCTTCCTGGTCGACGCAGTGATCGCCTGGCAGGTGTGGAAGTACGGCGCGGCGCAGTTCCCGAACAGCGTGCTCGGCCGCTACTTCCGGCCGATATTCGGACTGTGCGTGGCCGCCGCCCTGTCGGTCAACTACCACGCGTTCATCGACCTGGCAGACCCCGATGGGGAGTACACCGGATTCGGCATCAACCTCATGATGTCCATCCTGTACCTCAAGATGCTGGAGGACCGCGGCTCGCCCGAGGGCCAGTCGATGTACATCGCCATCGGCAAATGGCTGGGCACGCTGTGTGCCTGGATCGCCACGGCCCTCACCGTCACCACGTCACCGCAGCAGACCTGGCCCACGAGCTGGTCCGACTTCACGCGGAAGTCGCTGGGAAGCCGCTCGTATCCGCTGACGCCGCTGATCAACGTCATGTACGGATGGACGTTCCTGCTCGACGTCGCCTACTGCGTCCTGCTCCACCGCTCCATCAAGGCCGCCGGCATGTCGCCTTGGCGCCGGCTCTGACGAACTCGTCTCCGCAACAGGGCCGGCGTTCCCGCTCGGGTGGCAGAAGGCATCTCCTCGGATCGGCAGTCGCGACGATGGCGCTCGTCACGCTGACCGCGCTGGTGGGGTCCGGGAGCGGAGCCGTCAGCGCGTTCGACGGCAACGCCCGTGCATGTGCGGACCGCGCCTTCGGAACGCCGGCCGGCTCCTGGCTCGGCGCCGACGGACCGGCCGACACGGTGGGCTCGGCCTTGTTGGGAGCAGGCATGCTTACGGTCCTCTGCGTACTGCTGCGCCATCGCCGACCCGGCGCCGCAACGTGGGTGCTCGTCGGCCTGACGGTGCAGTTCGCGGCGGAGACGGCGCTCGGAGCGCTGGTGGGACGGCCGATGCCGCCGCCGGCCGACGGCACGCTCCCCGCTCCCGGGTACAGCTTCCCGTCCGGGCACATGGCTTCCGCGACCCTGATTCTCATGGTGCTCCTCGTCGTGCTGCGTGCCAGAACGCCGGTGTGGTGGCTGTGCCTGGGCCTGGGCTCGACCCTCGTGGCGGCTGTCGGCGTCTCCCGCGTGCTGGCAGACGCCCACCACGCCTCCGACGTCGTGGGCGGCGTCCTACTGGGTCTCGTGGTCGGCTTCGCAGTCGCCTTCGCGGTTGCCCGGCGGGTCGACGCCCGCTCCCTGGACATCTCCGGAAAGGAAGCACGGTGAACGGTTTGGCACGCCTGGCGGCTACCCCGTTGGGGAAGGCGGTGGGCATCACACGGGACTACGTGCTGCGGATGTACTACATCGTGGACGAGGTGCCGCGCCGGCAGCGCATACCTCTCACGCCCGTGCTGCTCGGCGTCGAGTACCTGGTCTACCGCGTCGACTCCCTGGCCGAACGCAACACGTCGGTGGACCTCGACGCCGAGCGCAACAGCGACTACGAGGCGTTCCACACGTACAAGAAGGCTTTCGAGAAGGTGCTGCGAGCCCTGGGGGCATGGAACGAGGACGTGGCCTTCCTGGTCGACGAGGCGGAGCGGTTCATCCGCCTGGAGAACGCCACCACGTCGCGCGGCACCGTCACCCGTCAGGACGCCCTGGCCCTGGTCGAACTGCGGCCCACCGACGTACGCCTGCTGCGAGCCATGGCCTTCGCCCTGCGCGGACGGCCGATGGACCCCGCGACCCGAGACCTGCTCTGGCCGGTGGAAGTGCTCGCGGACATCGCGAACGACCTCGGGCATTACGAACAGGACGTCGCCTCGGGCACCGTGAACGTCTACGCCGCCTTCGTGGAGCTCTTCGGCGACGCGGCCGCCGCGGAGCTGCGCAGCGAGGTCGACCGGTACGAGTCGATGTTCCTGGACCGCCTCTCCGCACTGCCAGCCGCGCGGCGTGCACGGGTCGAGCAGGTCTGCCGACGCCGCTATGCGGCGGCCGTGCGGCCGTACCCCCGGATCATCACCCAGCCGCCGGTCCCCGCGCCCTCTTCCCGGTCCGCCGGCGCAAGCCCGCGCAAAAGGGCCGCCATCGGCGCAGCCCTTGCCGTCGGTGCGCTCACGGCAGCAGCGTACGGGTGTGGACAGCTCCGACTGCCGGTCGTCTCCCCGCTGCTTCGCAAGGGACGCGGTGGAGATCATCCGTGAGATGCCGGCCGATGCGGGTGGCCTCGCTGAGGACGTTGACGCACTGGTCCGGCCTCAGGGCGCTGGCGACCTGGTCGGCCCCGGATACGAGTAGTCCTCCACCGCGTACGGCCTAGTGCCCGGCTCGCCGGCGGCGACGGCGACGGCCAGGGCCGCGACCGCGTGCCGGCCCCGGCCAGGGCGGCTGTGGTGACCACGGCACCCAGTGCCGTGGGAAAACGAAACGATCCGCGCGGCCCGGCTCGCCCCACGGGCGGCAGCGATCGCCTGCTGCGCCGCACCCGCCGCCTTGCGGGCCGCGTCGGTGGCGGTGGCCGCGGCCACCGCCACCCGGTTGGCGTCGTTCCTGGCAGCCTCGGTTTCCTTACGGGCCTCCTGCGCGGCCTCCTTGGCCTGCCGGGAAGCCTCGACGGCGCTCTTGGAGCTGTCGTCCGCGAGCTTGCTGGACCGCTCGGCCTGCGCCCCCGCCTCCTTGACCTGCTTGGCGAGCCGCGAGACCGTCGCGGACTCCTGGTCGCGGTTGCGCGCCGTGTGCTGGCCGACGTTCAGGAACTCCTGCACGTCGGTGGGCGTGCCCTTCGGCGCCAGCTTGGCCGCCGCGCGGGTGGCCGGGCCGCCCACGCTCAGCAGGGACATGACCTCGACCCGGTCGTCGGTGTTGCAGGCGGAGTGCTGGCCCTCTTCGAGGAAATTCCGTAAGGCCAGCTCGGGCAGTTCGGTGTGCTCGGCCTCGTAGTCGGCCCAGGTCTCGCCGGAGCAGCGTGTGGGGGCCGGCCCGCTGGTCCCCGGTTCTCTTGCGAAGACCGGGAGAACCTCCGGTCGCAAGGTCCGCTGATTCACGGCAAATCAGCACAATTCACCACATCGCCCATATCGCATGCTCGGGTGTCCGGTGTGTTCATGGCGGCGAACATGATCGGGAACGGCGCGAATCGGTCAAGTACTTTCGTCCCTGCCGATCACGGTCACGGAGTGGGGAGAATTGCGGCCGATGGACATGACCTCTTCCCGGCCGGAGAGCCCGGCGAACGGATACGGGCCGTTCGCGCACCTCACCGCGCCCAACGTGCTGTTGTACCGCGCGGTGATGCGGGCGTTTCTCGTGGCCAAGGAGCGGTACGCCGTGCACCTGCGGCCCGAGGAAGTGCACGCCGGGCTGGCCGCCGGTGTACGGCCCGGCGAGTTGGAGGGTGTCGTCGGCGCGCTGGACAAGCTGGTCGAGTGGGGGAACCTGCGGGCCGATCCGGACACGGGGCGGGTCACGGCCGTCGAGGACTTCTACCGGAAGCGTTTCGTCTACCAGCTGACGAGGGAAGGGGAGGCCGCCGAGCAGGCTCTGTCCGCCTACGACGAAGCGCTGGGGAGGCGGGGTGCGCTGCAGGCCGTGGCGCTGCACGACATCGTCACGCAGTTGCGGGTCCTGCTGGTGCTGGCGGCCGAGGAGGAGCCCGATCCCGCCAAGACGCATCTCGCGCTCGACGGGCTCGCCAGCCGTTTCGCCGCGCTCGCGGACAATGCCCGCGCCTTCATGGGTTCCTTGCAGCGGACCATCGATCTCCACGATGTGGGCGAGGACGTCTTCCTCGCCTACAAGGACCAGCTCATCCAGTACCTGGAGCGGTTCATCCAGGACCTGATCACCCTCGGCGCACGGATCGCCCGGCTGATCCTGGAGCTGGAGGACGGCGGGCGCATCCAGCCCTTGCTGCGGGCCGCCGCCGCCCGCGAGGCGGCCGACGCGACTCCGCAGGAAGCCGCGTACGCCGAGCAGGCCGCTCACCGGCGATGGGCCGATCGGTGGGCCGGGCTGGCGGCCTGGTTCATCGGCCGCGACGGCCGCGAGTCGCAGTCCCGGCTGCTGCGCGGACGGGCCCTGGGCGCGATCCCGCAGCTGCTGGCGGTCGTTCGGGCGCTGAACGAGCGCCGGGCCGGCCGCTCGGACCGCTCCGCGGACTTCCGAACGTTGGCCCGCTGGTTCGCCGAGGCCCCCGACGACGACGCCCGGCACCAGCTGTGGCGTGTCGCCTTCGGGCTGTATCCCGCGCGTCACCTCAGTGTCGATGCCGAGACGCTGGCCGCCCGCAGGGCACGTCCCGAAGCCGCGGCCACGCCCTGGGCCGACGCCGAACCGCTGCGCATCAGCCCGCAGCTGCGCCGCACGGGCAGTTACGAGCGCCGCGGCAAACCCCGCAAGGTCGAGGACCGGCAGGAGGCGCGTCGGCTGCTCGCGCAGACCGCCGCCAAACAGGCCGCCGAGACCGCCGCCGCGCGGGCCCGGCTCGCCGCCGGCGGCAGCACCAGGCTGTCCGGGCTCGGCGAGCTCGACCCGGTCAGCTTCCGGCTCTTCCTCCAGCTCCTCGGCGACGCACTGGCCACCTGGCGGCCCGGCATGACACACACCACGGCCACCAGCAGCGACGGATCCATGGAGATCCGGCTCAGATCCCTGCCGGACGGATCCACGGCCGAGATCCGTACCCCGCACGGAACCTTCCGAGGTCCCGACCACGCCATCGAGATCGTCGACCTCGCCGCCGGAACGGGAACGGAAGGGGGCGACGTACGGTGACCACCCCGCTCGCCGAAGTACTGGACGGGCAGCACGCCGCCGAACTGCGCAAGGCAGCCCGCACGCTGCTGCGACAGCCGCTGCTGGTCGCGCAGGGCCCCTTCGCCGACGAGTTCCGACTGGTCCGGCGGCACGCCTCCGAGCTGCGCGAATGGTTCGACCGCAACACGGGCTGGTCGCTCCAGGTCGACTCCGGGACAGCCCGGCTGGGCAAGATCCCCGCCCGCCTCGCCGACGCCACCCATCCCGCCCGCGAGGCCACCCGCAGCGCCGCCCCCTTCACGCGCCGCCGGTACGTCCTGCTCTGCCTCGCCCTCGCCGCCCTCGAACGCGGCGAGGCGCAGATCGCCCTCGGCCGGCTCGCCGACCAGGTCGTGCTGGAGGCCGCGGACCCCCGGCTCGCCGCCGCGGGGATCCAGTTCACCCTGGACCGCCGCGACGAGCGGCTCGACCTGGCCGCCGTCGTACGGCTCCTGCTGAGCCTCGGAGTGCTGCGGCGCGTCGCCGGAGACGAGGACGCGTACGTCAGCGGGGCCGGCGACGCACTGTACGACGTCGAACGGCGCGTGCTCGCCGGGCTGCTCGCCACCCGGAGCGGCCCCTCCACGGTCCGGGCCGCGGGCTGGGAGGAGCGTCTCGCGGAGCTCACCGCCGAGACCGCCCTCGACAGCGATGAGCTGCGTTTCCGCGCCATGCGCAGGTCGCTGACCCGGCGGCTGCTGGACGATCCCGTGCTCTACTACGACGAGCTCGACGACGCCGAACTCGCCTACCTCACCCGCCAGCGGGGCTTCCTCACCGCGCGCATCACCGAACTGACGGGGCTGGTCGCCGAGGTCCGGGCCGAGGGCATCGCCATGGTCGACCCCGACGACGACCTCACCGACGTCCGGATGCCGGAATCGGGCACCCGCGGCCACGTCACCCTCCTGCTCGCCGAGTACCTCACGGCGGCCGACGGCGCCCCGGTCAGCACGGCCGACCTGAGGCGCCGGGTCGCCGAACTGGCCGCCGAGCACGGCGGCTTCTGGTCGAAGTCGGCGCGGGAGGCGGGGGCCGAAGGAGAGCTGGTGGAGCAGGCGGTCGTCCGGCTCGCCTCCCTCGGCCTGATCGCCCGCACCCCCGACGGCGTCGTGCCCCGCCCCGCCCTCGCCCGGTACGCCGTCGGCGAGACCGTCGTACTCGCACCCCGTACGGCGGGCACCACCGAGGTGCCCGCGCAGCGAAAGGCGTCACCGCGTTGATCCCCCGTACCGCGCTCCCGGCCCCCGCGCGCTCCCGCTGGCAGCCCCTGCGGATGGGTCTCGTCGACCTCTTCCACTACGACGTGGAGGAGTTCCACTTCCGTGACGGAAGGCTCCTGCTGCGCGGGAACAACGGGACCGGCAAGTCGAAGGTGCTCGCCCTGACCCTCCCCTTCCTCCTCGACGGGGACCTCAGCGCCCGCCGGGTCGAGCCGGACGGGGACGCGGGCAAGCGGATGGAGTGGAATCTGCTGCTCGGCGGCGAGCACCCGCACTCCGAACGGCTCGGTTACACGTGGGTGGAGTTCGGGCGCCGCGACGAGGTGAGTGGGGAGGAGCACTTCCGTACGCTCGTCTGCGGGCTCAAGGCCGTCAGCGGGCGGGGCATCGCCCGCCACTGGTGGGCGGTGACGGCGCAGCGGATCGATCACGCGCCGGCCGAGGTCCGCTCACCCGGATCCCTGAGCCTCCTCGACGCCACCGGTACCGTGCTGTCACGGGACCGGCTCATCGAGGCCGTGTCGGGGCACGGCCTGGTCCACGACCAGGCCAAGGCCTACCGCCGGGCCGTCGACGAGGCGCTCTTCGGTCTCGGTGAGCAGCGTTACGGGGCCCTGGTGGACCTGCTGATCCAGCTGCGCCAGCCGCAGCTGTCCAAGCGGCCCAACGAGGCCGCCTTGTCCCGCGCCCTCACCGAAGCACTCCCGCCCATGGACCAGGCCGTCATTGCGGACGTGGCCGAGGCCTTCCGCTCCCTGGACGAGGAGAAGGAGGAGCTGCGGGCCGCCAGGGCGGCCGAAGGCGCGGGCGCCGCGTTCCTCGAGCACTACCGGCGCTATGCCCGCATCGCCTCCCGCCGCCGCGCGCGCCTCCCGCGCACCGAGCACTCGAAGTACGAGCACCTGCTGCGTGACCTCGCCGGAACACAGGACGAGAAGGCGGGCGCCGAGGGGGAGCGGGCGGCGGCCGCCGAGCGGATCGCCGAACTCGCCGAGACGCAGGTGCGGTTGCAGGCCACCGAGGCGGCCCTGCGCGAGGGCCCCGAGATGCGCAGTGCGCGGGAACTGGAACGCGCCGCCCAGGCCGTGGAGCGGTCCCGGGACGACAGCGCCCGCGCCCACGCCGACCGGGATCAGGCAGCGCTGCTGCACACCCGTGCACTGGGTCGCCTCGGAGCTGCCGAGAACCGCCTCCAGGCCGCCCGGCAACGGACCGAGGACACCCTCCGCCGGGCCGGGGAGGTCGCCCGGAAGGCCAGGCTGGACCTGCCCGAGGCCGAGGGCGTGCCGATGGCCGAGCTGCGCGCCGCCGTGGCCGAGGCGACCGATCGCCGACTTCGCACCCTCGCACACGTGGAGGAGCTCGCCGGCCGGGCCGGGGAAGCTGCGGCCGAGCGCCGCACCGCCGCGCTCCGGCTCGACGAGGCGGAAGCCGACCTGGTCCAGGCCGCCGAGGCACAGGAGGGGGCCGACGCGGCCGTGACGGCTGCCGGTCTGGCGCTGGTGGACGCCGTACGCGAGCACGCCGGCCGCTGCGCGGAACTGGCGTACCCCGACCCGACGGGACTGCTGGACGAGCTCCAGGAGTGGGTCGTCCACCAGGACGGCCCCCACCCGGCACGACGGTGCGCGACGCAGGCCCACAGCGCCCTCGCAGCGGTACTCGCCGACCGGACGGCGGAAGCGGCGCAGCGCCGGGCCGCCCTGGCCGCCCGGGGCCGGGAGGCGGAACACGAACTCGCCGGGCTGGAGGCCGGCGGCCGGCGGGCGCCCGCGGCCCCGTACACCCGGACGCCGGGGCTGCGCGATCGGACGCCCGGTGCTCCGCTGTGGCGGCTGGTCGATTTCCGGGAGCACGTCGGGGAGCGTGATCGGGCCGGTCTCGAAGCGGCCCTGGAGGCGGCCGGGCTTCTGGACGCCTGGGTGCTCCCCGACGGCGCGGCCCTGGCCGCGGACGGTCATGACGTACTCCTCGCCCCGCGGACCGGTCCGACCGGCGGTCCGTCGCTCGCCGACGTGCTGTGCCCGGCCGTCGACCGCGGCGACGCCCGGGCGGCGTCCGTAGGGGAGGAGACGGTGGCCCGGCTGCTCGGGGCGATCGGCCTCGGGGCGCCCGCCGGGGACACCGCGGAGGATGCTGCGGAGCACACCTGGGCCGCGCCCGACGGCCGCTACCGGGTCGGTGCCCTCACGGGCCGGTGGGCCAAGCCCGCCGCCGAATTCATCGGAGAAGGCGCCCGGGAGGCCGCGCGGCGCGTCCGTATCACCGCCCTGCGGGCCGAGCTCGCACACCTCGACGAGCAGTCGGCCGCCCTCGCCGAACAGGCGCGGGATCTTGCAGCGCGGCGCCTGACCCTCGATGCCGAGTTGGCAGCAGTGCCCGACGAGACCGCTGTGACCCGGGCGCAGGCCCGGGCCGCCGCTGCCGCCGACACCGTGCGCCGGGCGGGGACGCGTCGTGCGGAACGAGCCGCCGGCATGCTGGCCGCCGGCGAGCGGGCCGAGCGGGCCATCGCCGAACTCCACGAGGCCGCAGCAGATCTGGGGCTGCCCGCCGACCGGCCGGCGCTGGCCGCCGTACGGCAGGCGCTCGGAGAGCTCGCCGTGGTCCTGGCCGAGCTCTGGCCCGCGCTGCGCGAGCGCACGGAAGCGTCCCGGCAGGCGGGGGAGGAGCGCGAGGAGGCCGGACGGGCAGCGGAGCGCACCGCCGAACTCACCCTGCGGGCGGAGGAAGCGGCCCGCCAGGCGGCAGCCGACGACGAGCGGCTCGCGACACTGCGGTCGACGGTGGGCGCAGCCGTGGCCGAGCTGGAGCGGCGGCTCGCCGACACCGCGCAGGCCCTGCGCCGGTGCGCGGCCGACCAGCGGCTGGTCCAGGACCTTCACACGCAGGCGGACCGGCGGGCCAGCCGGTCCGAAGGCCGGATCGAACAGCTGGAGAAGGACATCACCGTCGCTGCCGCCGCACGCGCCGAAGCCGTGGCCGCACTCCAGCGGTTCACGGCCACCGGGCTGATCACGGTGGCTCTCCCCGACCTGCCCGTGCCGGCCGCGGGAGAGGAGCCGTGGGCGGCCACCCCGGCGATCGCCCTCGCCCGCTCCCTCGAAGCGGAGCTGGCCGCGACCGATGACTCGGACGGCGCCTGGGAGCGCGTGCAGCGGCGGCTGAGCGAGGAGCTCAAGACCCTCCAGGACGCGCTCTCCCGGCACGGCCACACCGCATCGGCCCGCATGGTGGAGGAGGGGATGGTCGTCGACATCGTGTACCAGGGGCGTGAGCGCGCCGTACCCGAACTCGTCGAGGCCCTCACAGTGGAAGTGGGTGAGCTCACCCGCATCCTGTCCGCGCACGAACGCGAGATCCTCGAAACCCACCTCATCACCGAGGTCGCGGGCACGCTCCAGGAGCTCATCGGGGCCGCCGAGCGCAAGGTGCTGGCCATGAACGCCGAGCTGGAGGAACGCCCGACGTCCACCGGGATGACCCTGCGGCTGGTGTGGCGGGCCTCCCGCAAGGCCCCGGCGGGACTGGCCCAGGCACGTGGCCGGCTGCTGCAGACCGCCGACGCCTGGACCCCGGAGGACCGGACCGCGGTCGGGGAGTTCCTGCAGGCACAGATCGCCCGCCAGCAGACCGAAGACGTGGCCGGCAGCTGGCTGGAGCACCTCACCGCGGCCCTCGACTACCGCTCCTGGCACGAGTTCGCCGTCGAGCGGCTGCAGCACGGCCGCTGGGTGCCGGCCACCGGACCGGCTTCGGGCGGCGAACGCGTGCTGGCCGTCTCCGTACCGCTGTTCGCCGCGGCTTCCTCGCACTACGCGAGCGCGGGCAGCCCCCACGCACCCCGGCTCGTGACCCTGGACGAGGCGTTCGCCGGGGTCGACGACGACTCGCGCGCCAAGTGCCTCGGTCTCCTCCACGCCTTCGACTTGGACGTGGTCATGACCAGCGAGCGGGAGTGGGCCTGCTATCCGCAGGTCCCCGGCATCGCGATCGCCCAGCTCTCCCGCGTCGACGAGGTGGCCGCCGTCCTGGTCACCCGCTGGGAATGGGACGGTACGGCCCGCACCCGCCGTGCGGACCCGGTGCGTCCGGCCGAGCCTGAGGCGGTGTGGACGTGAACCGGCCGGCGGTCGACGAAGCCCGCCTGCACCGACTCCTCGGTGCGGCGGACCTGGCCTGGCTGGTCGACCGCCTTCGCCGTCGGCTGGAGCGAGGGGAACCCCTGACCGGCGCAGTCTCCTTGGCCGCCCCCAGCCCGGTCCAACGGGCTGCGGCCGAGCGACTCCTCGGCCGGGCACCAGGGGGCGGCGCGTCGCTCACCGTACGGCTCGATGCCGTGGACGCCGTACTGCGCCGGTCGGGGATCAGCCCCGAGGGCCTGGCGGCGGCCGTGTCCGCGCTCACCGGTCCGGTCGTCCCCCGCGAAGAGGCACGCCGGACCGAGGAACGGGCATGGGCCGAGGCCTGTGCCCCCCTCACCCTGCTGGCCCGGGACGAACCACACCTCGCGGACTGGGCGGCCCGGGTGCGCGACAACGGCCTCGTACGACGCGTCGCCGGCACGCCCACGGCTGCCCGTACGCTGCTCGACCAGGCAGTGCGCGTGCTGCGGGAACTGCCCGCCGAGCCCGCCCGCTCCCTGAGCGTGTTCGCCGCGGACACACTGGGCAGCTCCCACGCACTCGACGACGGCAGCCCCCTGGCCACGATCACCCTCTCCGGCGTCCGCGCCCTCACCGGCCATCCGGACGGTACGGGCGCCGCCTGGCGACGGGCCGCCTGGGCCTCGGCCGGCCTGCTCCGCGACGACGTCTCCTCCACGGTCCTCGTCCTGAACCTCCGCGGCACCCCTGCCCTGGACTGGACGGCCGCCTCGGGCGAGCCGTGCGTCCTCACCCTCCGCCAGCTCGCCCGCCGTCCCCCGCAGACCGCGCCCACGCTGATCCACATCTGCGAGAACCCCGCGGTCCTCTCGGCCGCGGCGGACACCCACGGCGCGGATTCCCTCCCGCTGGTCTGCCTTCAGGGCCAGCCGTCGGCCGCCGCCCTCACCCTCCTCGCCCATCTCCGCGGACTCGGCGCGTCCTTCCGCTACCACGGCGACTTCGACTGGGGCGGCCTGCGCATCGCCACGACGCTGCTCCAGCACGTTCCGTGGAGTCCCTGGCGCTACACCGCCGGCGAGTACCGTGCGGCGGTGGCCGCCGCAGACCGTGTTCCCCCGCCGCTGGCCGGCAAGCCGGCCGTGTCCCCGTGGGACCCGGACCTGGCGTCCGCCCTCGCCGAACACGGAGTCCGCATCGAGGAGGAAGCGGTCCTGGACGCGCTGCTGGCAGACCTCGGGCCGGCGGCCGGGTACGCCTGATGCGTGGGGACGACGCGGCCGGCTCACACGGGAACAGACGGCAAGCCGGCTGCGTGGCCGCGGCCGCGGCGTAGTTGCCGGGCGCTCCGCGGTACTCCGGCCTCCGGACGTTCGCGCCCCCACGGTCTTGCCGGGGCGGCTGGTCGAGGCGTCGGCTCCCTGTCACGGCTCCGTTGCTCGCCGGTGCATCCGAAGCCGACCCTGGAGGTGGGGCGCCATCGAGACCGATGTGCGCCGGCCGCCGACGCCACCGTCAACGTCCCCGTGGGCGGCACGAGGGGGACCCGGTGTCGGCCGGTTCGGCGGGCACCTGCAGCAGCCTTGGCGGCCGGGGCGCGGATTCCCGCGTCCCGGTGGTCCGCGGCGCCCTTCAGAGGAACGGGTGAGGACCCTCCCCACCAAACCCGGGGTGCCAACTCCGGTTGCCACACGATCGGGTGATGGGCGCGGCTTCGCTCCGCGTGGGTGGGGTACGGTCGCGGCAACAACCCCATACAGACAGACGGCCCCCGACAGGACTGCAATCCTGGCGAGGGCCTGACCGATCCGGAAGAGAAGACCTTCCTGATGGCTGATCCGCAGTCTAGCGCGGCCGTGGCGCCGTGCCCCGAGTTCGCGATCCCCGAAGACGCGCCCCGCGCCGGGGTGATCCACGTGCGCCACCGGCACACCGACCGGTTCACGGTGGTGGGCAACCACCTCGCCCAGCACCGAAGCCTCTCCGCCGCCGCCATCGGCCTCGGCGTGTACATCCAGTCGTTGCCCGACGGGGCGTCCGTCACCGCGAAGGCGCTGACCCTCCGCTTCCGGGAAGGGGAGATCACCATCCGGCGGGCCCTCAACGAGCTGGAGGCGGCCGGGTACTTGGAGCGTCGGCGGGTGCCCCTGGGCGGTGGCCGGTTCGCCACCCGGACCCTGGCCTTCGACAAGCCCGGCTGTGCGGCCGTGCGCGAGCCCGCGCCCGCAGCGCTGCAGCCGGCCGAGGCTACACCCGCGCAGGCCGCCGCCGCCGTGCCACAGGCGCCCGCCGCCGGACTCCTCGCCCGGTTGCGGCTCGTGGACCCGCGGCTGATCCTTTCCGTGCGTGACGTGCAGCGTCTGGTGCCCGCCGTCGAGGCGTGGCTGGCACGTTCCGCGACTCCGGAGCAGATCACCCGCACGCTCACCGCGAACCTCCCGTCCGCGCCGGTTCCCATCCACCACCCGCCCCGGTTCCTCGAACACCGCCTGACCGCCCTGCTGCCGCCACCGCTCCCGGCCGCGCCGCCGCCACCCCCGCGGCCCGCACCGCTGATCACCTGTGACGGTTGCGAGCGTGCCTTCCGCAGCCATGCCCCGGACGCCCGGTGCGCTGACTGCGGGCCGCCCGCCGCAGAAGCGGGCTGAGCCGGACCTGTGCGATCGCAAAGTCACAAACGTGCCTCCGGAACGCCATGCGTAGGCATAGTCTGCGTGACTACCGCATGCCGGGCTCGGGCGTCCCGCCGTGCGGCGGAGGTGTCATGGGTGGGGACCCGGATGTGCCAGCCGCGTCGGCAGCGGTCGGCGAAGCTTCATCGGCGCGTCGGGACGGGGCGGAGGTGCCGGAGCCGTACGGCGACCGGGCGCTGCTGACCTCCGCCATGACACGGGGCTACGACGCCGTGCCCCAGCGGGACCGGGAGCGGCTGCTGAGGTATCTCGAAGCTGTCGTCGCGGCCCGCCGGGCGCCCGTGCACACCGCCGTCGCCTTCAACGCCGTCTACTTCGGCTACGACCTGGGCGGCGAAGGCTACGGCGGCAGCCCGCTGCGCCTCGACGACTTTCCCGTGATCACCTTCGGCGAGTGCACTCCCGTGCTCCCGGTGGGTGCCATGGTGTGCGTGGCCACCGGGTCGGACCCGCTCTATGCCGAGATCGTCTACAGGGAGGGCGCCCACCCGGAGGTCGGTGCCCTCGGCGACGTACCGGCCTGGGTGTCAGGGGCACCCGCAGGCGCCGAGGGGCCGGGGCGACCGGGGGACGCGGTCGCCCCGCGGCGCAGGGAACTCCTGGTCCTGGACTTCGACGCCTTCGGGCCGGGCCTGAGCCTGTCACCGGCCCAGCTCAACCGACTGCGCATGCGCCGGCGCTGGATCAACGGGGACGGCCATGTCGTCGTCGACGTCCGCTACCCGACCCGGGACGCGGCCCTCTGCGACGACCTGACCTCCTACGCGAACCATCTCCTGACGACCGCGCGGGCGCAGCTGTTGAGCCCCTTCGTTCCGGTCTCCCTCGCCGAACTGGTGGGCGGCACCGGCGACGCCGCGCTGCGGGCGGGCCTGCTGGGTCTCCTCGACACGGTGCGGGGCGTCCTCGACTCCGGCGACGCCCTGCGGACATGGGGGCACCACGCCATGACCCGGTCCTCCCTGGCGGCCTGCTGGCGCGACACCGGGCCGCTGGGCGGCGATGACCTCAGGTCCCTCGTGGCAGCGGTGGAGCACGCGGCCGTGCCGGTGCGGAGGCGCTACGGTCTGACCGCGCCGGTCACCGTGTACACAGCGGTCGGACCGCGTCTTCGCGGGTTTCCCGGGGCAGCGGACGTGCTCGGGGGAGTGGGCTACGCGGCAGCGGTGTGCCGGGCGAACCTGGCCCTGGCCGACGTCGTCCACAGCGAAAGCGATCAGGGCCTGTTCGAGAACGGCTCCCGAGTCGTCCTCGACGACGCCTTCGAGGGGGGAGGCGTGTGGCGGTCCCACCATCCCGGTGATGCGGAATCCCCCGGCGACCCGCTGGCTGCGGCCGGACGCGGGTGGACGTCCACCATGACTGCGCCACCGCAGCCCGAGCCCGAGCCGGAGCCGGAGCCCGAGCCGGATCCGGAGCCGGAGGTCGTGGTGGATCCGGTCGATGTTCCCCTCGCCGACGATGCCGTTCTCGGCCCCGGCGAGCTGCTGAGGTCCGACGAGGACGGGATCGTCTGGCGGTCGCCGCTGCGGCTGGCCCATCTCATCGACGGCCGGTTACCCCTGCACCCGTACGTCGCCCGGGAGCTCCGCTCGTCCCACGGCCGATGCCCCGTGATCCGCCTCGAACTCGACCACCGCGGCGGGGCGATGCACGCGGACGAGGCGGTTCAGGACGTCGGCGCCGAACTCGCGGACGAGAGCGGCCGGCTGACCGGGGTCTGCTGGCCCCGCGACTTCTTCCCCGGCCTGATGCTCGAACTGCGGTGGTTCCGCGGCGGAACGGTGATCCGTGTCGCCACGGCCCGGCTCCCCGAACCGGTGCAGGTCGGCGGCCGTGTGGTCGGGCACTGCTTCGACCCCCGCGTCCTCACCCGGGAGGACGCACCGGGAAGCGACCGCCACGGTGACACCGCAGCGGGTCTCGGCCCCCGGCAGCTGGTCCTGCGCACGGTGCGCCGCTGCGGGCTGCTCACCCTGGACGGCCACGCACTGCTGGACCGTTCGGCCCTGCCCCTCGCGGCCTACGGCCGCGAACCGGCGCGGTCACAGGCCGCTGCCCTGGAGTCGGCAGTCCTGGAACTGCTCGCGGAACGGCTTCTGGAGCCGGCCCTCGGCAGCCGCGACGCCTGGGGCCAACCGCACTTCCCGGTACGCGGCGGGGAGCCGACGATCGCCCTCATCGGCTTCCGCCCCACACGCCCGCGGGTGATACGTCCCTGGGGCGGAACGGAACCGGACGGTGGAGGACTGCTCGGCATCCGGTTCGTGCCCGGCCACCTCCGCCGGCTGGTACCCGGCCGCTCGCCCAGCGACGTGCAGCGCGCGGCCTTCCGGGAGTACTGCCGCCGACTCGGCAAGGCGGACGGCTGGGAACTGCCCGACGGGTACACCTTCGTCACCGAGCACACCCGCGGCCGCTGATCCGCTCTCGCCCCGGCCCGCTCCGCGAGGCCGCACCGGTTCTCTCCGGTCGTCTTCCTCGACTCCCCCTTCCCCAGAGCAATGACGAACAGCACGGAAACGGAGCACGCACGCATGCAAGACCGCCACCTCGTCGTCACGAGGCCACCGTGGTCCCCGCCGAACGCGTCGGTCGAGGCCCTCGGAGGCCTCGCCGCCGCTCTCAACGCCTTGGAACACCCGGCCGCTCTGAACGACCTCACGGTCGGCATGGTGGAACTCGCCTTCAACTCCCTGCCGCCCAAGTACCGGCAGGAGCTGCTCCGCAGCCTGGGGATCCGCATGGCGGCTCCCCGACGGGCGGGCAGTGCCCTGTGCCGGGACATCCTCTCCAGGCTGCGGCGCGAGTCACGGCAGCAGGCGTGCACCTGCGGGGTCAAGCAACTCACCGGTACCGTCATGGAGGCGGTGGGCGGCTTCGTCTTCCCCCGGGACGACGGGACGGCCACCGACCCCGTCTCCCGGTGGGGCGCGACACTGGTGCGGGCCGCGGTGTTCACCTGGTGCCACGCCTCCGTCGCCGACGCGTACGTCCTCGCCTGGGCCGCGGACCAGGACTGGTTCGCCGCGACGGCCGACGAGAAGGAGTCCGCACGACTCGCCGCCGTCGGCGCCGCGGCGAAGTCCATCGTGGCGGCGAACCCCGGCTTCGTACCCGGCGAACCGGAACGACCGGAAGGAGCGGAACGAACGGAAGGGCCGGAAGGGCCGGAAGGAGCCGAGCCGTCTTCCGAGGACGGGAAGCGTGAACACTCCGCGGTCCCCGACCCGCAGGGCACGGACGGCTCCGCACCGGAGCCCGCGATGCCGGACGACCTGCCCGCGACGGCATCCGAGGACGCCCGAGCCGGGGAGGCGGCAGATCCGGAGGATGCATGCCGGCGTCTGGAAACGGCTCTCACGGACGCCCGGCATGCCGTCCACCGGGTGACGGCCGCGGTCGTCGACGGCCGTCCGCCACAGCCCGAGGACCTGGCTCCGCTGACGGCGCTGGGCGGCGTCTTCGACAGCGCCGACGCCGTGTTCCGCGGTGCGGGCATCGACGGGGTGCCCCGTCGGCTGGAGGACATGGCGGGCGCCGCGCGTTCCCACCGGGCGGCACGTGAACGTGACCTGCGGGCGCGGGAGACGCTGCGCGAACTGACGGCCGTCGTCGCGTGCCATCCGGACGGCCCGGCCGTCGTGGCCGCCGAGGACGTGCGCGGCGCGGCCGGCCGCCTGCTGGACACAGCGGTGTGGGAGCAGTCGCAGCGCCAGGAGAGCGATGCGCTCGCCGCCCTGGCACGCCTCATCCGGCTGGGGAGGCAGGCGGACGCCGCGGAGATCCTCGCTCTCCAGGCGCAGGTCGTACGGGTGCTGCCCGCATGTGCCACGGCGGCGGTCATGGCTCCTGAACTGGCGCTGCCGCTGCCGGAGGACGCCGGTGGCGTAGCCGGCTCCCCGGCACCTGCCGGGCAGGAGCCGGAGGCCGTCGGACCCGGGAGCGACAAGGCGGCCGAGGGACACGGGGCCGCGCGGGCCGCCCAGCCCGCCGGGGAAGGGGCTGCCGGGAACCCGGCGGCCGAGACCGCCGAGCACCCGGCCGAGGAGAGCGCGTCCGGCTCCGTATCGGACGAGGAAGCCGCCGCGGCCGCCCGGACGGCGCCCCTGGGGCCACCGCGCCCCGCCGAGGACGCGCCGACTGCGTCACCCTCCGCCGGTGACCAGGCGCCGGCGTCCGTGCCCACCCCGCCCGGCCCCGCCGCACTGCGCGACGAGGGCACGCCGGATGCGGCCACCCCGGCCGGGGACACGCAGGCCGAGGCCACGCCGGCCGGGGACACGCAGGCCGGGGGAACGGCCCCGGCCGCGCAGGAGGACCCGGACCCCGACGAGACCGCGGCGGAACGGGCCCTGGCGCAGCTGGTCGTGGAGCGGCGCTTCGGACTCGCCCACCACGTGGCGAGCGCCGCCTGCCACCCCGAGCCGCAAGTGGCCGCGCTGCGCCTGGCCGGCGCCGCCGCACTGCTCACCTCCGGTGACAGCCAGGGTGCCCGGCTGACCGCGGACCTGCTCCAGCGGTACGGCGGACATGCGGGCCGTGACGCCGAGGGCAGCGAACTCGTCCTGCTGCCGGCGCTGTTGCGCACGGCGCTGATCACCGGCAACCATCTGGCGGGCGCTCAGCTCAAGGCACTGGTGCCCAGGCTGCCGGACCGCCTCGGGGAGGCGGCCACCGCCGTCGCCGACCGTGCCCTCAGCGGTGCCCTGATGACGGCCTCCCCGATGGTCGTCATCGCCGACGTCTCCGGGACGGAGGCCCGGCTGCGGGAGTTGCGCGAGCAGTGCCGCGTCCTGCTCGCACCCCCGAGGCTGCGCTTCGCGCGGGCGACCGAGATCGCCAAGCACTGGCTGGCACCCGATCGCGGGATGCTCGGATCGCTCCTCATGACCGTGGTCCGCGACGGTCGCGAGGCGGTGCCGCAGGTGCGGGCGCAGGCCGAACGCCTGTCGAAACTGAACGAGATCAACAACGAGATCGACCGCATGGACCGCAAGCACCGCTCCTCCAGCGGCAAACCGCTCCAGGGCTCCGGCCGGCAGGACCTGGTGCAGGTCGTGGAGCGGGCGGCCGGCCTGACCCGGGAATGGTGCCTGGCGGTCGACGGCATCCGACGCGGCGACCGGTCCGACGGCAGCCGGGCGGTCAAGGAGATATCCGCCCTGCGCCAGTCCCTGCTGGACGGCAAGGAGGCGGTTCTGGGCGAACTGGCGCAGCTGGCGCGTCGCTCGGGCACCGTCGCCGCCGCGGCGGCGTGGGCGGCCCGCGCCTCCATGGAGGAACTGTTCGCCCTCCTGGGCGGGGACACCGCGACGACGCGTCCCGGCGGTTCGGTCGCCCCCGAACTCGTGCTGGACGTGGAGCTGCTGAAGGTCTGCGACACGCTTGACGAGCGGCCGACCCTCGACCGGCTCCTCACGGCGGTCGGCATGAGCTGGGAGGACGCCCTCGCCGAGCGGCTCGCCCACGACGCCTTCGCCGCGGCCCGTACCATCGTCGAGCTGGCAGGCCGCGGCGCGCTGCCCGCCACGCCGGCGGCCGGGTTCACTCCTCCCGCCGTTGCCGAGATCGCAGAGCGCGAGTCCGCCCGGCGTGACGGGCTGCGGCGGGCGCACGGCGAACTCGTCGCCGAGCTGCACCGCGCCCAGGCGGACGGTGCCGTCACCGACGACCAGGACCTGCGCCTCCAGGAACTGCTGGAGGACGCTCGCCGCCGCATCGACGACACCGACGCGCACGACCTGGTGGACGTACGCCGGGCGCTCGACAGCGTGACGCACGACCTGCCCGCCTTCCGGCAGCAGGCGGCCGACCGGATCCGGGCCCGGCTCGACGCCCTGGACATCACCGCGGAGGACCGGGACCAGGTCCTGAGGCACCTGGACACCGGCGGCCTGGCCACCGCCGCCGACCTGGTCTACTTCCTGGAGATCGGCGAACCCGTCCCGGAGATCGAAACCGGGGAGTCGCACCTGATCGAGTTCTTCCCGAGCGTGCCCGACAGCCTGCGCAAGGGCATCGACCGCGGGCTCGTGGACCTCGTGCGCTCCGGCGGCAAACACCCGGCGCTCCCCGTCCTGGACTACGCATCCCTCTCCACCGACGAGGCGGCCCTTGCGGCCGACGCCCTCGACGAGTGGCGGGAGCTGAGCGCCACCGAGCCGAAGGACCGGCTCGAGGTGTCCGCCCGGCGCCAACTGCTGCCCGCCCTCAAACTCCTCGGCTACGACGCCAAGAGCGCCCGGCCCCTCGACGAGAAGTCCGCGCGCCGGCGCGAGTACCGCCTCTTCGAGGTGACCGAGGTGGAGATCAACGGCAGGGCCAAGGCGCCCGCGTTCGGCTCGCAGATCGGGGAGCAGGGCGGCAGCCTCCGCGTGCTGATGGTCTGGGGCCGCCCGCCCGCCAAGGTCGTCATGAGCCTCGCGGAGCGGGACACCAGCGGAACGAGTCTCCTCGTCGCCTACTTCGGCACGCTGAGCCGCCAGGCCCGCGTCGAACTGGCGGTGGGATCGTCCCGGTTGCAGCCGCTGCTCGTCGTGGACGACGCCGCCCTCGCCTACCTTGCGGCCCGGGGCAACCGCCAGGTCAGCACCGCCACGCAGACACTGCTGCCGTTCTCCGGCGTCAACCCGTACATCAGGGAGAAGCGCGGCCGGATCGGCGGCGAGATGTTCTACGGCCGCGACGCCGAACGCCAGAGCATCCTCAACCCTCTCGGCACCCAGGTCATCTTCGGCGGCCGGGGCCTGGGCAAGTCGGCCCTCCTCAGCGACGCCGGAGAACGGTTCGCGGAACAGCGCCCCGGCTACCACCAGGCGGTGTACGTGAATCTCGACCAGGAGAACATCGGCAAGGGAAGCTCGCTGGGACCGGAGGCGCTGTGGAGCGTGCTGGACCGGGAGCTGGCCGGAGCGCAGGTCCTGGGCAGGCCGCAGGGCCGCCGGTCACGCCAGGACATCTCCGAGCGGGTGCGGGCCGCCATCCGGGCCTGGCTCGACGGGGACTCACGCCGCCGACTGCTCATCCTGCTCGACGAGTGCGACCAGTTCTTCGAGGCGGACGCCCCGCGCTTCGACCAGACCAAGAAGCTCAAGGGCCTCGGCTCCGACACCAAGGACCGCGCCAAGGTCGTCTTCGCCGGCCTGCATTCCGTACAGCGGTTCTCCAAGCTCGCCAGCAACGGGCCGTTCGGCCACCTCGCGCAGACCCCGAAGGTGATCGGCCCGCTCGCGCCCCAGTTCGCCGCCGAACTGCTGGTCGAACCCATGCGGGCACTCGGGTTCGAGTTCCACGACATGGACCTCGTCAACCGGGTGCTCGGCTACTGCTCCTACCAGCCGTTCCTGCTCCAGATGTTCGGTCACCGGCTGGTCGAGGTGATGCACCGCAAGCGGGCGCGGCGCGGAGCCGAGGGCCCCCCGTACACGGTGGACATCGCCGACATCGAGGTCGTGGAGTCGGACACCGGGCTCAGGGACGGAATCTCGGCGGCCTTCAAGGACACGCTCAGCCTGGACCACCGCTACGACGTGATCGCCAACGTGCTGGCGTACCAGGCCCGCCACCACGGCCTGGAGGTCCGGCTGAGCGACGCCGAACTGCGCGAGGAGTGCGAGACGTTCTGGCGCAACGGCTTCAAGGACCTCGACACCGAGGGTTTCCGCGCCTATCTCTCCGAGATGGTGGGCCTCGGCATCCTCGCGCCCAACCACGACGGCCAGGGCTGGCATCTGCGCGGCCCGAACGCCCTGCGCATGATCGGCACCTCCCACGAGGTCGACGCCCGCCTGCTGAGGGCCGATGACGACTGCGAACTCCAGGAGAGCATCGTGCAGGAGGGGCGCCCCGAGCTGCCCGACGGCAGGCCGGCCCCGCTCACCATCACCCAGCTGGACGATCTCCTCGGCGATCGGTCCAACCAGACGCGGGTGGTCCTCGGAACCCCTGCCACCGGTGTCACCGACGTCGGTGACACGCTGCGCACGGTCGCCGGGCGCATCGCCGACTGGAAGCTGCCGCCCGTCGGCAAGCCCAGCGTCTACAAGCAGGAGCTCGCCGGCGGTCTGCCCCGTGAACGGCGGGTCGTGATCAGCGACTTCGCCCGCTATCCGGCCCGGCCGGAGACCTGCCGGGAAGCCGTCGACCTGGCCGAGACGCTGCTGCCGGCGACGGCGGGGGTGACCCGCGCGGTCGTCGTCGTCACCACCACCGACCAGCTGGCCCTGTGGCGCACGCTCCTGACGGGTGCCGAACCCACCTCCGCCGCCCCCGTCGTGCTGCGCCGCCACGACCGCCGCAGCCTGCGCGGGTGGGCGCAGCGCGTCGAGATGTTCCACACGGAGGACCGCCTGGACCGCCTCCACGAGTTGACCAGTGGCTGGCCGTCCCTCGTCGGACGCGCGCACCGCCTGCACCGAGAGCTGGGCGATCCCGAAGAGGCGCTGCGCCGCCTGGCCGGCCTGCGTACGGACCGCGCCGAGGCTCGCGACTTCGTCGAGCAGACCGGCGTGTACGCGGACCCGCTGCTCGCGACCGGATACCGGGCCCTTGACGACGCGTTCAAGGAGGGACCGTTCGACCTGGAGGAGGCGGTGACCGCCGTGGCCGTCCGGATCGAGGACGAGGACGAGGCCCAGTGGATCGTCGGCTGTCTCTCCGCCCTCCAGGTGTTCGACCGTGAGGACACCCGGATGCGTCTGGAGCCGCTGCTCCGGCAGTGCGTGGCGCTCCACGCGTAGCACCCTGTAGGACCGGACCGGACCGGACCGGACCGGCCGCCCGCACGCCCGGGCGGCCGGCCGGCTCGGCGTCGTGCGGACGAGGCGGGAAATGATCGGTCCCGTTGGGTCCGGCGTCACGTCCGATGGGCGAATTTCGGCCAATCGGTTGACCCTCGATCGGGTTTCGGTCATGGGTGTGTGCAGGCCGAACGGCATACGTCCCAACTCTGTTCACAGAACCCCGGGAAGGTAGGGTGATCAAGCTGCTGAGCCCGGTCGGTGACAGGGGGAGGATCCATTGGGCGAGCGAATCAGCTTCAAAATCCTTGGGCCACTTATGGCCACTGTGGGGGAGCGAACTGTTCCGGTAGGGGGTGCCCGGCAACGTACGATTCTGGCCCTTCTGCTCCTCAGTCCGGGGCGAATCGTTCCGGTGGACACTCTGGTCGATGTGGTATGGAACGGACGTCCGCCCGCCACCGCCCGGACCCAGGTCGCCATCGTCATCGCCGCCCTGCGCAAAGCACTGAAGGCCGAGGGGGTGGCCGACGAGACCATCGTCACCTCGCACCCCGGATACCTGCTGCGCACCGACGGGCACGAGCTGGACGCGGTCACCTTCACCGACCTCGTCTCCGCCGCCGAGACCGCCGTCCGCGAGCAGCGCCTCCACGAGGCGGCCCGGGCGTACGCCGACGCGCTCGGGCTCTGGCGCGGACCGGCCCTGGCCGGGGTCTCCGGGCAGCTCGTGGAGGACGAGGCGGCCCGCTGGGAGGAGATCCGCCTCAACACGTACGAGGCGCAGACCGACGTCCGGCTCGGACTCGGCGAGCACCGGCTGCTCCTGCCCGAACTGGCCGCGACCGTACGGGAACACCCGCTGCGGGAGCGCGCCCGCCGGCACCTCATGCTCGCCCAGTACCGCTCCGGTCGGCGCGCCGAGGCCATGGAGGCCTTCCGGGAGACGCGGCGGCTCTTCATCGACGAGCTCGGCATGGAGCCGGGGCCCGAACTGCAGGAGCTGCACGACGCGATCCTGCGGGACGACCCCGCCCTCACCCCGGCCCCGGC
>NZ_JACBGN010000600.1 GCF_013401435.1 Streptomyces sp. BR123
GCTCTGAGGCGTGCGGGGGGCGGCCCCGGACCAACGGCCGTACGGGGTCCGGGGCCGCTCCCCGCACGCCTCAGAGCTCCCGGTGCACCTTGGTGTTCGATGCCTGGGCCCGGGGCCGGACCACCAGCAGGTCGATGTTGACGTGGCTGGGCCGCGTCACCGCCCAGGCGACCGTCTCGGCGACGTCGTCCGCGGTCAGCGGCTCGGCCACCCCCGCGTACACCTTGGCCGCCTTCTCGGCGTCGCCGCGGAACCGCGTCTTCGCGAACTCCTCGGTCTTGACCATGCCCGGCGCGATCTCGATGACCCGCACGGGCTGCCCGACGCTCTCCAGCCGCAGCGTCTCGGCGAGCACCCGGGCCCCGTTCTTCGCGGCGACGTACCCGGCGCCGCCCTCGTACGTGCCGTGCCCGGCCGTGGAGGACAGCACCACGACGGTCCCGTCCCCGGACGCGACGAGCGCCGGCAGCAGCGCCTGGGTCATGTGCAGCGTGCCGATCACATTGACCTCGTACATGGTGCGCCAGTCGCCCGGATCGCCGGTCGCGACCGGGTCGGCCCCGAGCGCCCCGCCGGCGTTGTTCACCAGCACGTCGCACCGGTCGAGCGAGGCGGCGAAAGCGTCCACGGCCCCCCGGTCGGTGACGTCCAGCGCATGGGCCTCGGCGGACCCGCCACCGGCGGCGATCTCGGCCGCCAGGGCCTCGATACGGTCCTTGCGGCGCGCGGTGAGGACGACGTGGTAGCCGGCCTCGGCGAGCTGCCGGGCGGTGGCCGCGCCGATGCCGCTGCTGGCGCCGGTGACTACGGCGGTCCGGGTGCTCATGTACGGGCTCCTCGTTCGTGCGGGCGAATACCGGCCAGCATAAGCAGGAGCTCAGCGCCCCCGCGGGGCATACATGATCACGGCCATCCCGGCCAGGCACACCAGTGCCCCCACGACGTCCCACCGGTCGGGCCGGTACCCGTCGGCAACGACGCCCCAGGCCAGCGACCCGGCGACGAACACTCCGCCGTACGCCGCGAGCACGCGCGCGAAGTCCCCCTGCGGCTGCAGCGTGGCCACGAACCCGTACAGGCCGAGGGCGATCACCCCGGCCCCGATCCAGGCCCACCCCTTGTGCTCGCGGACCCCCTGCCAGACGAGCCAGGCCCCGCCGATCTCCAGCAGGGCGGCGAGCGAGAACAGGACGGCGGACCGCGCGACGAGCATCCCCCCACCCTATGCAGCCGCCTGCCGCCTGCCGCCTGCCGCCTGCCGCCTGGCCTGGGGTGCCTGCCGGGCCCGTGGCGCCGGCTGGGCCGGGGGCGCCGGCCGGGGCGGGGTCGTGAGC
>NZ_JACBGN010000601.1 GCF_013401435.1 Streptomyces sp. BR123
GCTGCAATGACACGACTTCGGCGGTACGCTTGAGCCCCGCTACATTGTCGGCGCGGAATCACTTGACCAGTGAGCTATTACGCACTCTTTCAAGGGTGGCTGCTTCTAAGCCAACCTCCTGGTTGTCTCTGCGACTCCACATCCTTTCCCACTTAGCGTACGCTTAGGGGCCTTAGTCGATGCTCTGGGCTGTTTCCCTCTCGACCATGGAGCTTATCCCCCACAGTCTCACTGCCGCGCTCTCACTTACCGGCATTCGGAGTTTGGCTAAGGTCAGTAACCCGGTAGGGCCCATCGCCTATCCAGTGCTCTACCTCCGGCAAGAAACACACGACGCTGCACCTAAATGCATTTCGGGGAGAACCAGCTATCACGGAGTTTGATTGGCCTTTCACCCCTAACCACAGGTCATCCCCCAGGTTTTCAACCCTGGTGGGTTCGGTCCTCCACGAAGTCTTACCTCCGCTTCAACCTGCCCATGGCTAGATCACTCCGCTTCGGGTCTAGAGCGTGCAACTCAATCGCCCTATTCGGACTCGCTTTCGCTACGGCTTCCCCACACGGGTTAACCTCGCTACACACCGCTAACTCGCAGGCTCATTCTTCAAAAGGCACGCAGTCACGAAGATCCGAAGATCTCGACGCTCCCACGGCTTGTAGGCACACGGTTTCAGGTACTATTTCACTCCGCTCCCGCGGTACTTTTCACCATTCCCTCACGGTACTATCCGCTATCGGTCACCAGGGAATATTTAGGCTTAGCGGGTGGTCCCGCCAGATTCACACGGGATTTCTCGGGCCCCGTGCTACTTGGGAGATGAGCAAGCAAGCCGCACAGATTTCAGCTACGGGGGTCTTACCCTCTACGCCGGACCTTTCGCATGTCCTTCGCCTATCCATACGGTTTCTGACTCGCCTCACAGCCGGCAGACTGTGAAAGCTCATTCCCACAACCCCACATGCGCAACCCCTGCCGGGTATCACACGCATACGGTTTGGCCTCATCCGGTTTCGCTCGCCACTACTCCCGGAATCACGGTTGTTTTCTCTTCCTGAGGGTACTGAGATGTTTCACTTCCCCTCGTTCCCTCCACACTGCCTATGTGTTCAGCAGCGGGTGACAGCCCATGACGACTGCCGGGTTTCCCCATTCGGACACCCCCGGATCAAAGCTCAGTTGGCAGCTCCCCGGGGCCTATCGCGGCCTCTCACGTCCTTCATCGGTTCCTGGTGCCAAGGCATCCACCGTGCGCCCTTAAAAACTTGGCCACAGATGCTCGCGTCCACTGTGTAGTTCTCAAACAACGACCAGCCACCC
>NZ_JACBGN010000602.1 GCF_013401435.1 Streptomyces sp. BR123
CCCCTGCGACGTGGATCCTGCACGCGGTCGTCGGCCCCGACGAACTCCCCGCCACCGTCCGCGCCCGCGCGGTCCTCCTGGCCACGGGAGCGTACGAACGCCAGCTCCCCTTCCCCGGCTGGACCCTCCCCGGGGTCGTCGGGGCCGGCGGGGCCCAGGCCATGCTGAAGTCCGGGCTGGTCCTGCCGGGCCGGCGGGTCGTCGTCGCGGGGAGCGGCCCGCTGCTGCTCGCCGTGGCCGGCTCGCTCGCCGCCGCGGGGGCCCGCGTCCCGGCGGTGGTGGAGGCGGCCGCCTACGCGGCGTACGCCCCGCACCTCCCCGCCCTGCTGCGCAACCCCGGCAAGCTCGCCGAGGGCGCCGCGTACGGCAGCGCCCTGCTGTACCGGCACATCCGGCTGCTCACCCGGCACGCCGTGACGGAGGCCCACGGCACCGACCGCGTCGAGGCGGTCACCGTGGCCCGCCTGGACCGGGACTGGCGGCCGCTGCCCGGCACGGCCCGCCGGATCCCCTGCGACGCGGTGGCGGTGGGCCACGGGCTCGTGCCCCAGCTGGAGCTGGCCACAGGCCTCGGCTGCGCCACGCGCGGGGCGGCCGACGGCACGGCCGCCCTGCAACTCGACGCGCTGCAGCGCACCTCCGTCCCCGGTGTCTGGTCCGCCGGCGAGACCGGCGGGGTCGGTGGCGCCCAACTGGCCCTGACCGAGGGGGAGATCGCCGCCCACGCCATCGCCGGCCGGCCGGTCCCGGCCGCGCTGACCCGCCGCCGCGCCCGGCTGCGCGCCTTCGCCGACGCAATGGGCCGGGCCCACCGTCCGGGTGCCGGCTGGACCGGCTGGCTGCGCGACGACACCGATGTCTGCCGGTGCGAGGAGGTGCCGGCGGGCCGGATCCGCGAGGCGGTCGCCGACCTCGGCGCCCGGGACGCCCGTACCGTCAAGCTGCTCACGCGCGCCGGGATGGGCTGGTGCCAGGGCCGGATGTGCGGTCCGGCGGTCGCCGCCCTGGCCGGCGAGGCGGCACCTCCCGCGACCCCCGGGGCTTCCGGGGCTCCTGGGGTGCCGTGCACCCGCGGGGTGCCGGGGCCGGACCCGGTGCCGGAGCCGGACCGGCGCCCCCTGTCCTGTCCGGTGCCGCTGCGCCACCTGGTCGAACTTCCGCCCGCCGACCGCTGACCCCGGCCGCCCCGCCCCGTCCCGCCACCCTGCCCAAGGGGCCCGGACCCTTGTGGCCGCATCACACCCACTAGTAAAATGTCACACACCACACTAGGGAGCTCTCACATGACCGACGCGCAGACCCCCGCGCCCAGCC
>NZ_JACBGN010000603.1 GCF_013401435.1 Streptomyces sp. BR123
GGCCGCCGCGGGGTGACCGGATCGCCGCGGATCCGGTGTTCCGCCCGGCGGTCCGCGGATTGTCCCGTTCTCGCCCGAGGTGGGGGGTGGCGCGTGTCACGCCTGGCGTCAGGCCGGTTGGCCGGATATCGCCCGGACCCCCGGGTTACTCAGGCGTAATGTCCGCCGCATGAGTGACACAAGTGAAACGAGTGACACAACTGGTGTGCCGTCCACGGACGGGAACGCCGGACGGTCCCGCCGCACCGTCCTGAGGGCCGCCGTGGCCGGCGCCGGCGCCGGCGCCGTGGCGGCGGTGGGCGCGGGGGCCACTGCCGCCGAGGCCGCCTCCCGGCCCGCCCGCGCGGTCACCTTCGTCATGGTCCACGGTGCCGGCAGCAACTCCTACGGCCTGGCGACGTGGGCGGCCGAGCTGGGGCTGCGCGGACACCGCGCAGTGGCGGTCGACCTGCCCGGGCACGGCTCCGGCGCCTACTTCCCGCTCTCCTACCAGGCTCCGCAGGACCTGGAACGGCTGCGCACGGAGCCCTCGCCGCTGGGCAAGGTGACGCTGAAGGACTACGCCGACCACGTGGAGGCCGTGGTGCGCAGGGCCCGCCGCAACGGCCCGGTGGTCCTGGTGGGCCAGAGCCTGGGCGGGGCGACCGTCAACGCAGTGGCCAACCGGATTCCCGAGCTGATCGACCACCTGGTCTACGCCTCGGCGTTCTGCCCCGCCCAGCGCAAGACGGTGCTGGAGCTGATGTCGGCTCCGGAGGCGGCGACCAGCATGCTGTTCCGGATGACCGCCGTGCCCACCCCGCCGGAGCTGGGCGTCAACCGGGTCAACTGGCGTTCCAACGACCCGCAGTTCTTCGCGGTCTGCAAGGAGGCCTTGGGCGCCGATTACACCGACGCCGAGGTCCGGGCGGTGATGAACACCCTCGAACCGGACGAGGCGGCCTCGATCTCGGTCTCCGACGCGCATGGCCTGCCGGAGCAGTGGGGGCGGATCCCGCGCACGTTCCTGAAGTTCACCGAGGACCGGGCGATCCCGCCGGCGCTCCAGGACCTGATGATCCGGGAGGCCGACGAGCTGACCCCGGGCAACCGGTTCCGCGTGCGTCCGCTCGCCGCCCCGCACGCCGGTCCGCGCGACCCGGCGGTGGTGGCGGGCGAGCTGGAGCTGGTGGCCCGGCTCTGCCTCTGAGCCGGACCAGCGGGCCGGATCACCGGGATCACCTGGCCGGGCCGGTGAGCCGGCGCCGCGGCACCGGCCACGCACCGGCCCCGCCTGCGCACGCGCGTCGGCGGGGGCCGGGCGGGAGG
>NZ_JACBGN010000604.1 GCF_013401435.1 Streptomyces sp. BR123
GGGCACGGGCCGCCGCCTCCGGGGCCGGCAGGGCCGCCGGGGCGCAGGGCGGAGCTCAGGGCAGCGGGGGAGTCCTGCCTCCGGGGCCCGCGTACGCGACCCAGCTCACCTTCGCCCGCGGCCAGCTCGCCTCCGACTGGGTCACGGCCGAACTCGCCCCCGCCTGGCAGGTCCAGGGCGTGATGGAGAACCCGCTGCCCGCCGACTCCGCCGCCTGGTGGGCCACGTCGAAGCTCGTCGAGTTCGCTGCCGGCATCCCCGACCTGTCCGTCCTCTACCAACTGGTCGCCTCCGTCCGCCGCGACGAGTGCCGCTGGTGCGGCCTCGAACTCATCGGCGACCGGTGCGGCTTCTGCGCCGCCCCGCTGAACCCCCCGCAGCCGGCCGCACCGCCGCCGCCGACCGAGGCCGCGGGTGGCTCCCGCCCCCGGTCCGGACACTGACCCGACCACCCCGAACGAACGAAGAACGGCGAGGTAGTACGGCACATGAACTCACGCCAGCGCCGCGGCGTCATCCTGCTGCTCCTGTCGGTCCTGTGCGCCCTCGCGGCGTTCGGCGGGGTCCTCGTGGTGATCGGCGACGTCAACTCCAAGGTCGGGTCAGAGGTCGTCGCGTACCGGGCCAAGGCCGATATCGCCCCCTACAGCCCGCTGTCGGCCGGGCAGTTCGAGGAGATCAGCATCCCCCGGCGGTGGCTGTCCGAGACGGCCGTCACCGACCTCGGCGGACTCAAGGACAAGATCGCCCTGACCACCCTGAAGAAGGGCTCGCTGCTCCAGACGGACATGTACGTCGACAAGCCGCAGCTCCAGCCCGGCGAGCAGGAGATCGCCATCATGATCGACGCGGCGACGGGCGTGGCCGGGAAGATCCATTCGGGGGCGAAGGTCAACATCATCGCCACCTTCAAGGGCGCCAAGGAGTCCGACCCCTCCCGCTCGGTGATCATCGTCGCCAACGCGCGCGTCATCAACGTCGGCAAGCTCACCGCCCTCGACAAGGACAGCGACCGCAAGGGCCCCGCCGAAGCCGTCCCGATCACCTTCGCCCTGAACACCAAGGACACCCAGCGCGTCGCGTACGCCGAGTCCTTCGCGGAGCACGTACGCCTGGCCCTGGTGGCCCCCGGCACCGACTCCGCGCCCAGCGCGGCCGACCGCTCGTACACCCTCGACGGGGACAAGTGAGGCCCGGATGACCACCCGAATCCTCCCCGCGGCCGGCGACCCGGACGCCGCCCGCGCCATCTCCACCCTCCTCAGCCAGCTCCCGGCTGCCGAGCCCGCCGCCCCCGTCCCCGAC
>NZ_JACBGN010000605.1 GCF_013401435.1 Streptomyces sp. BR123
CCCCGCCGCCACCCCCTCGCGCAGGTACGCCGCGCCCTCGCGCAGGTACGCCGCCCCGGAAGCCCGGCGCGGCAACGCCCTGCACGCGGGAGCGTGGTGGCTGTGGGCGCTCGGGCTGGCCACCGCCGCGTCGAGGACCACCAACCCCCTCCTCCTCGGGCTGATCATCGCCGTGGCCGGCTACGTCGTCGCAGCGCGCCGCACGTCCGCGCCCTGGGCGCGCTCGTACGCCGCCTTCCTCAAGCTCGGCCTGTTCGTGATCGGCCTGCGGCTGCTGTTCTCCGCACTCCTCGGCTCACCGATCCCCGGCTCGCACGTGCTGTTCACCCTCCCCGAGGTCCCCCTCCCCGCATGGGCGCAGGGCATCCGCCTCGGCGGCCGCGTCACGGCCGAGCAGCTCGTCTTCGCCTTCTACGACGGGGCCAAGCTGGCCGCCCTCCTCGTCTGCGTCGGTGCGGCGAACGCCCTCGCCAATCCCGCCCGGCTGCTCAAGTCCCTCCCGGCCGCCCTCTACGAGGCGGGCGTCGCCGTCGTCGTCGCCATGACGTTCGCGCCGAACATGGTCGCCGACGTGGCCCGCCTGCGCGCCGCCCGCCGTCTGCGCGGCCGCCCCACCGGCGGCATCAAGGCCATCCTGCAGATCGGCCTGCCGGTCCTGGAGGGCGCCCTGGAGCGTTCCGTCGCGATCGCCGCCTCGATGGACGCCCGCGGGTACGGCCGTACCGCCCGGGTCCCGCCCGTGGTCCGGCACACCACCACCGCGCTCACCCTGGGCGGCCTGCTCGGCATGTGCGCGGGCACGTACGGACTGCTCGCCGCCGAAGGGGCCGCGTACGGCCTGCCCGTCCTGCTCATCGGCCTCGCCCTGGCCCTCGCGGGCCTGCGGCTCGGCGGGCGGCGCAGTGTGCGGACCTGCTACCGGCCCGACCGGTGGGGAGTGCGCGCGTGGCTGGTCGCCGGGTCGGGGGCGGCCGTCGCCGCGACGCTCGTGTACGCCGCCGGGGCCGACCCGCAGACCCTGCGGCCGGGGGTGGTCCCGCTGACGGCGCCGGTGCTGCCGCTGTGGCCGGCGGCCGCGGTGCTGATCGGCCTGCTACCGGCGGTCGTGGCGCCCGTACCGGGACCAGCGGGCGAACCCGGACCCACGAGCGGACCCGGACCTACGGGCGAACGCGGGCCGGCAGGCAGACCCCGAGGAACGGGCAAACCCGAACCGGCAGCCAGCGGCCTCGAACCGGCAGCCCCCACCCCCGGGCCACTTGTACCCCTGTCTCTTACACACATATGACGCGATCGAAA
>NZ_JACBGN010000606.1 GCF_013401435.1 Streptomyces sp. BR123
TGAGCCTGTTCCGCTTTGACGGACACCATCGGTGTGGTGGTCAGGCCGCGAGGGCGGCCTCGTAGTCGGCGGGTGTGCGGTAGCCGAGGCTGCTGTGCAGCCTCCGCAAGTTGTACCAGCTCTCGATCCACTCGAATATCTCGGTGCGGGCGCCAGCCCGGCTCGGCCATGTGCGGGTGTCACCCAGTTCGTTCTTCAAGGTGGAGAAGAAGGACTCGGCCAGTGCGTTGTCCCAGCACTGCCCGGTGCGGCCCACCGAGAGCCGGATGTCGAACTCCGAGGCCAGGATGGCGAATTCGCGGCTGGTGTACTGGCAGCCGCGATCCGAGTGGAAGATCACCGGACCGGCTGGGCGACGGGTGCGGCAGGCGGCTCGCAGGGCGTCCGCGACCAGCTCGGTTCGCAGGTGGTCGGCAGTGGCCCAGCCCACGATGCGGCGGGAGGCGATGTCGATGACGGTGGCCAGGTAGAGCCAGCCTTCGTCAGTGGCGATGTAGGTGATATCGCCGCACCAGCGGGTGTCGACCGCTTCCGGGTCGGGCTGGAAGTCGCGGAGGACCAGGTCGGGACGGCTGGCCGCGTGCGGGTCGGGGATCGTGGTGCGGTGTCGTCGCCTGCGATGCCGCCCCGCCAGGCCGGCCTGGCGCATCAGCCTTGCGACCCTTCGACGGCCGCACTCCTCGCCCTGGCGTTTGAGGACCGCGTGGACACGCGGGGCCCCGTAGGTGCCCCGAGACTGCTCGTGCACGGCGGTGATCTGCTCGGTCAGCTCAGCATCGCGCACCGCACGGGGACCAGGGTTGTCGGTGAGGCGGGCGTAGAAGGCGGCTCGGGAGACCTTGAGCAGTTCACACGCCCGCTTGACGTTGTGACCTGCGGTTTTCTCCGCCTCGATGAACGGGTGCACCGTCACCGGGTCTCCTTCGCGAAGAAAGCCGTCGCACGCTTGAGGATCTCCACGTCCTCCCTCAGCCTGCGGTTCTCCCGCCGCAAGGCGGCCAGTTCCTCGCGTTCGCTGCTGGTCAGGCCGTCGCGTTCGCCCGCGTCGACCTCGGCCTGCTTCACCCAATCCCGCACCGCGGTCTCGGTCAGGTCGAAGTCCTTGGCAACCTGACCGACCGAGCGGTCCCCGCGTCGGCACAGCTCGACTATCTCGGCTTTGAACTCCGACGTGAACGAGCGGCGAGGGCGAGGCTTCTTCTTCCCCATGCTCTCCATGATGGACATCATCCTTCCGGGACCGAAGCCCCTGATCACTGATGTCCGTCAAAGCGGATCAAGCCCA
>NZ_JACBGN010000607.1 GCF_013401435.1 Streptomyces sp. BR123
GAGACAACCCTCCCCCAGGCCGCCCGCCTCATGGCCGGCCGGCACGTCAAGCGGCTCCCCGTCGTCGACGCCGACGGCACCCTCAAGGGCATCGTCAGCCGCACCGACCTCCTCAAGGTCTTCCTCCGCACCGACGAGGACCTGACCGCCGAAATCCGCCAGAGCGTCGTCAAACGCCTGTTCCCGCTCTCCCACGCAGCCGTCAAGGTCACCGTGTCCCAAGGAATCGCCACCCTGACCGGCCAGGTGAAGGACCGGGACCTGATCCCCCTGGCAGAGCGCCTCACCCACTCCGTCGAGGGCATCGTCGACGTCCGCTGTCGGCTCCAGGCGCCCAGCACGGAATGAACTTCCAGGCCCACCCGCCGTACCGGCTGACCTCACCGCGCGTGCGGACCGGTGGTGCGCGACCACGCGAACGGCCTACCGGCGCGCTGGTGCCGCTCCGCGGGGGCGGGGCAGGGCCGCGAGGCGGCGAGGCTAACGAGGGGCCGGCGCCGGCGCCAGCTCGATACGGATCTCCGGTGGTCGGTGCAGCGTGTTGTGGACGGTGCAGTGGGAGGCGACGGCCAGAAGGCCGCTGCGGCGCTGCTCGGGCAGCTCGGGCGGCGGAACGATCACGAGGCGCACGACGGCGACACGGGCTGGTCGGTCGGCAGCCATGGTGAACTCCGTACGCACGCGCAGCCCCTCCCGAGGCAGGTCGTGTCGGTGCAGATAGCGTCCGGCGTAGAACGCCACGCACGTGGCCAGTGACGCGGCGAACAACTCGGTGGGCGTCGGCGCGCGGTCCGTCCCACCTGCTTCCACGGGCTGGTCGACCAGGAGTCGGTGGCCGCGGACATCGACTGCGTAAGCGTCGCCTCCGACGTGGGTGGCTTCGAAGTGGTGCACATCCTCGGCCCGCCGCCCGGCAGGCTGTTCAGACCCCGTGTCCGTCATGACCGCACCTCCGTCCGCAGGACGCCCGGCGTGCCGACGCCGCAGGCCGTTCGGCGGTTCACAAGGCCGCGTCGCGCCGAGCGGCGTCCGCGAGGGTCTCGTCCTCCCGCGCGCCACGGCAGCCGTGTGGGCATGAGGGGGTAGACCTCGATCTCCTTTCACGCCCTCGGGTCATGCCGTGGCTGCCGTCCATTGTGGATCGTCGGCTGGGATCCCGGCGCCGGGTCGCTCGGACCCGGAAGGGCCCCACCCGGCCCTTTACGGCGTGGACCATCGCCACGTGCGGAGGTCCACCGCCGGCCGGGGGGGGCGGGCG
>NZ_JACBGN010000608.1 GCF_013401435.1 Streptomyces sp. BR123
CCTCGAAGTCCCGCCCGGCATGCCCCTCGGCGTGGGCGGCGAGCCCTTCGAGGAAGTCGAGGTCGACCTCCCCGAAGGAGCCCTGCTCGCCCTCTACACCGACGGACTCGTGGAATCCCGCGACCACCCGCTGGAGGAAGGCCTGCGCGGCCTGCGCGAAGCCCTCGCCGACCCCGTACGGCCCCTGGAGGACGTCTGCGACCACGTCCTGAACACCCTCGACACCCGCCACGGCGAGGACGACATCGCCCTGCTCATGGCCCGGGTCCAAGGGCTCCCCGTGGACGCCGTCGGAGACTGGCACCTGCCCCGCGAAGCCCGCTCGGTGGGCCGCGCCCGCGAACTGGCCCGGGCCAAACTGCCCGCCTGGGGCCTGGAAGGGCTCCTCGACACCACCGAACTGCTCGTCAGCGAACTCGTCACCAACGCCCTGCGCTACGGAGAGGGCGAGATCCGGCTGCGGCTGCTGCTGGACCGGACCCTGGTGTGCGAGGTGTGGGACGGCAACCTCGTCCAGCCCCGGCGGCGCCGGGCCCGCGACACCGACGAGGGAGGACGCGGCCTCCAGCTGGTCGGCCTGCTGTCCGCCGGCTGGGGCACCCGCCGCACCCACCGCGGCAAGACCGTCTGGTTCGAACTGCCCCTCCCGGGGGCGGAGGGCGAGGCACCGCCGGAACTGTCGGCGGAACAGCTGCTGAACATGTACGGGTGACGTGGGGCCGGGTGACGTGTGGCCGGGGCCGGGTGATGCGTGGTTCGGGTGAATGATCCGTGGTCCGGGTGACGTGCGGGCCGGGTGACGTGTGGTTCGGTGATGCGTGGCCGGGTGATGCGTGGTTCGGGTGAATGATCCGTGGTCCGGGTGACGTGCGGGCCGGGTGACGTGTGGTTCGGTGATGCGTGGCCGGGTGGCGCGTGGCCGGACGCCCGGACCGGGCCGTCGCGCTCTTCGACCCGGCCACGGGCTGCGACAGCAAGGACCTCGCCGTTCCGCTGCTGCGGCTGGGCCGCGTCCAGGAGGCCGTGGCCGTCCTCCAGCGCCGCAGCCCCCGCCGGTCGGCTTCCCTCCCACGGGCTGGAGCGACACGCCGCCCTTCCAGCCCGGGCGGGTGGATCAGACAGCCGCCCGCCGGACTGGTGGGGGAGCCGAGTCAGAAGTGGCCGCCGCCGCACATGCGGCCACGGCGGGGGCGAGGGCTTCGGCGGGGGCGAGGGCGAGGGCTTCGGCGGGAGCGGGGG
>NZ_JACBGN010000609.1 GCF_013401435.1 Streptomyces sp. BR123
CCCCTCCTGCCCGCCCCTCCCCGCAGGGCGCGCGGTCACTGCACCGTCAGTGTCAGGATCCTGTCGTCGCCGGCCTGCGGCGATCCGCGTCCGTCCGTCTCGCTCGTCACCAGCAGCAGCCTGTCCCCGCCCAGGGCGATCACCGAGCGCAGCCGGCCGTACCTCCCCTCCAGGAAGCCCTCCGGCGCAGCCGCCGGCGCAGCCCCCGCCATCGGGATCCGCCACAGCCGCTCGCCCTTCAGCCCGGCCATCCACACCGAGCCCTGCGCCCAGGCGATCCCGCTCGGCGAAGCCTCGTCCGGCCTCCACACCGCCACCGGGTCGCGCAGGCCCGGTCTGCCCGCCTTGCCCTCCTCGTCGGGCCAGCCGTAGTTCCCGCCGGGCTCGATCAGGTTCAGCTCGTCCCAGGTGTGCTGGCCGAACTCGGAGGCCCACAGCCGCTTGTCCTGGTCCCAGGCGAGGCCCTGCACATTGCGGTGCCCGTACGAGTAGACGACCGAGTCGGCCTCGGGGTTGCCGTGCACCGGCTTCCCGTCCGGCGTCATCCGCAGGATCTTGCCGCCCAGCGACTTCCTGTCCTGCGCGAGCCCGGGGTCACCGGTCTCGCCCGTCCCCGCGTACAGCATCCGGTCCGGGCCGAACGCGATCCGGCCGCCGTTGTGGAAGACGCCCTTGGGGATGCCGCGCAGCACCGTGTCCGGCGCGCCCAGCTGCTGCCCGGGGTCCCGGTGCTCGTCGTACCGCATGCGGGCGATGCGATTGTCCGACGCCGTCGTGAAGTAGGCGTAGACCATCCGGTCCGAGGCGAACGACGGGGACACCGCCAGGCCCAGCAGGCCGCCCTCGCCGCCGGGATCCACCCCCGGCACCTCCCCGATCTGCGTCACCTTCCCCGAGTCCGGGGCGACCCTGCTGATCGTGCCCTTGTCCCGCGAGGCGACCAGCAGATCCCCGTCGGGCAGCGGGGCCACCCCCCACGGGGAGGCGAGGTCCTTGGCGATCTCCCCGGTCACCGTCACCGAGCCTTTGGCCGGCGCCCCCGGGCTCTTCGCCGCACCGGACGCGCCGCCCGGCGAGCCCGCCGCCGCCTCACTGGGCGCCCCGCGCGGCGGCGAGCTGCCCGGCGCGGCCCCGGGACCGCCCGCCGGACTGCACCCCGTCGCCAGCAGGACCGCACACCCTGCCAGCAGCGCGCCGGCCGGACCCCTGCGGGCCCGCCCGAACACCC
>NZ_JACBGN010000060.1 GCF_013401435.1 Streptomyces sp. BR123
GCGCGGGAGGGGTAGGGGGCCTCGCGGAGCAGGGCCAGGGTCTCGGCCTCGCGCATACGGCCGTCCTGGACCAGCAGCCAGTTGTCGAACAGGACGCCTTCCTCGTCGATGCGGCGGCTGCCGGCCGGCATGGATCCGGGGGCCAGGCCGCCGATCTCCGCGTGGTGGCCGCGGGAGGCGACGAAGAACAGGATGCGGTCCTCGTGGGCGGTCCCGCGCTCCCCGAACACCGGGCTGATCACGGTGATGTCGGGCAGGTGGGTGCCGCCGTGGTAGGGGTCGTTGACCGCGTAGGCGTCGCCCGGACGCATGGTTCCGGCGCGGCTGCTCACGATTTCCCGGACGGCGGTTCCCATGGAGCCCAGGTGGACCGGGATGTGGGGTGCGTTGGCGACGAGGCTGCCCTCCGGGTCGAACAGGGCGCAGGAGAAGTCCAGGCGCTCCTTGATGTTGACGGACTGGGCGGTGGCCGCGAGGCGGGCTCCCATCTGTTCGGCGACGGAGACGAACTGGCTGTTGAAGATTTCCAGCATGACGGGGTCGGCGCGGGTCGCCACGTCCGCGGCGGCGGGGGCGGCGACCCGTTCCATGCGCAGGTGGCCGAGGGCCGTGACGGTGGCTTCCCATCCGCCGTCCACGACGGTGGTGGCGTTCGCCTCGGTGATCACAGCGGGTCCGCGGACCGCCGCACCCGGCCCCAGCCGCTCGCGCTCGCGGAGCGGGACGGTCCGCCAGGCCCCGCCGGTGTAGAGGCGTGTGGCGGGAGCGGCTGCGTCGTCGTACGCCGGTCCGGGGGCTGCGAGGTGGCGGAGGTCGGGCTGCGGTGTCAGGCCCCGGGCCTCGACGGAGACGGAGTCGACGACGACGGGCCGGTCGAGCAGGAAGGAGTAGAGGACACGGTGGCGCCGGGTGAACTCGCGTTCCATGGCGGCGGCTCCGGCCAGCTGCACCGTGACCGGCGTGTCGGTGCCGTCGTAGCGCAGCCGAGCGGTCCGCATGACACGGACGGAGGCGTCGGGCACTTCCTCCTCGTGCAGCACGGTGCGGGCAGCGGCTTCGAGTGCGTCCGCGGTGGCGCCGATCTTCGCCATGTTCGCCTCGTTCAGGGGAAGTTCGACCGATCGTTCGCGTACGGTCGTCACGTCGGCGAGGCCGATGCCGACTGCGGACAGGACCCCGGCCAGGGGTGGCACCAGCACGGTGCGGATGCCGAGCGAGTCCGCAACGGCGCAGGCGTGCTGGCCGCCGGCCCCGCCGAAGGTGGTGAGGGCGTAGCCCCGGATGTCGTGACCGCGCTGTACGGAGATGCGTTTGACGGCGGCGGCTACGTTGGCCACCGCCACCCGGAGGAAGCCCTCGGCCACCTCCTCTGGGGTCCGCCGGTCGCCGGTGGCCTCGTGGATACGGGTCGCCAGCGCAGCGAACTCGCGCCGTACGACGGCGTTGTCCGGCGGCAGGTCGCCTCCGGGGCCGAAGACGTGCGGGAAGTGGGCGGGCGAGATGCGCCCGAGCATCACGTTGGCGTCGGTCACCGTCAGCGGGCCGCCGGCGCGGTAGCAGGCGGGGCCGGGGTGTGCGCCGGCCGAGTCCGGGCCGACGCGGTAGCGGCCGGCGTCGAAGCGCAGGATGGAACCGCCGCCGGCGGCCACGGTGTGGATGTCCAGCATGGGGGACTGCAGGCGGACCCCGGCGACCCGGGAGACCTGCACCCGCTCGAACTCGCCTGCGAAGTGCGAGACATCGGTGGAGGTGCCGCCCATGTCGAAACCGACGACCCGGTCGTGGCCGGCCTGCTGGGACAGCCGGGCCATCCCGACGATGCCGCCGGCCGGGCCCGACAGCACGGCGTCCTTGCCGCGGAAGTGTCCCGCCGCCGCCAGCCCCCCGTTGGACTGTATGAACAGCAGCCGGATGCCTTCGAGTTCCCGCGCCACTCGGCTCGTGTACCGCTCCAGGACCGGGGAGAGATACGCGTCGACGACGGCCGTGTCACCGCGCGGGACGAGCCGGGTGAGCCGCCCCGTGGCGCTGGAGAGCGAGATCTGGGGGAACCCCAGGCGGGCGGCGAGCTCCCCGATCGCTTGCTCGTGCGCCGGGTGCAGGGCGCTGTGCAGGCAGACCACGGCCACTGCGCGGATGCCGTCGGCGTACGCGCGTCCGAGGTCGGCGGCGAGGGCATCGAGGTCGGGCGGGCGCAGGACCTCGCCCTCGGCGGTGACACGTTCGTCGACCTCGGCCACGCGCTCGTAGAGGGCCTCGGGCAGCACGATCTCGCGGGCGAAGAGGTGAGGGCGGTTCTGGTAGCCGATCCGCAGGGCGTCGCGGAACCCGCGGGTGATGACGAGGAGCGTGCGTTCGCCCGTGCGCTCCAGCAGGGCATTGGTCGCCACGGTCGTTCCCATGCGCACGCTGTGCACCGCGTCGGCGGGGACGGGTTCGCCCGGGAGCAGTCCCAGGAGGGTTCTGATGCCCTCGATGGCTGCGTCCCGGTAGCGGTCCGGCATCTCGGAGAGGAGCTTGAGGCTCCGCAGGCGCCCGTCCGGCGTGCGGGCCACGACGTCCGTGAACGTGCCGCCCCGGTCGATCCAGAACTGCACGCCGGAGCGGGTGCCGGGGTGCATGCGCGTCTCCTCCTTCCCGTGCCTCGTGTGCCTGTGGGCTGCTGCCGTCCGTTGCCAGCATGGCCCCTGCGGGGCGGGGTGCCGGGTTGCCACGCAGGGACGGCCCGGCGGCGGGGACCGGCAGCCCGACGGAACGTCAGGGGTTGGTCCGGGAGGGCTCGGGCTGCCGGATCAACGGCCGGGCGCGTGCCCGCGCAGCAGTACGGCGATGCGGGCCACCGCCGCGGCGCGGAAGGCGCACTCCTCGCAGCAGCGTCCCAGCACGCCGCGTCGGCCGCGTCGCGCACCGGGCAGGCGGTGTCGTCACCGGCCGGCAGCAGGCGGTCGAGCCCGCGCCGGCGCGTGGCGATGTCCGCCGGGTCGCCGTCCACGACGGTCGGGGGTGCCCCCCCGGTCGGAGGACGTCACGGGCTCGGGCCATCAGCCCCGCCGGGGTCGCGCACGGGGGGCCGGGACACCATCGGCGAGCGGCGGGCCGGAACTCCGTGCCCGGGCGATCTGCCCGACCTGCTCGATGAGGACGCCGATGCGCCCCGCGTCCTCCGACCCCTGGAGCGCCAGCAGAACGGACTCGCGCTCCATGACCTGCGGCAGGGCACCGAACGCAGCCGATGCAAGGTCATCGGCCGGCTCCTGCAGTGCGCGCAGCGGCCTGCCGAGGTCCGCCATCATGCGCTCGAAGTCCGGGCCGGCCGAGGGGCTGAGCGCCTCCAGCGCGAGGCCCGGCGCGGAGTGTGCCTGCCGCAGCAGGCTCGCCGCGCGTTCGATGTCCCGATCCGTCCGGGTGCGGATCTGGTCACCCACGTCGAACTCCCCGTTCGGGGGTGCGTCTGCCGGCCGGGGCGTGCCCGTGGGTACGAGCGGGCTTCCCAGCCTGCCCGCGCCCGTCACCCTCGGGCATTCTCACGCGCCGGGGCCGCCGCGGCTCGTCGGCGCGCCGCGGTGGTTCCGGTCCGACTGCGCCGCTCGCCCGTGGGGCGGTCGTGGCCACGGAGCAGATCATCGGACGGGGGTGCCGATGTGTGTCACGTCGAGCCCTCAGGCATCGCTGCATGCCCGCACCGCGCGTCTGCGGCGCGTCCTCCGACCGTAACGGGCGCCACGCACTCCGGCGCGGCTGCCGGTCAGTGCGCCCTGCGGCCATGCCCCCGCCGTCGAGCGGCACGCGGTGGACGCCTTGGTTCCGGAAGCCGGGCAACAACGCGAAACCGCCGTGCCGACCGCGTGGGGGATGACCGGGGCACCGGCTGCGGACAGCGCCTCGTCGTCGCGTTCGCGGGCCGGCGTGGCCGCGGAACCACCGCCCGTGCTGCCGCCGCAGCAGCACCAGCGGGACCAACCGATCGGCGGGCTCGTGGCACCACGGCAGGTTCACCGCCGCGGCCCGGTCCGGGCCCACGAAGACCTGTCGGCCCGACGACCGCCTCGGCCTCCGCGCGGCGTTCCTCTGCCTTCGGCGCCCGGCCGCGGGATCCTGGAAACCCAGGACCGCACCCGACCGCACCGGTCCCGGCCTCATCACCGGCACAGACAGGGAACGCCATGATCGTCGACTGCGCCCACTACCGCGACGGGCGGCGCCAGCAGGAGGGCCCGATGTCGCTGGAGCGGGCGGCCGCGTGCTGCGAGCAGGGCGGTTTCGTCTGGCTGGGCATCTTCGAACCCGGTCCCGAAGAGATGGACAACGTGCGCCAGAGCTTCGGCTTGCACGAACTGGCCGTCGAGGACGCCCGGACCTTCCACCTGCGGCCGAAGGCCGAGCAGTACGAGGACGGAACCGAGCTGATCATCCTCCGCACCGCCCGCTACGACGACGAGCGCGAGGAGATCGACACCGGGGAGATCAGCATCTTCCTCTCCGAGCGCTTCGTGATCACCGTCCGCCAGGGCATCGCCAGCGAGCTGCACGGCGCCCGCAGCCGGCTCGAACGGCGCCCCGAACTGCTGCGCACCGGCAGCGCCTCGACCCTGTGGGCCATCCTCGACCAGGTCGTCGACAGCTACGCCCCGGTCGTCGCCGAGCTCGACCGCGACATCGAGCAGATCGAGGCGACGGTCTTCTCCGGGGCGGTCGCCCCGACGGAGCGGATCTACTTCCTGCGCCGCGAGGCCACCGACTTCTACCGCGCCGTGCACCCGCTGCTCGCCGTGCTCGCCCGCCTGCTCAAGCCCGGCAGCGCCCCGGCCGAGCTGCTGCCGTACTTCCACAACGTGCACGACCACCTCCTGCTGGTGAACGAGGAAGTGGCCGCGCAACGCGACCTGCTGGCCACCGTCCTGGAGGCCAACATCGCGGTGATCTCCGTCGAACAGAACAAGATCAACCTGCGGCAGAGCGCCACGATGGAGCGGCTCACGATCGTCGCGACCGTCTTCCTCCCGCTGTCGTTCGTGGTCGGCTTCTTCGGCCAGAACTTCCCCTGGCTCGTCGAGCACATCAGTGGTTTCCCGGCGTTCCTCGTCCTCACCGCCCTGGGCCTGGTCCTGCCCTGCCTGGCCCTCTTCCTCTGGCTCCGCCGCCGCCGGGGTGCATCGCCATCGCCCCTCCCGCAGCAGGGCCGGGGTCGGCGGTAGCGCTCGTCCCGCCCTGCGGCCGTCCCCGTATCAGTCCCTGAGCAGCAGGAACAGGACGGCCAGTGCGACAGCCAGGACCAGGGCCGCAACCCCGTAGACGACGCGGTGGTCGCGGAGCCCCGGGATGAAGCGGTCCAGTGCGAAGCGGCCGGGGCCGGTGATGGCCAGTGTCGCCGCAGCAGCCGCGATCAGGCTTTCGAACTCGACGCCCTGCTGGCCGATCACGTCACCGGCCCACTTCACCGCAATGGCGTTGATCATGACTCCGACGATCGCGGCGCCGGCCAGCGGGGTGAGCAGCCCGATCACCAGGCCCAGGCCGCCCAACGTCTCGGTGAGACCGGCGACCACGGCCATGGTCGTGCCGGCGGGGTAGCCGCCCTCCTCGAAGAACCGTCCCGTGGTCCGGATCCCGGGGCCGTCGAACCACCCGAACAGCTTCTGAGTGCCGTGGACTGCCATGATCAGGCCGAGCACGAGGCGGAGCAGGGGCAGGCCGACGTCGTACGGGGTCGTCGTGCCGGTCGAGGTGCGGGGGGCACGATGGATGGGTGCGGTGGGCATCCTGGCACCTTCTGTGGTGTGTCCGTGTGGGGGAAGGGAAGGCGGGGAACCGGAGCGCCCTCAGTGGTGTCGGCGCACTCAGAGGTGGGGCAAGCCGGGGCGGAATCACCGCTGCCCGCGTAATCGCCGGAGCGCGTGGGCCCGGGCAAGCGAGAAACCGCAGGCCCGCGCGAGCAGTTGAAGGCCCTGCGGGCTCATGTTCCACGTCTGGGCGCCGCCCTTCCCATCGTAGGGCTGCCGGACGGAGAAGTCGCGGCGTCGGCCGTCGATGCCCGGCTCCGTCAGCTCCGTCAGGCCGGACCCGGCCGGCAGGTCGGACAGCGGGACGATCAACGGCGGGTCCGAGGCCGATCCGGAGCCGGCGGGGGCCGGCCGTACGGTGACCCCGGTCTGCGGCGGCGTGCTGAGCACCGACGCCCTGGGCCGCCCCCTCACGGATGCGACGCTGACGATCAGGCCATCCGCAAGCCCTGTCGGAGCGCACGGGCCCGGCTCCCACACCCTGCACCGCATGCCGGGAGGTGCTGCCAAGCGCCGACAGCATCCGCAGGCCAAACGTGCAGGCACCGGCCGGTCGTTCCCGGCCCGGCAGTCGCACGTCTGCATGATCACTACAGTCTCGGTATGACCACACAAGACGACTTGCTCATCGACCTGATCAACCGAACGGAGATGGAAGGGGGAGGTCCGCGCATCACAGTCGTGGCGCAGGGCGCGGTCATCACCGGTCGCCTCGCGGCCCACCGGCGCTGGGCAACGGACCTCGCCGAACTGCTCGGCGATGCGGGCCTGCCCGACGAACGATTCGCCGCGGACTTCGCCCGGGAAGCCGGGGAGATCCTTGAGTACCCGCCGGCCTTCCTCCACCTCCAGGGCTGCCAGCTCATCTCCGGTGCGAGCAGCCTTCCCGCCGCCTTGGGCGAGTCCTTCCGGATCCCGCTCACCGCAGTCAGCGCCTGGAGTGTGGGGTGATGGCCGTGAGCGGCCCCGCCCCGCCGCCGCAGGTCACGCCGCTGGTGTGGACCACGGGGCCGTGCAGAGATCGGTGGCGGTGCGGCGTTCGCGTACGACTGGGGGTTCGTCGGCCGCCCTGCCGATCGCGAGCATCGAGACGATCGCCCATCCGGGGTTCGGGCGCAGCTCCTCGGTCAGGGCTTCGAGGTCGAAGGCGCGGAATTGGTGGGTGGCCAGTCCCATCGCCTGGGCTTGGATGCTCAGGTGGGCGACGGCTTGCCCCAGGTCGTAGTCGGCGAATTCGGAATAGAGGAGGGTGGAGTCGTCGACGTGGCGGCGGGCGAGGGTGACGAGCAGCAGGCCCGCGTCCTTCGCCCAGCGGGAGGAGCTGGGCGCGAGGTGAGGCAGCAGGCGCATGTGATCCGGCTCGCCGGGCCTCGCGGGGAGGAAGCCCCAGGGCTGTGAGTTGCCGGCGGAAGGGGTCCATCGGGCGGCTTCGAGAAGCAGGTGGAGGGTGGGATCGTCGATGAGGCCGGACGGATCGAACTCGTAGGGGCTGAAGCGATCGGCGAGGAGGGGGTGGAGCCGGTCAGGTCGCTCGGAATCAGGAGACATGTCCCGTTCAACTGAGCGTCTCCGTGATCCATTTCCGTCCGTCCGACTCTCTGCACGTGCGCGAGGCCGACCGCTCCTCACGGTGAACGGTGCGGAGCGCGGTCGCACGCCCCGGCCGATCCCCACAGGGGACGATGCGGGCGCCCGCCGGGTCCGGGGCAGGATGGGCTCGGCGGCCACGTACGCGAAAGACGCTCGGCCGGGAAGTCCCGGCCGAGCGTCTGCGTGCGCCTGCCACCCGCTGGTGGCTCAGTACCAGTGGTGGGTCTGCCAGAAGTTCCAGGCCTCGACCGGGGAGCCGTAGCGCTCGTTCATGTAGTCCAGGCCCCACTTGATCTGGGTGGCCGGGTTGGTCTTCCAGTCGGCACCGGCGGAGGCCATCTTCGACGCCGGCAGGGCCTGGACCAGGCCGTACGCGCCGGAGGACGCGTTCGTGGCGGTGTGGTCCCAGCCGCTCTCGCGGGAAACGATGTTGTTGAAGGCCGCGAACTGCGCCGGGTCCTTGATCATCTGCTGGGCGATCGCCTTGGCGCTCGTCGGGGCGGCCTGGGCCGGAACGGCGGCCAGCATGGAACCGGCGGCGGCAAGGCCGATCACGGTACCCGCGAGGGTCTTCTTAGAAGCGGCGATGCGGCGGATGACGGAGTGGGACACGGAAAGCCTTCCGTAGGGAACGAGGTCGGTCGCGGCATGCCGAAGACATGCGTGAGCCACTCATGCGAAGGAGAGGGGTTCGTCCCGGCGGGGGGCTGTGCGCCCCGGCCGCCTCGGCGACAACACCAGTTAGCCAGGCCGCCGCCGCCCTGGCAAAGCCCCCCGTCTACTACAGGCCCTCGCAGACGTGCCTGCGGCGACCCTGCGAACCCAGCCGACACTCCGGGAACCTTGCAGGGGACGCAGGTCTTGCCCCGGGCGCGCCACGCGACTTCGAACCTACTGGCCCGGTTCGTATGTGACCTGGGCCCTATGGGGCGAGTCACCTCGCAAGCACCCGGATATCACCATGCGTAACAGGTCGTACCCCCTCGAAGAGTCGGCCGGATAGCGCAATCGCCATGGAAACCAGGGATGGGGACCGGTTCGGGTTTGCCTTTCACGCGGCCCATCCGGTCGGCGAGACACCCGTGGGCGCGGCATCCCCGGGAACACCGTCGAGGGATGCCCCGGACGAACCCGAACCTCGAGCCCCCGAGAGCCGACCGGCAGGCCTCGCCACCCGGCTCCTGTGCGAGGCGGGGAGCGCGGCACCGGCTCTACGGGTGGCGGGGCGCGTCCTCGTCCGGGCGGCCGGGGCCCGACTCTGCACGCCCGAGGGAGCGTACGACCCGAGCCGGGTTCCCGACGGCCAGGACGCCCGCCGGAAGGTCTTCGACGACCACGGAACCTGCGCCGACCACGGTGTCGTCGCCGATGGTGACGCCGGGGCAGACAATGGTGCCGCCGCCCAGCCACACGTTGTCGCCGAGGGTCACGGGCAGGCCGCGCTCCCACCCGGCCCGCCTGAGGTCGGGGTCCAAGGGGTGCGTGGGGGTCAGCAGCTGAACGTTCGGGCCGATCTGGGTGTCCGCGCCGATGGTGATCGGAGCGGTGTCGAGGAAGACCGCGCCGAAGTTGACGAACACGCCGGCACCGATCCGGATGTGGCGGCCGAAGTCGCAGTGGAAGGGGGCTCGGATCCGGGCCCCTTCGCCCACCCGGCCGAGCAGCTCCCGCAGGATGGCATCACGTTGCTCCGGCGACAGCGCGACCGGCGCGTTGTTGTACCGCGCGCACAGCTCGACCCGGCGCAGGGTGTCGGCTGCGAGTTCGGGATCGTCGGGGCGGAACCATTCGCCGGCCGACATGCGCCGCTGGTTCTCTCCCACGCGGGTGACCTCCGTTCCACAGCGCAGGCGCAATCGCTCGCGCTTGCACCTGCGCCTGCAGGTACGGCCCACGCTCTCCGGGCAACGAACGTCAGTCAAGAACGGCCCCGGCGGTCAGGCGGCCCCGCCCCACCGGGAACGGGCCCGCAGCCCCCTGAACGTGGGCGCGCCCTGCAGCCGGGAACGACCGTCCGAGACCCGGCGCAGGAACTCCGGTCCCGCCCGCGGCGACTCGGCACGACGCGCATCGTCAGCCGGCCGTCGCCGTCTGGCCGGGGCCGCTGCCGAGGGCAGGTGCACCACGCCGACCCGGCAGATCCATCCGGATAATGGCACCACCCGGGCTGCTCGCACGTGCGCGCGGCGGTGGCCCGAACGAGCGGACGAGCGACCTACCGGAAAGACGATGGATCCATGGTGTTGAAGGAGGGCCTGCGGGTGAAGCTCGCGGCGGACCTCGAATGGGCCGGTGCGGTCACCCCGGCCGGGGGCTCCCCTGCGGACACGGGCGCCGTCGCCGGGTCCCTGTCCCTCTACCTGGCCGCGGGCATCGAGGGCACCGTCGAGCGGGTGAACGAGCACCGGGACCGGCCGCAGACCCAGGACGTGCGCGAATACGTACGCCTCAAGTCGCTCCTCGACGACTTCGGCCACCAGATGCCGCCGGGGTCGAGAAGGCAGCTGGAGGAGCAGATCGGGACCCTCGAACCTGCGTGGAGCGCCCATCAGGAGCAGCAGCGCCGCGCGACGGTCCGTGTCCGCTTCGACAACGGCTTCGTCCTCGACGGCGCGCACGAGGAACTCTTCACCTCCGCCTGACGCACCCGCCGCGGCGGATCCGGGCCCGCCATGCGCAGGTCCGCCGACCGCTCCGACGACATGCACGGCTCCCCCTTCCGGCCGTCAGCGCGGTGGGGCCGCCGGAGCGGGGCAAGCCCGGTTCGCGCGCGGCACCGGCTCCCGGGCGCACCGACTCGGTGAGCGGCGTGCACGTCGACGGCGACGGCCCCGCCCACCACCACAGCCCCGCCTTCCCCCTGGCACCTACCGCCGGGTATGTCCTCACCGCGCTGGGCGACCCTGCCGCCTGACCGTCGGCCGGGTCGGGCCGGGCGTCGGCGGCTGCCGCAGGATCGGGACTCCGAGCGTGCCGCAACGGTACGGAAGCCTCCGCGCCCGCGATGATTCACCAGTCGGACACGCACCGGCCGCCGAGCGGCCGTGCCGCCCGGCCAGGCAGGAGGAACAGCCGGTGGCCAGCGACCAGAGCACGGGCACACCGGCGCCGCATGCCGCCCTGCAGTGGCCGGCCGCAGCAGCGGCGGGTCGGCTCCCGGCTCGGGCTCCGGTCGCCGCCGAGGGCGGTCGGCCCGACGCCTGTGCCACCACCAGACTCAGGCCCGTGCGACCGGTGTTCCGGTCGGGCCGGACTCCGAGGAGACGATGCACATGTCGGCCGGAACACCCGCCGAGGCCACTGCAGCGCCGCAGGACCCACTGGCGATCGTCCGCACCCGCGGATACGTGTCGGTGTTGGTGGTCTCGGCCCTGCTCGGCGTCCCGATCTCGGCCGGAGCGTACGGCTTCCTCGTTCTGGTCTCCGAACTCCAGTCGCTGGTCTTCAACGACCTGCCGAAAGGCCTCGGCTTCCACGGCACCCCCGACTGGTGGGCGATCCCGCCGCTCGCGGTCGCCGGCGTACTGGTCGCACTGACGATCCGGTACCTCCCCGGCAGCGGCGGCCACAAGCCGGCCGAAGGGCTCAAGACCGGCGGCACACCCTCGTTCGCGGCAGTGCCGGGTGTGGCGATCGCCGCGATCGCCTCGCTCAGCCTGGGTGTCGTCCTCGGCCCGGAGGCCCCGCTGATCGCGCTCGGCGGCGGGCTTGCCGTCGGTGCGGTTAGACTGCTCAAACGCAACGCCGCGCCCAGCGCCGTCGCCGTGATCGGCGCGGCCGGCAGCTTCGCTGCCATCAGCGAGCTGCTGGGATCCCCGCTGGTCGGCGCCTTCCTGCTGATGGAGGCCAGCGGGCTGGGCGGCCCGATGATGGGCGTGGTGCTGGTGCCGGGCCTGCTCTCCGCGGGCGTCGGGTCGCTGATCTTCACCGGTCTCGACGCCTGGACCGGCCTCGGCACCTACTCGCTGACGCTGACCCACGTGCCCGCCACGGAGCGGCCCACCGTCGGCGCGTTCGCCTGGGCGATCGTCGCGGGAGTCGTCGCCGCACTGCTCGGGGAGGCGATCCGCCGCTCCTCGCTCACCCTGCAAGGCCTGGTCGACCGCCACCGGCTGCCGCTCAGCGTCCTGATGGGCCTCGTCATCGGCGTGATCGGGCTGTTGTACGCCGTGATCACCGGCCGGCCCGCCACCGGCGTGCTGTTCTCCGGTCAGGACGGACTCGGCCCACTGCTGGCGGACAGCGCGGGCTACACGGCGGCCACCCTGATCGTGCTGCTGGTGTGCAAGTCCCTTGCGTACTGCGTCTCGATGAGCGCCTTCCGCGGCGGCCCGGTCTTTCCTGCGGTGTTCGTGGGCGCGGCCGGCGGCCTCGCTCTCTCCCACCTGCCCGGCCTGGGCACCACCGCCGGATTCGCCATCGGGATCGGAGCGATGACGGTGGCGATGCTCAAACTGCCGATGACGTCCGTGCTGCTGGCCACCCTGCTCCTCGGCACGGCCGGTCTGACCGTGATGCCGCTGGTGATCGTCGCCGTGGTGATGGCCTACGTCGGCACGCTCCGGCTCGCCCGGCCTCCCGCGGGGCCGCCACCCGCCCAAGCGCGGCCGACGCCGGCAGCGCCCGCCGCGTAGCCACCACCCGCGGCACGGCCGGTCACCGACCCGTGCGGACCAGGCCAGGCACTCGCGGCCGTTCCCTCCGTCCTGCCCCGCGCCGTTTCTGTGGGCCGTACGCGGCAAAGCCGTCCGCGCTCCGTGCGTGCCCGTCTCGGTCTCGCCCTCCCCTGTCCGACAATCGCCGCACCGAGGGGATCAGGCCCGAACGGCATCGAGGGGAGCGCGCGGTGGATCCAGCCGGACGTCCGGGCCGCAGAGCCGTACTCGCGTCGGCCTTCGCCGGCGCGGCGGCTGCCCTCACCGCGTGCTCGGCCTCCGGCACCGCCCCGGTCGCTGCCGGCGCGTCGCCGACGGCGCGCCCGGTCACCCCGGCCGCGGCGTTCGCACGTCTCATGGCGGGCAACGCACGCTGGGTGAGCGGAGACCTCGAACATCCCGACCGGGACCCTGACCGACGCCAGCTCGTGGCCCAGCAGCAACAACCCTTCGGGTCGGTCCTCGCCTGCATCGACTCACGCGTGCCGCCCGAGCTCATCTTCGACACGGGACTGGGCGATCTCTACGTCATGCGTACGGGAGGAGAGGCCGTCGACCCGGTCGTCACCGGCTCCGTGGAGTACGGGCCCATGACCAGCGGCACCCCGCTCGTCGTGGTCCTCGGCCACCAGCGCTGCGGAGCGGTCCAGGCCGCGTACGAGTCCCTGCGCGACGGCAAGCCGCTGCCCGGCAACCTCCAGGCCATTGCCGAGGCCCTCGAGCCGGCCTACCGGCAGGCGGTCGCAAGCGGCGGCGCCGACCCGGTCGAGACCATGGCCCGTGCCCAGGTCACCATCACCGCAGCCGACCTGCGTTCCAACCAGGACCTCGCCCCGCTGGTGAAGAAGGGCTCCCTCGCCGTGGTCGGCGCGTACTACTCCCTCGACAGCGGAAAGGTGGAGGTACTCTCCGGCGCGCCCTCCTGACCGTGCCGCGGACGGGAAATCGCCCCGCCTTGATCGAGCGGGGCCGCACCTCGCGGCCGGCCCTCCCCCATGGCCTGTCGCCCGGATCCGGTGACGGCACGAGGCGGTTGTCAGCGGCTGCTCCGTTCGGGCAGCAGGTGTTGCTGCAGCCAGTCCGCGGCGGCCCGCCGGTAGAGGCGGCGGTTGTCCGCCCGGAGGAAATCGTGGCCCTCGTTGCGGAGGACCATCAGCTCGGCCGGCACCCCGTGGTCGCGGGCGGCGCGGACGAACTGCTCCGACTCCGCCGGGGGCACGTTGGTGTCGTGCTCACCGTGGATGGCCAGGACCGGGGCGCGCAGCCGGTCGATGCGGCTCATCGGGGACAGGGCGCGCAAGAGGTGCCGGTCGTGCTCGGGATGGCCGTACTTCGCGGCGGCGGACCGGGCGATCCACGGCTCGGTGTCGGCGAAGAACGTGGCGAAGTCCGACATGCCGCAGACGGCGACGCCCGTGCGGAAGAGCTCCGGATGCCAGACCAGTGACGCCATGGTGAGGTATCCGCCGTACGAGCGGCCCATCACCGCCAGGCGCAGGGGATCGGCGTACCCCCGGGCCATGAGGTCGGCCGCGCAGTCCGCGACGTCTTCGATCGCCGCGAACCGGCCGGTGCCGAGGTCGGCGTCCACGAAGGACCGGCCCCAGCCCGACGAGCCCCGCACGTCCGGGGCGAAGACGTCCATGCCCCGGCCGAGGATCTCGTGGTAGAGCGGGTTGAACACCGGCCGCTCCTGCTCCTCCGGACCGCCGTGGAGGTGGATCACGCACGGGGCCGGCCTTCCCGGGTCGCGTTCGGGGGCCCGGTAGTACCAGCCGCCGAGCATCAGGCCGTCGCGTGCCCGGCAGCGCAGGGGCACCGGCCGGACGGGGGGCCGCCCGGGCGGAGCCGCCTCCTGGTCGCTCGCCGTCCAGCCGGTGCGCCGCGGGGTGAAGTTGCCGCTCACCTCCCAGATCCCGGGCCGGCGCCCGGAGCCGGACAGGGCGGCGAACAGCCCGCCGCGCGCGACCGGCGCCATGCGGGTCACCACCTCGTGCGGCAGTGCCGATCCGTGGTGCGGTCCGACGCGGTCCTCCCCGTCGGTGCCCGGCAGGCCGACGCTCTCCAGCTCGCTCGCGCCGAGCACGTTCCACGCCAGGAGCGCCCAACGGCCGTGGTCGGGGAGGCTCAGCAGGTCGAGCGGGGTCTCGTCCCGCTCCGCCGCCACGGACAGGGCCTGCAGGGCCCCGTCCGCGTCCAGTCGGGCCCTGAGGAGTGCGGCGAACTCGCGGTCGGCGTCGCTGCGCAGCCACAGGCTCCGCGAGTCGGCGGAGAACCGGCCGATCCAGGGGTCGCCGTCGGCGACCGGCAGCCGGAATGTGATGCGGCCCGAGACGCGGTCCAGGAGGAGGGCCTCACGGCGGCCGCGCGGGCCGCGGCGCAGCAGGACGAAGCGGCTGTCGGCGCCGATGTCGCAGACGCGCAGCGAGGCGGCACCGGCTTCGCTGAAGAGCAGGACGGGTGCCTGGGATCCGTCGGGGTCGAGGAGGTAGACGGCCAGTCGTCCGCCCGCTTCCTCCGCCCCGGTGGCCGTGCCCGCGCCGGCGGGCACGGCCACCGCGGCATGGGTCGGCATCGGCGTCAGCAGCGGCAGGCCCGGTTCGGCCCCGGTCAGCGTGTCCTGGCGGGCAGCCGGGGCGGGCGGGCCCAGGCGGGTCGCGCGTCCGTCGCGTACGGCCCACCCCTCCGGCAGGGGACCGCCGGTCAGGTCCGGGTCGGCGTCCTGCGGCATGTGGCCCCCGCCGCTGTGGGCGCCGGCGGCGGCCGGCTGGGCGACGGTGACGGCCAGCGCCGACCCGTCACGGGTCCAGCAGCCCAGATGGGCGGAGGCGCCCGGTTCGGCGCCCGCGAGCACCTGCCGTCCGGTGCCGTCCGGCCGGACCACCAGCACGCGTGTGTGCTCGCTGCCGCCCCGGGCAGAGGTGTAGGCGATCCAGCGGCCGTCGGGCGACCAGGAAACCTCCGTCACCGGATCCGGGTCCGCGTCGAGGACGTGGGCCTCGCCGCCGCGGGCGGGACCGCTCCACAGCTGGGGTACACCGGCCCGGTCGCAGATGTAGGCCACATGGTCACCGGTCGGGTCGGCCGAGGGGTACCAGCATCCGTGGGCGGTGAGCGCCGGGGGCGGGTCGGCCACCCCGACGTCGGCCAGGACGACCGGCACGGGAGCCGCTGCGGGTCCCTCTGCCGCACCCGGCACGAGGCCGCCCTCGATGCCGCCCTCGATCGCAGGGCCGGGCCTCCCCGGGCGTGCGGCGACCGCGGGCGCCGGGTCCACCCGTGCCGACGCCGGGGCGTGGGCGGGCCTGGAACGGTTCTGCCGTTCGGAGCGGTCCAGGGGCATGTCGGGCCTCTTCGAGGGCTTCCGGGGACTCTCGCCGTTCGGTGTCGGTTGACGTCGCCGTGTCAGTCGATGTCGTGGGCTTGCAACCAGATCTCCAGTGAGGCCAGCTGCCACAGGGTGCTGGCTCCGCGTTTCGTGCGGTGGCGCGCGGGGTCGGCCAGCAGCTCGGCCACCCGGTCCTGGTCGAAGAGACGGCGACGGCGGGCTTCAGGGGCGGTCAGGGCGTCACGTACCCGGGTGAGCACCGGCTCCGCCATGTGCCGGACCGCGGGAACCGGGAAGTAGCCCTTGGGCCGGTCGACGATCTCACGGGGGAGGATCCTGCGGCCGATGTCCTTGAGCACCCCCTTGCCGTCCTGGGCGAGTTTCAGCTCCGGGGGGCAGGCGGCGGCGAGCTCGACGAGTTCCTGGTCGAGGAACGGCACCCGCGCCTCCAGGCCCCAGGCCATCGTCATGTTGTCGACGCGTTTGACCGGGTCGTCGGCCATCAGCGCATGGACGTCCAGGCGCAGGGCGGCGTCGAGGGCGCTCTGGGCGCCGGGGGCCGCCATGTGGGCGTGGACGAAGTGCCGCGAGGCGTCGTGATCGGCCACCCTGTCGGGATGCAGCAGGACGGCCACGTCCCGGTGCGTGCGGTCGAAATAGGCGTCCGCGTAGGCGTCCGGCGCGTCGGGACGTCCGGCCGCTGCGATCCGCGGGTACCAGTGGTAGCCCGCGAAGACCTCGTCCGCGCCCTGCCCGCACAGCACCACCTTGACGTCTTTGGAGACCTGCTCCGCCAGCAGGTGGAACGCCACGGCGTCGTGGCTGACCATCGGCTCGCTCATCGCGCCGATCGCCGTCTCCAACGCGGTGGGAAGCCGGTCGGAGGCGATCATGAACTGGTGGTGGGCCGTCGAGAACTGCCGGGCGATCATGTCGGAGTACCTGAATTCGTCGCCCTCCTCGCCGCTCTCCGACTCGAAGCCCATCGCGAAGGTGGCCAGATCGCCCTGCCCCTCCTCCGCCAGCAGCGCCACGATCAGGCTGGAGTCCAGTCCGCCGGACAGGAGGACGCCGACGGGCACGTCGGCGACCATGCGCCGCCGCACCGCCGTGCGCAGGGCCTCGTGCACGGCTTCCCGCCAGCGCACCGGATCGCTGCCGTCCTCGGCGCGGCGGGTGTACGAGGGCTGCCAGTAGCAGTGGTCGCGGGACGTGCCGTCCTGCTCGACGACACGGACGGTGGCCTGCGGCAGCTTGTGTACGCCGGACAGCACCGTCCGGGGCGCCGGAACCGTGCCGTGCCAGCTGAGGTACTGGTGGAGCGCCACCGGGTCGAGGGACGTGTCGACTCCGCCGCCCGCCAGCAATGCGGGCAGGGAGGAAGCGAAGCGCAGGCGGTCGCTGTCCCGGGTGAGGTACAGCGGTTTGATGCCGAGCCGGTCGCGGCCGAGCACGACGCGCCCGGTGTGGTGCTCCACCAGGGCGAACGCGAACATCCCGACCAGGTGCTCGACGCAGCGGGGCCCCCACTGCCCGTAGGACTTGACGAGCACCTCCGTGTCGGAGTCGGAGAAGAACAGGTGCCCGAGCCCTTCCAGGCGGCGGCGCAGCTCCCGGTAGTTGTAGATGCAGCCGTTGAAGACGCACGTGATGCCCAGATGCGGATCGATCATCGGTTGGGCGGCGTTCTCCGAGAGGTCGATGATCCGCAGTCGGCGGTGTCCCAGCGCCACCGACTGCTGCGACCAGAGGCCTCTGCCGTCGGGGCCCCGCTCCCCCATCTCGTCCGTCATGCGTTCGACCGCGGCCAGGTCCGGGCGACGGCCGTCGAACCGGACTTCCCCGCTCAGGCCGCACATGCGGCACTCCCTGCCCCGCTCACGCCCCGGGTCCGCCACATCACTGCGGGCGCCCGTCCCCCCTGGGTCCAGGCCGCCTCCATCATGTGCATCACTCCTGTGCGTGAGCGGTCGGTGCCCCGTTGGCTCCGGCCGGACAAGCTGATCGGCATAGGGGGCGCCTGCCCGTCCGCACGCGCCTCAAGCCGACGTGTTCGCTCTCGTGGACCACCTCAGGTGCCGCCCTCGCAGGAGCGCTGCGGACGGTCTCTGAACATGGTCTGCACCAGGCCCATGGTCCAGCACATCGGGCATCCCCGCAGCGCCAGCGCGCTGACCGGCGGCGGCGGGGCCGAAGCAGCAGGGGCGGTGGCGAGCGCGCGAAGTCGGGCTCGCCACCGTGCGCCGTCATCCGCGCACCCTCCGGATTCGGGGTGGGGAGGCCGTACGCCGTCTGCATCCTGTGCCCGTCCGTTGCTCGCCCTCGCCGCCTGATGGCCCAGGGCGCACAGCCCGGTGAGGACCAGCACGGCGACCGGGGCCCGCCCCCGCGCGGCCAGCACCAGCCCGCCGGCCGCGAGCAGAACGTACCCGAGGGCGGCCCGGCCGGTGGCGGAACCCTGCTGGGACACCCCTGTGACCAGCAGCGCCGCTGCCACGCCCACGGCGATGACACCGTTTCCGTACCGGGCCCAGAAAGCGGACGCACCTGTGCTCATGCGGGCACCTTAGCCGGATGCCCCCGCTGCCGAATCCGCCTCGCTGACGACCGGCCGGCTACTGCAGGCGCGGTACTCCCGCAGACATGTACGGCGTCGGCGCCAGTGCACGGTGGCCGCGTACGCGGGACGACCCTGCGCGTGCCCCTCGGACGTGCGCGGTGGGCAGCCCGCCGCAGGAAGAGAAAGAGAGAAGGTCGTTCCCGAGCGCTTCGGCAACCCGTCCGGCACGGCGGAGGTCCTCCCCACCGGCCCCGTGCGGGGGCGTGGGGCGCGAGGACGCAGGAGTGCCGTGGGGTTCCGAAGGGCAGCGAAAGGCGTCGGCGAGTTCCTGATCGAGACGGTTGGGGAAGCCGTCAGCGAGGTGATCCTCAGCCTGCTCGCCTGCGTCCTGCTCGCCTGCCTGGCCCTGGTCGCCTACCTGAGCTGGTCCTCCAGCCCGCGCTTGACCATCGCAGGGGCCGGACTGATCAGCCTCTTCCTCGCACATGGCGCCTGGCGGACCTTCCGCACGCCCCGGAAACGCCGTCGGGGCCTCGCCGCCGTGACCACGGCGGCATTCACCCTGACCGCCATGACGGCGCTCTTCCTTTTGCTGTACGGCACCGGCTGCGACTGCCTGTGATGCCGCTGACGCGGTCGCCGGAGAACTGCGTTCGCCGCCCCGCCCGTGTCCCCCGTGCCCCACTCCTTCGAAGAGAAGGCTCCGGGCCGCCGAGCCGTCCGAGCCGTCCGAGCCGTCCGAGCCGTCCGCGGCGGTACGCGCCACGGCTGCGGACGGGGTCTCCTGGTGCGGCACTCGCGCCTCCTCGTGTGTCGTTGCCGTGGGGGTAGACCGGGCAGCCACGAAGCACTCCCGCGACTTTGCAGACCCTTTACCCATGCCTTCGCCGGCCGCGCCGTGCACCGGTTCCGCGAGAGGGCCACACCGTACGGTTTCGGCCACACCGCGTCTCCCACCGCGGCTCGGGAATCGTGGAGAGCCCGCGACCTCCACGCAGCCCCACCTGGCTCGCCAGCAGCGAAACCGCGTGACGATGCTGACGTTTGCTCACAACGCCCACCAGCGTGCACACTTGCGCGAATTCCGGCCGGGCGCAGCGTCGCACCCCACTGCAGACAAGCCCGGCACTCACCGTGCCGGCCACCAGCAAGTCAACGGGAGCAAGCGTTGAGCACATCGGCAACTGCCCGTCAGCAGGACCTGCGCAGCCGCAGCGACGCAGAGCTTTGCGCGCTGCTGCGCAAGGAGCGCCCCTCGGCGGCGAGGAAGCCCGAGATGAGCGACGTGATGGGCGAGGTGTTCGCCCGCCACCACTCCGCCGTGCTCGCATACGCCCGCACATGCTGCCGTGACCAGTCCACCGCACACGATCTCGCCGCTGAGGCATTCACCCGCACGTACCGGGCTGTCGCCTGGGGCGCCGGGCCCGAGTACGCCTGGCGGCCCTACTTGCTGACCTGTGTGCGCCGCGTGGCGGCCGACTGGGCCCGCCGCGGCGCCCGGATCCGGTTGTCGGACGACTTCGAGAAGTGGGCCGAGGACCTCGCCGACGGCCAGGACGTCGAGGACGCCGTCGTGTCGGCGGAGGAGGGGTCGCTGGTGCTGCGGGCGTACCGGTCCCTGCCGGAGCGCTGGCAGGCCGTACTGTGGCACGCCGTCGTCGAGCACGAGCCTGCCGCCGACACCGCCCGACGCCTCGGCATATCAGCGGGAGGCGTCGGCTCACTGGCCGCGCGTGCCCGGGAAGGCCTGCGCGAGGCCTACCTGCGGGCCCACCTGGACCAGGCCGCGAGCGACGAGTGCCGGCACTACGGGGGCCTGCTCGCGGCCTCTCTCCGCCGACCGGGCAAACGCGTCACCCGGGACCTGCGGCGGCACCTTCAGGGGTGCGCAGACTGCACCCGGGCCGAACGCGACCTGCGGGATGTCAACGGCCGTCTGGGAGCGCTGCTGCTGGGCGGGATCCTCCTGTGGAACCCGGGCAACTTCCTGTCGTCCGCCGGCGGGCACAGCGTCCAGTTGGCGGCGGCCAAGCCGGTCGGGGCCAAGCTCGCCGCGTCGCGGTTCGGCGCGGCCAAATGGGCCGTGACGGTGGCGGCCGTTGCAGGTACGGCGGTGACCGCCGTCGTCCTGCTGCCGGCCGACGACAGGCCGGAGCAGGCCTCGCCCGCCCTCACGGCCGTGGGCCCCCGCCCGGGGCCCGGTCCGACCCCGGACGCGGACACGGAGACGGCACTGACGGCGTCCCAGCCACCGCTCATATCCGCCACCGCGCAGGCCCCGGCTCCCCCCACTGCCACCGCGAGCGCCGCGACCGCCGGCCCGACCCCCGTCGCCGACCCGACGGCCTCGGCCTCGGCCGGCCCTGCCGGCCTCCCGCTGGTCAACGTCGGCTCGGGGCTGTGCGTCGGCGTGGCCGACGACTCCGGCGGAACGCTGCAGCTCCAGCCGTGCACGGGAAGCGCTTCACAGGGCTGGCAGCGCCTGCCGGCCGGCCGGGGCCGCTACCAGATGCGGAACACGGGCACGGGCACGTGCCTCGACGGCACCACCGCCGGCGGGAACGTCGTCGCCGTCACCCTGCGCACCTGCCGGTCCGACACGGGCCGCGAGGCGCAGCTGTGGAGGTTCCAACAGGAGGCGTGGCCCGGCACGTTCCGGCTCTGGTTCGTGCCACGGGTCCCGCACAGCGACTACGCCGACCACCTGCTGGGTCCCCAGGAGTGGCCGAAGGCCAACCCCCCGCGCCCGGGCTCGCGCATCGTGCACCTGCCCAACTATTACAACTCCGCCCATTTCCTCTTCAGGATGGGGTGAGTGTGGGCGCAGGCGGCACCGCCGTCACCGCCGGGCGGTGACGGCAGCCGGGCGGTGTCCGTCAGAAGCCGAAGGCCGCTCGCGCGTCCCGGAATCGCTCGGGATACCGCCGCCGGAATTCGACCAGGCACTGGGCGACTGCGGCCCCTTCACCCACGGCGGCGCCGACCCGCTTGACGGATCCGGAGCGCACGTCGCCCACGGCGAAGACGCCGGCCACGCTGGTCTCCATCGGCAGCGCGTCCGGACCGGCTCCGCCGCTTCCGGTCAGGACGTATCCGCGGTCGTCGAGCTTCAGCATGCCGCCGAGCCAGTCGGTCGACGGGTGGCCGCCGATCAACACGTACAGGCAGTGCGCGGGGACCGTGCGCTCGCCGCCGTCGCGGTCGCGCAGCCTGAGCCCGGTGAGGGTCGGGCCGCCGAGACACTCGGCCACCTCGGTCCCCAGGAGGACCTGCAGTCCCGGCGTCCGCTCGATGCGCTGCACCAGGTAGCTCGACATGGAAGCGCCTAGGTCGGTGCCCCGTACGAGCAAGGTGACGCTTCGGGCGTAGCGCGCGAAGTAGAGGGCCGCCTGGCCGGCGGAGTTGCCCGCGCCCACCATGTACACGTCCTCCCCGGCAGCCGAGGGGGCGTCGGCCAGGCATGAACCGTAGTACACACCTGAGTTGAGCAGGCGGTCGACGCCGGGAGCCGTCAGGCGGTTCCAGTCCACGCCCGTCGCCACCACCACCGCCGCCGCTGTCACCGAGGCCGTCTCATCGGTACCCGCCTTGACGAACTCGACCGTGTGGGCACCCGTGCCCGTCGGGGTCACCCGGCTGGCCACCCGGGTGGGCTGCCACTCGACGCGGGCCCGACGGGCCTGCTGCAAGGCGCGCTGCGCGAGATCACCACCCGTGAGACCCACGGGGAAGCCGAGGTAGTTCTCGATCCGCGAGGTCGATCCCGCCTGCCCGCCCGGCGCGTCGTCCTCGATCACGACCACGCTCATGCCCTCGGCAGCGGCATACACCGCCGCGGACAGCCCTCCCGGACCGCCGCCGATCACCGCCACGTCGTAGTGGTCCTGCTCGGCCGGCCGGATGAGACCGAGCCGCTCGGCCAACTCACTGATCGAGGGATCCACCATCTCGGTGCCGTCCCCGAGCCGGACGGTCACCGGGGCATCCCTCACGTCCTGCTCGGGCAGCCAGCGGAAGATCACGCCGCTGCGGCCGAGGAAGTCGCGCACCGCATGAGCCACGGGTGAGAAACGGCTCCCGCGCACCTCGGCGGTCGGCAGATCACCACGGCAGTCGGCATTCCACGTGCACAGGGAATCGTCGAGCGCGCCCCGCAGGTGCTCGGCCGGGTCGCCGTTGCCCCGGACCGCCCCGACGGGGGCGTCGGGCACCGCGTTGCCGTGCCCGGCCAACGGCAGCCAGCGCACGCCGGAGTGCTGTGCGGCCCCCTGGTCCGGTGCCTCATCGGCGAGCACGGCTGCCACGGGTACCTTCCGCTCGGCCAGCGAGCGCAACGCGCGGACCACCTCCGCCGGCCCTCCGACCTGCAGCACGCGGAAGGACGTCCGGTACCAGCTTTGCACCAGCTCGGCCGTCTCGTGCCGGCGGAGCGGGTCGGAGTCGGAGAGAACAATCACCGGCAGTGCGGCATCGGCCATCAAGAGGTCCTCCAATAGGTCTTGAGCGATCGGCTTCCTCTTCCGGTCAACGAGCGGGGACGCCATACGCATCGGCCCCGGACAACCCTCTGCAGGCAGGCGGGGAGGAAGGCCGGGGGAGGACAGCGCCCCGCCTCCCCCGGTCTCCCCCGGGCAATCCTCAGAGGCGCCCGAAGAACTGGTTTCCGCGGGCCGCGTGGTCCTCGCTCGTGTAGTACTCCTTCATCGCGGAGCTGATCTCGTCACGGCTCAACTGCCCGTCGCCGTCGGCGTCCAGCCGGTTGAACGCCTCGTCGAAGGTCTCGCGGGGCAGGCGGAACATGCCGTGGAGCAGGGAGGTGTACTCCTCCCTGCTCAGCATGCCGTCGCCGTCACGGTCACCGAGCTCCGTCCAGGCATTGCTCATGTTCCTGATCCGTTCCCAGACCCTGTTCCGATCCGTGACGATCCGCGCCCGGAACGCCGCCCGGAACTCCTGCCGGTCCACCCAGCCGTCGTCGTTCCTGTCCATCCTCTGGAAGACGGTGTCCCACAGGTCCGCCAGCGAGTCCCGAAGTCCGGCCACGACGTCCGGGGCAACACCGAGGGACTCGGCGAGCCTGTCCGAGAGGCCGATGACGTCCGACTTCTCGAGCCGCCCGTCGCGGTCCGAGTCGAAGACATCGAACGACCGGTCCAGCTTGATGTCCAGAACGCTCATGACAGCATCTCCTTCGCTCCACGCAGCCGCCTCGCGCCACTGCCAGGCGGCCCCACGAAAGCACAGGACCCCTGCCGCGCGCGGGGAAGGAGCGGATCCCGACCGTTCCGGGTGACGCCGGCCCGGAAGTCACCGGCAACGCCCGCCGCGGCGCCGCCGGTGTGCTCGACCAGCGTCCACGACGCGCTGCGCTCGACCTCGCACTGCTTGTCGGGCATTCCCCTGCCCGCCCTCCGCTCCGCCGCTAAACTCGCCATGTGTTCGTTGACCGGTACGCGCAGGCACGACGATGTGCGCACCGGGCGGGGGGGAGGAACCGATCCGTGGCCTGGACTGTGCATTTCGACGCCGCCGACGACATCGGCGCGGACAGCCAGGGCGAGATCCGCACCGCACTCCAAGGCGTCGCGTCGAGCACCGCGCCGCAGCCGGGCCACTGGCCCTCCACCGTCACCGAAGTGCACGTCACCCGCCGATTAGCCGGCGGACGCAGCGGCTCCGAGGTGCTGGAGATCCGGGTCGAGGACGCCGCGCACGGGTCATCGCTGCAGGTCGCGAAGCTCGCCGATGCCGAGAGCACCACCTTGGAATGGCAGCGGGGCAAGGAAGCCGACAACAGCCGCCGATTCCCGATCTACACCACGCTCCTCGCCGTCAGCGAAGGCGTGCTGAAACCGCCCGAACGCCCCCTGTTGCGCCGCCAGGCCCTCGTCTACCAGCACGTGCTGGACCGGGACCCCTCCGGAGGGGAACTCCGCTCCGTCGAGGACGTCGTCACTGCGGGCCTCGCCGGCGACGCGGAGGCAGACGCGGCCTGCCGGACCCTGCGCGGCGTCATGACGGCCCTGACCAAGCAGCTCCACCACGATCCGCAGGTGCAGCCGCGGGACCTGGCCGCCTACAACCGGACCCTGGGCGCCGACCTGTACGTCACCTTCGACACGTTCCAGCCCGACACCTCACCCGTCGACCTGACGCAAGGCTCCCTGACCGCCGGCCAGATCACCGAAAGCCAGTGCGACAGCACGAGGATCGCCCTCAACAGCACGGCCCCGCCCGGCCCAGACCGGTCACTGGGCGACCGCGACCTGGTGGCGCTCAGACTCGACGACGTCAGACTCGGCGAACACCACCTGATCGGATGGGCCGGCCACACCGCCGTCCGGGTCGAGGCGGTCAACGCCGCCCGCCAGCGCCCCCTCGCCGACATCCTGCACGGCCGGACGTCCCTGGAGATCTGCGGCCAGGTCCGGTACACCCGCGCCCAAGAATGGTCGCGGCGCCTCAGGCACTTCCTCCCCGGATGCACGGAAGCCGAAGGCCACCTCAGCCACGCCGACGTTCGCGTACGTCATCCACTCCACCGGCTCCACCGCATCCTCGACGACCGGGCCGTGGAGCGGACCCTCACCGCCGTGCACGGCGACCTCAACCCCCGCAACATCATGCTCTGCGGGGAGAACCCCTACCTGATCGACCTGGCCGTGGCCGACCCCCGGAAGCCGGCGCTCTCCGACCACGCCTGGCTGGAGGTCTGCACGCTCCGCGACCTGCCCGCCGACCAGCCGGCCGACCGGCTCGACTTCGCAGGGCTCGTCCAACTCCAGCGCCTCCTCGCGGTCATGTGCGCCCTCGCGACCCAACTGGACGCGCCCGACACGGACCGGGTCCTCGCCCGGCTGGTCGCGGCAGCACGCCGGGACTCGCCCGTCGGGGCCCGCTGCCTCGCCATGCTGTGGGAGATCCGGCGGGCCGCCGTCCTCCTCAACCGGGGCGTCGAAGGGCCTGCAGCATACGGGCACCTGATGGAGCATCTGACGCTCTCCGCCTGCCGAGCCCTGAAGTTCCCCGACGAAGACCAGAGCGAGCACAAGGTCGCGGTGTCGGCATCCGTCGCCGGCGTCGCCGCCGAGGCACTCGACGGCTTCGACGACTCCTTCTTCGACCAGTGGCCCACACACCAGGCCGAAGCACTGCGCTCCGCCCTGCTGGACGTCGAACGACTCCCCCCGGGCTGCGTCGACATCCTGACCGGCGTCCACCTGGCCCTCCGGGACGACGACGAACACTGCACCGATCGCCGCCGCGACGACCCGGTGATCTCCGCCGTCCTCACCGGGCCCCTCCGCGGACACCTGCCCGAACGCGAGCAGCTCAACCCGTACATCCCCCTGGCCGGGCGGCTGCTCGACCCCGGAGAGCCCCTGGTGCAGCAAGGCGACGGTGCTCTCACACCCGCTCCGCCCGAAGCCGTCGAGCTCCTGCTGAAACTGCCCAGGGTCGTCATCGTCGGCGATACGGGAACGGGCAAGTCCACCGTCGCCGCCGAACTCCAGACCCGTCTCCTGCGCCGCACCGGCGGTCCCCACGGCGCCGGCTGCTGGCCCCTGTCCACGACCGCCTTCCGCATGGGCGAGTACCTGCGGCAGAAGGGCAACGACTCCTCCGTGCCCGACATGCTCGGACAGTGCTGCCCCGAGGCGGCCGGGCTGCCCGTCGAGAGGATCGACCGGCTGGCCCGGCTCGGCGCCCTCCAGCTCGTCATCGACGACCTGCACACCGGAGACACGGCGGACCAGGACGTCGTCCACGGCTGGGTGCTGAAGATCGCCGAGGCCTATCCGCGGATGCGCCTGGTGGTGTGCCAGCGCGCGTGGGACTACGACCCCGACCTCCTGCGCTGGCCGGCCGTGGCCCTGCTCAAGGTCCGCAAGCACCAGGCACGCGACTACATCGAGGACATGCTGCGCCTGGAGCACCCCCGGACCTGGCGCGAGCGGATGAAACCGCTGGAAGAGCAGATCTTCAACGACCTGAGTGCGGTCGCCCTGCGCGACCTGGCGGGCAAGCCGCTGTTCCTGAGCATGCTGATCGAGCACTACAACGAGGCGGAGAAGATCGCCTCCAACCCCGGCATGCTGGTCCACCTCTATCTCAGGCGCCTGCTCAAGACCCCGGACCCGGCGGAGAACGACCGCAAGGTGCAGCTGCTGAGACTGCTCACCCAGAGCATGGAGGAGTACGGATCGACCCTGCGCTACCAGGACGCCCTGGAACGGCTCCAAGCGCTGCAGCCCACCGACACCGAGCGGACCCTCGCCGCCCTCGTCGGCACCGGCGTCCTCGAAACCGACGCCCACAGCGACTGGCTCAGCTTCTGCAACCCCCTCGTCCACGCCTTCTGCGCGGCCGGCTACCTGGAGGCGCAGGCCGCGACCAACCTCGAATCGGTGCTCGACAGCATCACCCGGTTCCGGTGGCGGGACGCGGCCCACCTGCTCGTCGCCAACCCCGACGCCGACCCGGACATGGTGCGCGCGGTACTGGAAACCGCCCTGGAGGCCAACACCGTGTACGGGGCGTGGCTCCTCCAGGCCGCCGCCGGGGACTTCGCCCCGCTGCACGCCTCCCTGATCTCCGGGCTCAGGACGACCCTGGAATCGAGCACCAGCGGGGAGCCGGCCTGGCGCGAGGCCTCGTACACGCTCGCCCGGTACGGAACCCCCGAGGCCATGGCCATCCTGGTGGCCGTGGCCCGGCAGGCCGACGCCGCCCCGGCTGCGGGCCAGGCCCTGTCCGGACTCGTCATGATGCACCAGTGGTTCGTCCCCGGCGCGGAGGCAGCCCTGACGGCCGTCCTGAAGGAACTGCTCGACCTGCCCTCCGGACTCAGCGGGCCCCTGACCGTCCTCGCCCTCCGCAGCATCGCCACGGCCGATCTCAAGGCCCTCACCGGACACGTCTGGTCCCGGCTGGAGGTCTCGGCGCCCTGGCCGGTCGTACAGCAGGCCCGGCAGACGCTCGCACAGCTCCGGGTGGAGCCCGACAGGCAACTGGACGCCGTGTACGCCGAAGCCTGCCGGGCGAGGCTGACGGAGGTCGGCTCCGAGCTGCAGCGCAGCGCCGACAACACCACCATCCACCGCCTCAACACCGAACGCATGGAGCTGCTGGAGGCACTGGCCAAGGAAGGCTCCCTGGAGACCCTGCTCGCACACCGGTTCAGCGTCGGGCTGGCCGACCACCCCGAGTGGCACCGCCACCTCCTCGAAGCGGCCGGCAGGCGTCACAGGGACGACCCCACCGACGCGTGCGCACAGCTGGTGCTCGACGCCGACGGCATCGCCGAGACCCAGTGGAACGAGGTGCTGGTCGCGGAGGACGACGACATGGCGGTGATCGCCGCGCACTTCCTGCTGAGGCGGGGCGAGGTCATCAGCGGATCCCGGCTGACCAGTGCCGCGGTGCACGCCTCACCGCAGCGGCTGCTCGCCCTGGCGGCGTTCGTCCACGGACTCGACCCGCAGGACCTCTCCAGCGTGGAACGCATCGTGGAGGGGCACTGCCTGCCCTCCCTCACCCCCGAGTACCTGGAACCGCTGTCCTCCCTCGTCGCGGCCGTCGGCAAGGGCGGCGTCGAACTCCATCCCGGCATCGCCCTGAGCGTCGAGCGCGCCCTCCGCGAGAAACACATGCGGCAAGCCATGTACTGGCCGTGGGCGGCGGCCTGGCGCGACGCCATCCCCGACCACCTCGACACCGGCCTCTTCCTCGGCAGGGAGCTCAGCGACGCCGATCTGCTCACCCTCATGGGAACGACCGACGTGCTGCTCGACGCCCCCCTCTTCGACCCGATACCGCTCACCTTCGACCAGCGGGAGCGGCTCCTGGGGATCGAGGTCGGCGACCCCACGAGCCTCGACGCCCACCGGCTGGTCCTGCTGGCGGCCAGCGCGGGCCTGCACGAACTGGTCGAGTTCGTCCGGGACGTCGCCTGGAACGTCACCAACTGCAGCGGGACGATCACGCACGCCCATCCGGTCCACGGACGGGTGGAGGTGTCGAGGGCCGCCCATGCCCTGAGCGCCTACGGCTACCTCAGTGCCCTGGCCGTCACCGACGGCGCGTTCAGGAACACGCGGCGCGCGCAGAAGGACCTCACCCAGCTCGCGGCATCCACCGCCGGGATGCACCCCAGCATGGAGCGTGCCCGCCTGATCGCGTTGGGCTTTCTGGGCGACTGGGAAGAGATCTTCACGGCCCTGCGGCCCGAAGACGCCATCATGCATCAAGCGGCAGTGAACCTCACGGCCCGCCTGCTGCACGGCCCGGACCCGTCGGCAGCCCTCTCGGTGGCCGCCGACATCGCCGAGTGGATCAAGGACCGGCAGCGCGACGAGGAACTGCCGGCCGAAACCCGGGCCGTCCTCAGCCACATCCGCTACACCGCCGAGTTCACGATGAGGCGCTATGTCCGGTGAAGCAGTCCGTGCGGTCCGCGTCGGCCGTGCGGTCCGCGTGGGCCGTCTGCGCCGTGCGGTGCACCCGTCCTGCGCGTCAGACCAGCCCCATGTGCTTCTTGCCCGCCGCCACGACCACACGCCGCCCCTCGGAAGCGGCCGACAGGGCACGCTCCAGCTGCTCGGCCGTCCCGGCCTCCTGGATGTGGCGGTGCAGCCGCAGCAGCCGCTCGCCGGCCGCCAGCACGTCGTGGCTGGACAGCAGACGCAGCCGCGTGAGGTGGTTGCGCATCTCCCCGTACTGCACGGCCAGATCCGTCGCGGCCGCCGGGTCCCCGGGGGGCGCGGCCTTCGCTATGTCGGAGTGCTTCCAACTGGCCGCGAGAAACGCCACGAACGCGTCCGTCAGCGCCTCCCGGGACCATGTGCGCTGCTCGCGGCGCCCCTGCACGACCGTCGTCACGACCAGGGTCGCCATGCTCGTTGCCGCCGCTGCCCAGGCGGCGTACCCGCTGGCATCCATAGACCAGTCATTGTCGCCAACGGTCCCGGCTCGAGAGGGCCGAATCGGCGAATTCCCCGTGCACGAGCCAGTCGCAGGAGTGACCAGCCATGACTCATCACGGACAGCCCGGCCCCACGCAGTCACACCCCGCACCGACGACCCTGACGGCGCTGCGCAGTGAGCTCCAGGAGCAGTTGGATCCCACGTCGGCGAACCCGGTGCTCGATCTGAAGGCCCTGCTGCGCCTCCTCGTGCGCAACCGTGCCCCTCTCCTCAAGGACGTCGACCGATCGGCGCCCCCGGACCGGCTGATCCGCCAGCTGGTCGCCTGGTGCATCACGAGCGCCTCCAGGGCGGACGCACTCGCCGACGCCCTGGAGCACTTCGCCGGGCTCGCGGGCACCGAGCAGCCGGATGCGGCCGGCACCCTGCGGATGCTGTCGGACCTCCTGGCCGCCCGGACCCTCATGGAGGACGAGGACCTCCGCCGGCTCCAGCGCCTCGTCGAGCCGCGCACCGTCCCGGCGCCCGACCTGCACCGGCTCGTGCAGGCCTGCCTGCCGCCGCTGTCCGCGGCCCTGCCGCAGCACTGCACGTCCACGTGGCCCACGGCGCTGCACCTGCTCCGGCGGAACGTGCTGCCGGGAGGCCTGCCGCCGCTGCTCGCGTTCATCGAGTACCTGGCCGCGGCCCCGTCCCAGGCGGCCGTCGACCCCCTGCGCGCGTGGACCGAGGAGAAGGCCGGGCAGTGGGGCGTCCTGGACGCCCTCCGGGCCTGCCGTGAAGCGGCAGCCCGCCACGCAGGCTCCGCCCCTTCCGCGACACCCCGGATCATGTTCGCGTTCCTGCCCGACGGCCTGCGCAACGACCTGTACACCCTGCGTACGTGGCACCGCGACGCCGACGCCGAGAACAGCCCCTCCATGCGGGGCGAGGACGCGCAGGTCGACTTCCGCGACATCGCCGACGCCGTGTACGGATGGCTGCAGAAGTGGCCCCGGCGGCCCAGCCCGGCCGACACCGTCTCCGTCGAGTTCTGGCTGCCGCTGCCCCTCGTCAACCAGCCCGTCTGGGACTGGTGTGCCCAGAGCACCCCTCCGCAGGCAGCGCCGCACTGGAACGTCGTCGTACGCAGCCTGGACCGCCTGCAGAGCCCGACCCTGCACCGGACGTGGCGCACCCGGTGGCAGCACCTGATGGACGAGGCCGGCCCGGCCTCCGCGCCCGCCGTACCCGACGGGCCGAGCCGCCGGCCGGCCCCGCCACAGAACCTCGTCGTCCTCAACAACCCTCCCGACGGCGAGGCCGGACGCAGCGAGCTGATGGCCGCGATCCGCCAGGGCGCCCCCGCCATCCTCTGGCACCGCGAGGACTGCGCATCCCCGGCCTTCCGGACCTCCGTGCAGCAGCTGATCGAGCAGGGACCGCTCAAGGACCTGCCCTCCCGCGTCAGCGCACTGCGCCAGGGGACCGGACCGCTCGGCCCGGCCGAGGACGAGGAGACGGTTCGGGGGATCAGCCTGCTGTGGGACGACCCCGACCAGCCCCTGCCGGCCATGCCGGCCCTGGTGGCACCGAGTGAGGCACTGTGACCACGCTGACGCCGTCCACGCCGTCCACGCCGTCGACCCCGTCGGCCCCGTCCGACGGCACCCCCTGGATCGTCACGACGATGCCGCAGGAAAGCCGCCCCGTCGGCGGCAGCAGAGCGCACGTGCCCGTGTACCCGCCCAAGCCCGTCTTCAGCCCGCCACCCGCCACCTGGCCGAAGGTCACACCGGTGCCCGGTACCCGGGCGGCCGCCCGCGCCCTGCACGCACTGGCCGTGCTGGACCGCGACCGCAGCCAGCCCGGCACCCTGCACGTCCCCAACGCACCGGGCACGCACCGGTCGTCACCGCACCACCCCTCCGCGTGGGACCTCGTCCTCGTCATCGACACCGGTGCGTCCATGACGGCCTGGTACCCCACGATCGACTCCTTCGTCGCCTGCACCCACGAAGTGCCCGTCTTCACCGACGTGCAGGTCGTCAAACTCCACAGCCAGGGCTTCGACCCCGACCGGAGCATCTTCGACAAGGTCGCGCTGGAGAACGCCGGACTCAACAGCGGTCGGCGGAAGATCGTGTTTCTGATCACGGACGGCGTCGGGCCGGCCTGGAGGCGGTCCGAAGTGTGGGAGCGGATCAGGGAATGGGCGAGCATCCACCCCCTGGCCGTCCTGCACGTCCAGCCGCACCAGAACTGGGCCCGCTCCGCGGTGCACACCCACACGCTGACCCTGCGCTCGTCCGAAGCCGGCGGCGCCAACTCGACGCTGGAGCAGAAGCCCGCCGGCCAGGAACCGCTGAACGGGCTGCTCACCCCCGTACCGGTCAACCCGGGGGACGTCATCGTGCCCGTGCTGGAGCTCCGCAAGAGATGGCTCGACCAGTGGTGCCGCCTGCTGCTCTCCCGCCAATGGGTGCGCCAGCAGGCCCTGGTGGTGGGCCGGGAAGGGCCTCCGGAGATCCCGGCCACGGCGGTGCCTGACCGCACTCCCGGCGCCGACGCGGAGAAGCGCGTCATCGAGTTCCTCGCCAGTGCCTCCGCAGAGACGACCAAGCTCGCCGGATTCCTCGCCTCCGCGCCGCTGAACCGGCACGTCATGCAGCTGATCGGCGGACAACTGCTCCCCACGGCCGGACCCGGCGACCTGTCCGAAATCCTGAGCAGCGGCCTGATCCGCGTCACCGAACCCACCAACCCCGACGACGCCCCGTACGACCGGGTCACCTTCGACTTCGAGCCCGGGGTGCGAGAAGCCCTCCTGGCCCGTGAAGGCTGGGAGAAGAGCCAGGCCGTCGCCAAGCTGATCGAGGACTATCTGTCCCCGGTGGTGGGCGCGGTCAAGGGCCTCGCGCAGCGCATCGAGTTCAGGACACCGCCCGACGCCCTCGTGGTGACCTACGACAACCTCCCCTTCGTCATGGTGGAGCGGACTGTTCTGCAGGCCATGCCGCTGGTGGCCGACAGCGAGGCCCTGCGCCGGATGGGAATGAAGATCGACGCCTTCGCCCCGGCCCCCGACGAATCCCGCGCGACCGTGTGAAGAACCCTTCGAGGTGAACGAGGCCACCGGCCCGGCGGCGCGACGGCGGCACCCACCACCCCGCAGGCCCTGCGGCCGCAGCTCCCGCCGCAGCCGTATCCCGGCCCCCCCGGATGGGGGCAGCCGCCGGTCGGCCCCGCCGCAGGGCCCCTCCCGGCCCTGGAAGGTGATCGGAATCATCGCGGCCGCGACAGCGGTGATCAGCGTCGTCAAGGTGGCGGCCTGTGCCCCGTCCAGGGTGAGCGGAGCCGGAGTCGTCCTGGACGAGATCGCCGAGTCCACCCTCAAGGTCGCGATGGAGGCGGGGCGGCGGGCGGAGGTCCGGCAGCCGATCGGCTGACGGCGCGCGGCGGTGGTGGTGCCGGTGGTGCGGGCGGGGCCGGGTTCAGCGGTGGCGGGTCAGGGCTGCGGGGGCGCCGGCGGACTGTGCTCCCTCCGATTCGAGGTTCAGCCGGTCCGGGTCCGCCATGGTGAGCACGTAGACATTGCCCCGGGGGCAGTCGAAGGTCGCCGCACGGTCCGTGGGATGGCTCGTCACGGCAGCGAACACCGCGGTGTTCCGGCCGGCCTGCCGCAGTTCGAGGGCCTCCGTGCATCCCAGGTCGCGTCCGCTGGAGGTCTCCTTGACCTCGCTGACCTGCCGGCCCACCACCTCGCCCACGGCGCCCGGGTGGAGGGTGACCGTGACGGTGAACTCCCCCGTCCGGGCACGGGAGATGCCGTCGGCGTCCGGGGTGCCGGGGCCGACCCCGGACCACGTGCCTGCCCACGACGCGGGCAGTGCCTGCGCCGAGGGCGCGGGCGCAGACGGGGACGGGGACGAGGACGGGGACGGCGCAGGACTGCCCCAAGGGGACGCGGACTTGGCTTCGTCGCCGCTCCACGGGAAGCGGAGCGGGAGGACGGCGGCGGTCAGTACGGCCGCACCGGCGGCTGCGCCGAGCAGCAGGGGCCGGCGCGATGCCCGTCCGCTCAGGCGTCCGGAGGCGGCATGGGAGGCCTGGAGGGCCGGGGAGGCCTCCGGCGCCGTGGCCGGGACGGCCGGCGGCTCGCCGGGAGGGGGCGGGAGGACCGGCGTGGGGCCGCTCCCTGAAGGG
>NZ_JACBGN010000610.1 GCF_013401435.1 Streptomyces sp. BR123
GGCGGAAGGCGAGGCAGGAGCGGGGCGGGGGCGCGCGATGCGTGCGGGCCGAGCGCCCCGACCACGCCGTTCTCAGGACTCCTTGGGCAGCAGGACGACGCGGCTGCCGTGCAGCTCGCCGGCCTCGATGCGCCGGTGGGTCCGCGCGGCGTCGGACAGCGGGGCCCGCTCGATGGAGCGGGCGCGCAGCCGCCCGTTCGCCAGCAGGCGGTTGATCGCGGCGGCCGCCTCGGCGAGTTCGGCGGTGCCGGCGTGCGAGATGACGAAGCCGACGACCGCGCCGTCCTTCATGTAGAGCGGGCCGGCGGGCAGCACGGGCCGGGAGCGGGCGCCGGCGAGGAGGACGATCCGGCCGCGGTGGGCCAGGACCTCCACGGCGGTGGTGAGGTCGTTCGTGCCGGAGGTGTCGATGTGGACGTCGATGCCCTGCGGGGCGGCCCCGCGGATCCGCGGCGCGAGCGCGGGGTCCTTGTAGTCGAGGACCTCGGCCGCGCCGAGGGAGCGGCAGTACTCGGCGTCGCGGGCCGCGGCGGTGGCGATGACCCGGGCGCCGGCCTCGACGGCCATGGTGACCAGGGCGCTGCCGACGTTCCCGGCGGCGCCTGCGACGAGGACGGTCTCGCCGGGGCGGACGCGGCCGTGGGTGAACAGGGCGAGGTAGGCCGTGCCGGCGGGGTGCACGACGGCGACGGCCTCGGCCGCGTCCACGCCGGGCGGCAGGTGGTAGAGCCGGTCGACGGGGACCACGGCCAGCTCGGCGGCGGCGCCCTGGCGGCCGCCGTGGCCGAGGCTGTTGCACCAGACGCGGTCGCCGGCGGCGAACCCGGCGGCGCCGGCGCCGGCGGAGACGACGGTGCCGACGAGGTCGCGGCTGACGGCGAACGGGAAGTCGACGGGGGTGCGGAAGAGCCCGGAACGCACGAAGGTGTCGACCGGGTTGACGGACACGGCCTCGACCTCGACGAGGACGTCCGTGGGTCCGGGGACCGGAGGGGCCATGTCGCCGTAGCGGATGTTCTCGGCGGGGCCCAGTTCTTCGATGAAGGCTGCACGCATGGGCCGATCCTCGCAAGGGGCGTCGGGACGGGGCACCGCTCCGCGCAGGCTTCGTCAACTTCGCGCGGACCGGGGGGGATCGGGCCGAACGAGGGCCGATCGGGTCCGGGACATGCCGAAGGGCCGCCGCGGGGGGGGTGGGCGGCC
>NZ_JACBGN010000611.1 GCF_013401435.1 Streptomyces sp. BR123
GCGTCCGCCCACCCCCTCTGCAACGCCGCGACCTGCCGCTCCGCCGAGGCAGCGGCCAGCCGGTTGGTCCACCACACCTGGTGCACCACCAGCAGCAACACCACCACGCCCACCGTGACGGCCAGTTCGGCCGTCACCCACAGCAGGCCCCGTACACCGGCCCGGCCGGACCCGGCTCCGCGGCCGTGCACCACCACACGCATGTGATCCCGCACGGGGCGCACCTTAAGACCTCCCCCGCCAACAGACCAGCAGCAGTACGGTGTGAACCATGCGCCCCGACACGCCTGCCGAGCACATCGCCGAAGCCGAGCGCCTGATCCGCACGGCGACCCGCTACCCCGAGGACCAGGAGCCGCTGCTGCTCCAGGCCGCGGCCCACCTCGAACTGGCCGACGAACGAGAACGGGCGAGCGCGCTCTACGACCAGCTCCTGGCCGGCAAGCCGACCGGCATCCACCTGATCAAGGCGCTGCAGGCCGCGAACCTGTGGGAGTACGGGCACGAGCCCGAGGCCCGGGCCCTCATCCAGGGCATCCGCGCCGCGGCCCCCTCCGATCCGGCCCCCTGGGAGGTCATCGCAGAGGCCCTGGAGGCCCACGACGAGCTCTCCGACTCGGAGGAGTGCTTCACCCAGGCGGCCACCCTCCTCATCTCGGACACCGCCCCGCTGACCCCCGCCACCACGGCCCTCCTGACGGGCCGGCACCGCGTACGCCGCCTGCTCGGGCTCCCGCACGACGACTGGGACATGGTCGCCGACACCCGCCACGCCGGCCCGATCCCGCTGGACGAGCTGCACGACCCGAAGCGCATCTGGGCCCTGGGCTCCGACGACCCGGCGGAGCTCCGCGCCGAGATCGCCCGGCTGCGCGCGGAGTTGGGCGACCGCCGCGCCGCCCTGTCCCGGCCCTTCCCGGTGGCGATCCTGCACTGGCCGCAGCGGGAGCTGGCCGAACTCCTGACCAGCTACCCGACCCTGGCGGCGGAGTACCCCTCGCACGAGGCGCACCTGACCCGGATCGAGGCGTCCCTGCGCGCCCTGGCCGCCTCGGGCACGACGAACCTCGGCATCGTCACGGCCAGCGTCCCCTCGTACGAGGCTTTCGCGGCGTCGGAGAAGACCTCCCCGGCCTCCCCGTCCCTCCTCCCGGAGTACGCGACGACCCTGGCCGCCCGAGGCAAGGCCACTCCCTGGC
>NZ_JACBGN010000612.1 GCF_013401435.1 Streptomyces sp. BR123
CCCCTCACCCCCGTCCCAGGATCACCGTCCCCGAGGAGCAGAACCAGCCGCCCGTGCCCGAGGCCAGGGCCACTTCGGGGAGGGTGCCGTCGCGGCGGGTGACCTGGCCGGGGCCGCGTTCGCCGCGGAGCTGCCGGACCGCCTCGACCAGCAGGAACAGGCCGCGCATGCCGGGGTGGCAGGCCGAGAGGCCGCCGCCGTCGGTGTTGACCGGCAGCTCCCCGTCCCGCAGCAGGCGGCCCTTCTCCACGAAGGCTCCGCCTTCCCCCTTCGCGCAGAATCCGAGGTCCTCCAGGGTCACCAGGGTCATGTACGTGAAGGCGTCGTACAGCTCGGCGACGTCCACGTCCGCCGGGGTGAGTCCGGCCCGCCGGAAGGCCAGGCGGCCGGAGACGGCGGCCGGGGAGACCGTGAAGTCCTCCCATTCCGACATGGTGGTGTGGGAGACGGCGGTGCCCGCGCCGAGGATCCAGACCGGCCTCTTGGCGGTGTCCGGTACGCACTCCTCGGCGGCCAGCAGGACCGCGCAGCCGCCGTCGGAGCGGATGCAGCAGTGCAGCTTCGTGAAGGGGTCGGCGATCATCTCGCCGGACAGGACGTCGTCGACCGTGATCGGGTCGCGGAACATCGCGTCCGGGTTGGCGGCCGCGTTCGCGCGGGCCTGTACGGCGACCGAGGCGAGCTGCTCCGGCGTGGTCCCGTACCGGTGCATGTGGCGGCGGGCGGCCATCGCGTACTTGGCGACGAGGGTGTGCCCGTACGGGACCTCGAACTGCAGCGGTCCGCGCGCGCCGAAGGAGAGGTTCGAGCTGCGGCGCCGGGCCTTGATGTCCGCCCGCGCGGTGGATCCGTAGACCAGCAGTACGGCCCGGGCGTGGCCTGCGGCGATGGCGTCGGCCGCGTGCGCGGCCATGACCTCCCAGGTCGAGCCGCCGACCGAGGTGGAGTCGACCCAGGAGGGGCGCAGGCCCAGGTATTCGGCCACCTCGACCGGGGCGAGCGTGCCGAGGCCGGCCGAGGCGAAGCCGTCGATGACGGAGCGGTCCAGGCCGGAGTCGGCCAGGGCGCGCCGGGCGGCCTGCGCGTGCAGGGCGTACGGGGTGGGGCCGTCGACGCGGCCGCAGTCCGAGAGGGCGACGCCGACGACCGCGACCCTGCGGCGCGGGGCGGCGGGGGGTCCGGGCAGGGG
>NZ_JACBGN010000613.1 GCF_013401435.1 Streptomyces sp. BR123
GGGCGGGTGGGGGGCTGTCCGCCGGTGGCGTCCGGGTCACGAGGGGTCCAGCCAGGGGGTGGTGACTGGTCGCTCATTGCCGGGACTCCTCGAAGCTGATCGAAATATCCGGATCTGTCGGTACTCCATGCTGTCTACCCGATGGCTGTTCATTCCGCGTCGGACGGGCGTAATTCGGTCGCATGGATCGCTCCTCCGCACTAAGCTCGCGCGTCTTTGGCCGAGGCAGGACGACGTGGGAACGACGCGGGAAATCGGAGGGATACGGTGCGCCAGCGGGCGTCGGGGCGAGTGATGCTCTATCTGGCCGTCGCGGCCGGGGGGTTGAGGCGTTACGCGACCTACGGGACGGCGACGGCGGCAGGGGTGTTCACGAACACCGTCTTCGGCTTCATCCTGGCGTACACGTACGTCGCGCTGTGGCAGGAGCGCCCCGGGCTCGGGGGCTATGACCAGGCGCAGGCGCTGACCTTCGTGTGGGTGAGCCAGGCGATGCTGGCGGCGGCGGCGCTGATCGGGGGCGGCTTCCAGGAGGAGCTGCAGGAGCGGATCCGGACCGGTGACATCGCGGTCGACCTGTACCGGCCGGCGGACCTGCAGATGTGGTGGCTCGCGGCCGATCTGGGGCGGGCCTCGTTCCAGTTGGTGGCGCGGGGTGCGGTGCCGCTGGTGGCCGGTGCGCTGGCCTTCGAGCTGGCGCTGCCCGCGGATCCGCTGCGCTGGCTGCTGTTCCTGGGGTCGGTGCTGCTGGGGCTGGTGGTGAGCTTCGCGCTGCGCTACCTGCTGGGGCTGGCGGCGTTCTGGCTGATGGACGGGTCCGGGGTCAACCTGATGGCCACGGTGGCCTCGATCTTCTTCTCGGGGATGCTGCTGCCGCTGACGGTGTTCCCGGGCGGCTTCGGGGAGTTGGTGCGGCTGCTGCCGTGGTCGGCGATGCTCCAGGTGCCGATGGACGTGCTGCTGGGCCGGCATGCGGGTGCCGCGGGCGTGGCGCGGGCGCTGGCGTTCCAGGCGGGGTGGGCGTTCGTCCTGCTGGCGGTGGGGCGGATGGTGCAGTCGGCCGCGACGCGGAAGGTGGTGGTCCAGGGTGGCTGAGGAGTCGCGGGGGGTTTCGGGGGTTCGGAGGGTTGGAGAGGGCCGGGATGTTGGAGAGGGCCGGGGGGCTCAGGAGGTCCGGGCGGTGCAGGGG
>NZ_JACBGN010000614.1 GCF_013401435.1 Streptomyces sp. BR123
CACCCCTTTCCGGCCCCCCTCCCCCGGCCGGCGGACCGGGGGAGGCTCAGCGGCGGGTTGCGCGGCGGATGACGGCCACGACGAGGGCTGTCGCTGCGAGGGCGGAGACCACCGCGACGATCTTGGTTGCAGGGTCCATCATTCCGATCATCGTCATTCGCTCCTTGGCGGGTCGGCGTCTTCGGTGTCTTCGGGCCGGTAGCTGAGCAGGTCGCCGGGCTGGCATTCGAGGACCTTGCAGAGCTGAGTGAGCGTGGTGAAGCGGACGGCCTTCGCGCGGCCGTTCTTGAGGATGGAGAGGTTGACGTTGGTGACGCCGACGCGGGCCGCGAGCTCGGTCAGCGTCATGCCGCGCTCGGCGAGGATCCGGTCGAGGTGGACGTGGATGTGGTGCCGCTCCTCCGGCTCACCGCGCCCACCCCTCTCGCCTCGCATCAGATGACCCCTTCGAGGTCTTCGCGCATCGCCGTGCCCGCACGGACGATCCGGGCGAAGACCAGCAGTCCGAGCCCGGTCAGGAGCAGCAGGTAGGGCGGGGTGAGCGTGTGCAGGACGTCACCGGCGGAGAAGGCGACGTGCGTGGTGAGGGTGGACAGCAGGGCGGTGCGGGCAGCGGCCTCGACAAGGCAGGCGGCCACGCCGCCGACGAGCACCCAGAGGGCGAGCGCACGCAGTCCGGCGGTGGTGCGCCGGGCGTGGACGCCGTCCCGGGCGGCCGACCGCAGCAGCCGGTCGAGGAGGGCGAGTCCACCGAGGAGCAGGACGAACGAGGGCACCTCGGCCAGGATGCGCAGGGTCCGCTGTCCGGCGCTCGGGTCCTGCGCGCAGTAGCGGGCGACGGCGTCGAGGCGCGCCCCGTCCCGGGCGCCGAGAGCAGTGTCGGCAGGGCCGACGGAGTTGGTCGAGATCCAGTCGGCCGTGGCACAGACGCCGGCGTCCGTGGCGTCCGGGCCGCCCCAGAGCGGGATCGAGCCGTTCAGGGCGCTCAGCGCGAAGCCGGCGAGGAGGAGGCCGGCCAGCAGGCGCAGCGTCGTGGAGACCACGGTGGAGAGGGGTTCCAGCAGCTTCTTGTCCTCGGACACGGGAGCAGCCACCTCCATATCGTTTGTCGATGCTATCGAAAAACGATACAGGCGGGCGCCTGCCGGGGGAACCCCCGGCCCTCGCCGACCAGTCTCCCCC
>NZ_JACBGN010000615.1 GCF_013401435.1 Streptomyces sp. BR123
GCCTTGGCGCCCGCGTCCGCTGCGCCCGCGTCCGCTGCGCCCGCGTCCGCTGCGCCCGCGTCCGCTGCGCCCGCGTCCGCTGCGCCCGCGTCCGCTGCGCCCGCGTCCGCCGCGCCGGCGTCCGGACGCCCCGCGCCCCCTGGACCGGCGCGCCCGGCGCCCCCCGCGCCCGGACACCCCGGGCCGGGTGCCGACGGGGGGCTGCGGCCGGTCGGGGAGCGGCGGGTGTGGCCGCGGTCGTTCGCCGATCGGCTCACCACTCCGCTTCCCGGGCTGCGCGCCTACGCCCGGCTCGCGCGCGAGGGGGTCTTCCGGCCCGGGCCCGAGGGCCTGCGCGGCATCCCCGACCTGCCCTGCCGGCCGGGCCCGCTGCCCGACCTCGCCCCCGGCACCGCCTGCGTCACCTGGGCGGGCCACGCCAGCTGGATCGTGCGGACCGGCGGGCTGACCGTCCTCACCGACCCCGTCTGGTCCCGCCGGATCCTCGCCACCCCGCCCCGCATGACCCCCGTCGGCATCCGCTGGGCGGACCTGCCGCCCGTCGACGCGGTGGTGATCAGCCACAACCACTACGACCACCTCGACGCCCCCACCCTCAGACGGCTGCCCCGGCACACCGCCCTCTTCGTCCCGGCCGGCCTCGGCCGCTGGTGCCGCCGCCGGGGCTTCACCCGCGTCACCGAGCTCGACTGGTGGGAGGCCGCCGAACTGGACGGCGTACGCTTCGACTTCGTCCCCGCCCACCACTGGTCGAAGCGGTCCCTCATCGACACCTGCCGCAGCCTGTGGGGCGGCTGGATCCTCACCGACACCCGGTCCGCCACCCCGCACAAGGTGTACTTCGCCGGCGACTCCGGATACGGCCACTGGTTCGCCGAGATCGGCCGCCGCCACCCCGGCATCGACCTGGCCCTGCTGCCGATCGGCGCCTACGCCCCCCGCTGGTGGCTGTGCGACGTCCACACCGACCCCGAGGAGGCCGTACAGGCGTGCCGCGACGTCGGGGCCCGCCGGATGGCACCCATGCACTGGGGCACGTTCGTCCTGTCCGCCGAGCCGGTCATGGAACCGCTGCACCGCACCCGCGCCGCCTGGGACCGCGCCGGCCTCGACCGCGGGGACCTGTGGGACCTGCCCGTCGGGGGGTCCCGCGCCTGGTGACCGCCCCCGCCCGCAGTCC
>NZ_JACBGN010000616.1 GCF_013401435.1 Streptomyces sp. BR123
CCCGTCGGCCGCCCCGCGCCCCCCGCGGCCGTCCGCCGCCGACCCGGTGGCCCCGCGCGCCCGCACCACCGGCACCGCACCCCACGAGAGGCAGTACCCGTGACCGACCACCACGCCGAGCACCCCGCGTGGAGCGAGGCCGACGCCCCGACGGCGCCGTCCGCCCCGGCCGGCTCACCCATGAACCCCGCCGACGCCGCCGACGCGGCCCGGCTCGTCGCCTTCGGACTCCAGCCCAAGCTGCAGCCCGCCCGCGACGCCGAGTACGCCGAGCTGCTGCGCCGCTACCGCGAGGACCCCGCCTTCGGCCGCCTTGCCGACGCCGTCGCCACCGGCCTCGGGCTCATCGTCCTGGAGGTGTCCCCGCGCGCCGGCATGGCCGTGGCCGCAGACGAGGACTCCGTCTTCGCCGTCCGCATGGGCGACTACGCCCGCCGCACCACCGCCGACTCCGGCGACCGGTTCCTGCACGGCCTCGCCCATCTCGCCCTCGCCGCCCTCGCCTTCCCCCGCCCCGAGGACCTCGCCGACGACGGCTACATCGGCCGCGTCACCGTCAACGGCGTCGACGCCTTCGTCCGCCAGGCCTGCCGCCGCCTGGAGGAGCGGGCCGCGGAGACCGGCGAGAACACCGACCCGGCCACCGACGCCCCCGGCCTGGAGGCCGCCTGGCGCGTCTACGCCCGCCGCAGCTCCACCGGCGCCACCAAGGACGCCCGCCGCCTCGCCGGCTCCACCACGGGCATCGTCGGCAAGGCCGCCGCCTTCCTCACCGACTCCGGGTTCCTCCAGCGCACCGGCGACGATGCCGGCGGCACCTACCGCACCACCCCCCGCTACCAGCTCCAGGTCCGCGACATGGCGGGCAGCGCGGCCATGGCCGAACTCCTGGAACTCGGCGTGGTCAGCGTCAGCGACGGCACCGCCAGCCTCCTCCCGCCGCCCGAGGGCGACGACCTGGAGCTCGCCCCCGACGCCGGCCTGCCCTTCCACGCCTGAGCCCCGCGCTCGCCCGGGCCCCGCGCCCCACCCACCGCACGTCCCGTACCACCCACCAGACACCACGAGAGCCCGCCGCCATGTACGAGCTGTCCCGGATCCGCCTCTACTCCATCGGGCCCGCCGGCGCACGCTACGCCGACACCGTGCTCGACCTGCGCGGAGTCGGCGT
>NZ_JACBGN010000617.1 GCF_013401435.1 Streptomyces sp. BR123
CGGGCACCCCTCCCCGGCTCCACCCCGACGGCCCGGACATCCCGCCGTGGCTCCGACCGGGCAACCCGGACGTCCACGCCCAGGGACCCGCCCCCGACCCGGCCAACACCCCGGACAACTCGGCCAGCTGGCCCCCCGTCACCCCCCACGCTCCGCAGGGCGACGGGCACGGGTACGGGTACGGGTACGGCGACGGGCACGGGTACGGGCACGGGTACGGCGACGGGCACGCGTACGGGTACGGCGACGGGTACGGGCAGCAGGGCCACGCACAGCACCTCGGCCCGGGGCCGGGCCCGGGGCCCGGGCAGGCGGGCCACGTCGACGAGCGGGCCCACAACCGGCGCCAGGAGCACGGCCCGGGACCGTCCCTCGGGGCCGATCAAGGCTTCGGCCGGGCTTTCGCGCCCGGGCACGCGTCGGACGGCCGCGGCCACACAACGGAGCACGGGCAGGGCCCGGTTCACGGCCACGGCCACGGGCCGGACATCGCGGCCGGCCACGGAGAGGCTCACGGGCCCGGCCACACTCCCTCCGCCCATCCCGTAGACGGCCACGGACGCCACCACGGCCACATACCGGAGCACGGGCCGGAGAAGTTCAGGCAGGCGCACAGCCACGGTCACGGCGTCGGCCACGGCCACGGCCACGGCCACGAGTTCGGGATACCGCTGGAGGGGCAGCCGTACCCGGGCGGGCCCTCCGGCCCCGCGGAGGCGGCACAGGCGTGGGAGAGCGGGGCCTGGTCCCCGGGCCACGGCATATCCTCCGCCGGGCCCGGCTGGACCGGCGGCCCCGCCACGGACGGGGCCCCCTCGGTCACTTGGGCCCCCGGAAGCCACGGCTACGCGGCGCCCCCGCCCCGGCAGGGGCAGGCCGCACCGGCGGACTTCGGCATGTCCACCACCGACCCGGCATGGCAGCTGCAGGCCGGGGCCGCGTCCATCCCCCACCCCCGGCCGGGCGAACCCACCGCACCCGGGGCCACCCGGCAGCGGCCCGCTCAGCCCGCCGACGGGCAGGACGGCGGTACGGCCGCACACGCCACCGACGGCGGAACGACCCACCCCGGCGGCAACAGCAGCGGCAACGCCAACGGCAACCCAGGCGCAGGCAGAGACACAGCCGACCCCGCAGCCCACTCCGCAGC
>NZ_JACBGN010000618.1 GCF_013401435.1 Streptomyces sp. BR123
CGGCGGCCAGGCGGCCAGCTCGCCGAAGCCCTGCTCGGCCTCGGGTCGGGCACCGGCCGCGAGGACACCGGACCCGTGGCGGGTCCACGGCTCCTCGGCGACCGCGTCCTGGCGCCGCGAGTAGACCGCGAACGACCGTCGATCGGCGGCGTCCGGCGCCTCCACGACCAGCTGGAGCTGCACGCCGCCCCGCTCGGGCAGGACGAGCGGCGCCTCCAGCGTCAACTCCTCCACCACATCGCAGCCGACCTCGTCACCGGCACGGATCGCCAGATCGACGAAGGCAGTACCCGGCAGCAGGACGCTGCCGTGGATGATGTGGTCGGCGAGCCACGGCTGCGTGTCCAGCGACAGCCGGCCCGCGAGCAGCACGCCCTCCGAGTCCGCGAGCGCCACCGCCGCGCCGAGCAGCGGGTGCCCGGCATCGCCCAGACCGATGGACTCCGGGTCCCCGGCGACATACGCCGCCGCACTCGGCCAGAACCGCTGCCGCTGGAAGGCGTACGTCGGCAGGTCCACCCGACGCGCACCCATGCCCGCGAAGAAGACGTCCCAGTCGACGGCCGTGCCGTGGACGTGCACCCGGGCCAGCGCGGTCGTGATCGTCTCGGCCTCGTCGCGGTCCTTGCGGAGCACGGGCACGAAAACCATGCCGTCGACGTCACCGGCCGTGCAGCCCTGAGCCAGCGCGGACAGGGTCCCGTCCGGGCCGAGCTCGACGTACGCGGTCACACCGGCGGCTTCGAGCACGCGGACACCGTCCAGGAACCGCACCGCCTCGCGGACGTGCCGGACCCAGAACTCGGCCGAGCCCATCTCGTCGGTGACGACGGCACCCGTCAGACACGACACGACCGGGATGGCGGGAGCCGCGAACACCAGCCCCGCCACCACCTCGCGGAAGTCGTCCAGCATGCCGTCCATGTGCGGCGAGTGGAACGCATGGCTCACCGTCAGGCGCTTCGTCTTCCGCCCCTGGGCCTCGAAGGCTGCGGCGATGGCGACCGCGGCGTCCTCGTCACCGGCGATGACGACGGCCTGCGGGCCGTTGATCGCGGCGATGCTCACCCGGTCGCCCTCGCCGAGCAGCGGCAGGACCTCGTCCTCCGACGCCTGCACCGCGATCATCACGCCACCGGCCGGGAG
>NZ_JACBGN010000619.1 GCF_013401435.1 Streptomyces sp. BR123
ACCGCCGCCCGAGGCGGGAAGCGCCCCAGAGCGCTACGCACGGCGGCAAGGTCGGCAGCTGACGGCCGTCCGGGGTTGGTGACGCGTCAGATCACCACGTGCTGCGGTCGGTTTGGCGACTGGCGGTCTTCGGAAGTCATGGGCGGTCGGGTATGCATGTTCCGTTTCGGATGGTCTGTGGAGTGTGGTGGCTGCTGTCGCGGCGCTTGGATGCGTCTCGTGATGAGGCTGTGACGTGCGCATATTCAATCTCTCGGGGTTGATCACTAGGGTGTCGGGGTGAGAGAGACGACGCCTGAAGGCGGATTCCGGAAGAGGGCCTTGGTCCTGAACGTGGCCCTGGGCCTGGTGGTCGCCGCGGTGGTCTTTTTCGTCCTGCGGCCCGCCCCGGACGAGAGCGTCGATGTGCCCAAGGCTGCCGCCCCCTCGCCCTCCGTGGTGGACCGGCCCATGATCGGGCTGGCCGACGCCTTCCCCGACCAGGTGGCCGACCCTGCCGGTGGTACGTACACGAAGGTGGGCGCGGTGGCACTGAAGTCGTGCACCGAACCGGACTCGGTCGGACCGCTCCTCGCCGACTACATAGCCCAGGGCAAGGGATGCGTCGGCGAGCAGGTCGCGCTGTACAAGGACGCCAAGAACAACCAGTTCAACCTGGCCGTCTTCACGATGAAGGACCCGGTGGACACCGTGATGCTGGTGACCCGGCTCGGTTCGGCGCCCATGGACTACCAGGTGGGCGCACAGGCCCCGCCGCCGGCGTCGGGTCTGAAGACCCTCCCGCCGGACAGCGGCATGGTGCAGTCGTTCACCGGCCAGGGTCGGGCCATGGTGGTCGGGCTGGGCCAGTGGTCGGACGGCGCCACCCGCGACTACCAGCGCCTCGTCGAGCGCCTCACCCCCCTGCTGAACTCGGTCTCCGACCGCGTGGCCCGCTACGAGACCTCCCACTGACCCATCCCATCCCGCCTTGGCCATCCCATGCGGGGCCCGCCGACCTTGCCGCCGTGCGTAGCGCTCTGGGGCGCTTCCCGCCTCGGGCGGCGGTCAGTCGCCGAGCAAGAGGAGCGCGTAGCGATCTGGGGCGCTTCTCTGCCACGGGCGGCCGC
>NZ_JACBGN010000061.1 GCF_013401435.1 Streptomyces sp. BR123
GGGTGGCGGGTGTGCCGGGGGCGGGACCGCCGTGGGCGCCGCCGGCGGAACGGGAGGCACGTCCGGGCTCGTCGGCGGGGCGGGGGTCGGCGGTCAGCCGGTCCGCGACGGTGGCCGTCTTCGGTTCGGGCCAGGCCGTCCACAGGGCGGCGACGGCGGCGACGGCGGTGGCCGAGGCGAGGACGGTGCGGCGCAGCCGCCGGCGCCGTTCGGCCCGGCGGCGGGCGCGCGGCCCGCGGGGCGCGCCCGTAGCGCCCGTGGTTCTTCGGCTGGCGGACTGGCTCGTGGAGCGACCGGTGGAACGGCCTGCCGGCATGGTGAAGCCCTTTGCTCTGGGCGGCCTCCTCGGGATCCGGCCACCGGGCGGGCCGGAACCGGCGGGTGGTGACCGTCACCGGGCCGCGCCCGCCCAGTTAACCCCTTCTGTCGCTCCGGGCATAACTGTCCACGGGGACAGTCCGGTTGGTGTCGCCCTGCGCCGGCGGATCGGAATGAATCATTCCGCCCGGTGGGGCCCGGAGGGAAGGGGCCCGGCCCCCGGGCCGGCCGGGCAGAGCCGCCGCCCGGCCGCAGTCCCGGGCCTGAGAGGATGGCCCCGTACGCAGACGGACCGGAACCAACGACGCACCTGAGGGGCCCACGCCAGTGACCCGCGCTTCCCTGGACAAGCAGCCGCACGAAGTCGCCTCCATGTTCGACGGTGTGGCGGCGAACTACGACCTCACCAACGACGTGATCTCCCTCGGCCAGGCCCGCCTGTGGCGCAAAGAGGTCGCCAAGGCCGTCGCCGCCCGCCCCGGGCAGAAGGTCCTCGACCTGGCCGCCGGCACCGCGACCTCCTCGCTGCCGTTCGCCGCGACCGGCGCGTACACGGTGCCCTGCGACTTCTCCCTCGGCATGCTCCGCGAGGGCAAGAAGCGCCACTCCTGGCTGCCGCTGACCGCCGGCGACGCGACGAGGCTGCCCTTCAAGGACGACGTCTTCGACACCGTCACGATCTCCTTCGGGCTGCGCAACGTCCACGACACCGACGCCGCGCTGCGCGAGCTGCACCGGGTGACCAAGCCCGGCGGCCAGGTCGTCATCTGCGAGTTCTCCCAGCCCGTCTGGGGGCCGTTCCGCACGGTCTACATGGAGTACCTGATGCGCGCCCTGCCCCCGGTGGCCCGCGCCGTGTCCTCCAACCCCGACGCCTACGTGTACCTCGCCGAGTCGATCCGCGAGTGGCCGGAGCAGCCGGAGCTGGCCGCCCGGCTGCAGAAGGCCGGCTGGTCCCGGGTCGCCTGGCGCAACCTGAGCGGCGGCATCGTCGCACTGCACCGCGGCTTCAAGGGCTAGCCGGAGGTGGCGGCGGCGGTGGACACCGGAGCCCTGGACTACGCGGGGCTGCTGGAGCGGATCGCGACCGAGGTGGAACACCTGGTCGGCAGCGGCACCCCGGCCGAGTACATCCCCGCCCTGGCGGAGGTGGACCCGGCGCAGTTCGGCATGGCCGTGGCGGACCTCGACGGGAACGTCGTGGGCATCGGGGACTGGCAGACCCCCTTCTCCGCCCAGTCCATCACCAAGGTCTTCGCGCTCGCCCTGGCGCTGGCCGAGGGCGGAGACAGCCTGTGGGAGCGGGTGGGCCGGGAGCCCTCCGGCAACCCGTTCAACTCCCTGGTGCAGCTGGAGTACGAGAACGGCATCCCGCGCAACCCGTTCATCAACGCGGGCGCCCTCGTCGTCACCGACCGGCTGCAGAGCCTGACCGGCGACGCGAGCAGCGAGCTGCTGGAGTTCCTGCGCCGGGAGAGCGGCAACCCGGACATCGGTTTCGACGCCGAGGTCGCCGCCTCCGAGCACGAGCACGGCGACCGCAACGCCGCCCTCGCCCACTTCATGGCCTCGTACGGGAACGTCGCCAACCCGGTGCCCGCCCTGCTCGACCACTACTTCTGGCAGTGCTCCATCGAGATGAGCTGCGCCGACCTGGCCCGTGCCGCGCGCTTCCTGGCGCGGCACGGGCTGCGGGCCGACGGCTCCCGGCTGCTGACCCGCAGCGAGGCCAAGCAGATCAACGCGGTGATGATGACCTGCGGGACGTACGACGCCGCGGGCGACTTCGCCTACCGCGTCGGGCTGCCGGGCAAGAGCGGGGTGGGCGGCGGCATCGTCGCCGTCGTCCCCGGCCGCTGCACGCTCGCCGTGTGGAGCCCCGGCCTGGACAGCCGGGGCAACTCGGTGGCGGGCGTGGCCGCCCTCGACCGCTTCACCACGCTGACCGGACTGTCCGTCTTCTGACGTCCGGCCCCGGTCAGAGGGCGAGGGCGTAGCGGCGGCCGGTGCGGCTGCCGCCGGGCAGGGCGAAGACCTCCTCCAGGGTCATGCCGAGGCGCTCGGCGACCGCCACCGAGCGCGCGTTCGCGTCGTCGATCATCGCCACGACGCGGGGCACCCCGGCGGCGCGGACCCGCTCCAGGGTGGTCAGCGCGGCCGCGTACGCGTACCCCTTGCCCCAGGCGGACCGGGCCAGGCGCCAGCCGATCTCTATCTCCCCGACCGGCCCCCAGGACTTCTCCGCCGGCCAGGGCTGGGCGCCCGTGAAGCCCAGGACCCCGCCGTCCTCGTCGAGGAGCGTCCACAGGCAGTAGCCGAGCTGTGCGTCGTGCATCCGCTGCCGCGCGGTGAACTCCTCGTACGCGGACAGCTCGGCCGGGCCGCCGAGGAACTCCATCACGTCCGGGTCGGCGAAGACACCGTGCCAGGCGTGCGCGTCCTCGTCGGTGGGCACGCGCAGCCGGACGGCCGGGAGCGGCCGGGAAGGCGAGGTCGGCGAGGTCGGCGAGCTTGTCATCAGTAACCCTTCGGATTCGCGATCTCTCTCGCTGCATAGACTGCACACGTCCCGTGCCAATGGGCACCCCCTATCGAGCCTTCGGGAGACCCCGCAGTGACCGAGCCCCTCTCCGAACACTCCGCGGATGTGATCGTCGTCGGGGCCGGGCCCGCCGGCTCGACCACCGCCTACTACCTCGCCAAGGCCGGACTGGACGTCCTGCTGCTGGAGAAGACGGCGTTCCCGCGCGAGAAGGTCTGCGGCGACGGCCTGACCCCGCGCGCCACGAAGCAGCTGGTCGCGATGGGCATCGACATCTCGGAAGAGGCCGGCTGGCTGCGCAACAAGGGGCTGCGGATCATCGGCGGCGGCCAGCGGCTCCAGCTGGACTGGCCGGAACTCGCCTCCTTCCCGGACTACGGACTCGTCCGCAAGCGCGACGACTTCGACGAGACCCTGGCCCGGCAGGCCCAGAAGGCCGGCGCCCGCCTCCACGAGCGCTGCAACGTCGGCGAGCCGATCCGCGACCCGCGCACCGGTCACATCACCGGCGTGCACGCCAAGCTGGGCGAGGAGAAGACCCCGGTCACCTTCCACGCGCCGCTCGTGGTCGCCGCCGACGGCAACTCCTCCCGGCTGTCCCTGGCGATGGGCCTGCACCGGCGCGAGGACCGCCCGATGGGCGTCGCCGTCCGCACGTACTTCACCTCCCCCCGGCACGACGACGACTACCTGGAGTCCTGGCTGGAGCTGTGGGACCGGCGCGGCCCGCAGGACCGGCTGCTGCCCGGCTACGGCTGGATCTTCGGCATGGGCGACGGCACGTCCAACGTCGGCCTCGGCATCCTCAACTCCTCCTCCGCCTTCCGGGAGCTGGACTGGCGCGAGGTCCTCAAGGCGTGGTGCGCTTCCATGCCGGAGGACTGGGGCTACACCCCCGAGAACATGACGCAGCCGATCCGCGGCGCGGCCCTGCCGATGGCCTTCAACCGGCAGCCGCACTACACCAAGGGCCTGCTGCTGGTCGGCGACGCGGGCGGGCTCGTCAACCCGTTCAACGGCGAGGGCATCGCGTACGCCATGGAGTCGGGCCGGATCGCGGCCGACGTCATCGTGCAGGCGAACGCCCGGGCCACGCGGGCGCAGCGCGAGCTGGCACTGCACAACTATCCGAAGGTGCTCAAGGAGACCTACGGCGGCTACTACTCGCTCGGCCGCGCCTTCGTGAAGCTGATCGGCAACCCGAAGGTCATGAAGGTCGCCACGCAGCGCGGCCTGACCCACCCGGTGCTCATGCGGTTCACGCTGAAGATGCTCGCCAACCTCACCGACCCGGCGGGCGGCGACGCGATGGACCGCATCATCAACGGCCTGTCGAAGGTGGCTCCCCGGGCCTGACACGGCGGACGGACGGACACGGTCGCGCGATGGCGCGGCCGTGCGGGCCGTGCGGGCCGTGTGAGGCGGGCTCGGCGGGCCGTGGCGGGAGTTTGCCCGGGGCGGCCCGGTTCGCCGCCGTACGGGGCGATGGAGGGCGCCTGAGGGGGAATCGGGGGCTCCGAGTGCTGCGGCGCCGCCCCCGTGCACGGCGCGTACGCAGCGGGCCGTCAGCACGGCTCCCCATGCCGGCAGCGCCAGGGCCGCGGCCCACACGAGGGCGAGCAGGGCAGGGTGTCCGGGTTTGCCCCAGGGACGGGCGGTGTCCAGCAGCCAGCCGCCGACGGCGAGCAGGAAGAGCCCGGCGGCGGCCGGGAGGGCGGTGGCGTCGGCCGGACCGTCGCCGCCCGGGCGGCCTTCGGCGCCGCCGTGGTCCTCGTACGGCTCCGACAGTCGTGGTGCGTTCACGCGCCCACCTCCCCCGGGGACGGCCGGCGTCCCACCCGGTCGGGCGGGGCGCCGGGCCCGGCGGCGGGCCGCAGCCGCGCGGGCGCACGGCGGAGGGCCGGCACTCCGCCCCCGAGCGGGGGAGTGCCGGCCCTCCGGCCGTGCAAGGGCCCTGAGGGGCTCAGAGGACGCGGACGGCGCCCGTCGGCCGGTCGTAGCTCAGGTTGCGCTCGACGATGCCCGTGCTGGGGTTCTGCGCGCCGACGAACTTGCCGCCGCCGACATAGATGGCGACGTGGTAGGCGCTGCCCTTGGCACCCCAGTACAGGATGTCGCCCGGCTGCAGGGCGTTCAGGGAGACCGAGGTGCCGTACGAGGACTGCGGCTGCGAGGTGCGCGGCAGGGTGATGCCGGCCTGGCGGTACGCGGCCTGCACCAGGCCGGAGCAGTCGTACGCGGAGGGGCCGGTCGAGCCCAGGATGTAGGCCTTGCCGACCTGCGCGCGGGCGAAGTTGACGATGGCCGCGGCGGAGCCCTTCGGAGCGGTGACCGTCCCGGCCCCCTGCTCCTCGGAAGTGGCGGCGGCGGAAGCCGTCTTCAGCGCGGAGCGCTCGGCGTTGCGGGTGGCGCGCTCGGCCTCGGCCTTGCGGTCCGCCTCCTGCTTCGCCTTCTTCTCGGCGGCTTCCTTGGCTTCCTTCGCCTCGGCGGCGGCGCCGCTGCGGGCGCTCTCCTCCTCGGCCTGCAGTTCGCCGTCGACGGCGGCCGCGCGGCTGTTCTCCGCGGCAGTGGTGACGGCGGAGGAGACCTCGGAGGCCAGGTCCAGGTTGAGGACCGGCATTTCGAGGGTCTCGGTCACAGGCTCGGCGGCGGGGGACGCGCTCGCCGTGCCTGCCATCGCCAGGGTGCCGAGAACGCCACCGGCAACTCCGGCGCGGACCGCGAGCTTCGAGGCGCTGCGACGGGGCTTCCGGTGGCTGGGTATGTGAGCGGTGTGGGACATGAGGACAACCGCTATCAGGGGGGTACGGCTCGCTTCAAGAAACGTGGTCTGCGCCACAGTTGCGCGGGAAGTGCGGCAACCGGGCGTGGCGTGAATCTTATTGACGCCGTAACGGACTAATCGGACACCCCCTCGCAAGGCTGTGATCATGGGGTTTCCGCAATAAGTCCCATTTGGTCCCGCGCCTACCACTCTCGCGGACAGTTGGCCAAGCCCCGTTTCGGAGGGGTCGGTTCGGAGTGGCGCAGGTCACAGGGAAGTCACGTCGTGAGGCCCTCGTGGCCGGTCCGTGATCCCGCCGTGAGCGAGTCGCGTCCGAAGCGGACCGCGGGGCGGCCGGAGCGGCGGTCGGGCGGGTGGCCGGAAAGCCGTCCGGGGGTGGCCGGAAGATCGCCGACGGAGTGGCCGGAAGATCGTCGGCGGAGTGGCCGGAAGACCGCGGCGCGGCGGCCGGAAGATCGCCGGCGGGCCGCCCGGACCCCCTTCCGGGAGGCGGCGGAGATCGTGAACGGATGCACGTGTCCACTTCCGTCCCGCGGACTCCCCCGGCCGGGCGACGCCGATCCCCTTACCATGGACATCTGGATTCGGCCAAATTTGCTTCTGCTCCTGATCATTTGATAGGGCGAAATCCCTTCTACCTGCGGTAACGGGCCCGGATGTCACGTTTGGTGATCAAGTGGATGCCTTGTGTATGAAGATCACCGCTCATCGGACTTCATGATCGTTCGTCGGGTGGTGGAGATCACAAACTCGGTGTTGTCACCCGTGTCGCAGATCACAGATCGGCGGGCATAAGATGCGCAGCAGCCCGGCTTGTGAACTGCCTCACATGCAAGTGCTCGATCGAAAGCACGATCTTCGCGGGGCAGGGCAGTGGCGCCGGCGCAGCGGTCCAACGGTCAAGGACGACTGGAAGGAGCGAGGAGCGTGAATGCCTACGCGCCCATCCTCGTGCTCGGCGCCCTAGGCGCAGGGTTTGCGATCTTCTCCGTGGTCATGGCCACGCTGATCGGCCCGAAGCGGTACAACCGGGCGAAGCTCGAAGCGTACGAGTGCGGCATCGAGCCGACCCCCACGCCGGCCGGCGGCGGCCGCTTCCCCATCAAGTACTACCTGACGGCGATGCTCTTCATCGTCTTCGACATCGAAGTTGTCTTCCTCTACCCCTGGGCCGTCACCTTCGACGCCCTGGGGATCTTCGGGCTCGTCGAGATGCTGCTCTTCGTGCTCACCGTCTTCGTCGCCTACGCCTACGTCTGGCGCCGCGGCGGCCTGGAATGGGACTGAGGGGCTGAATTCCCATGGGACTGGAAGAAAAGCTGCCGAGCGGCTTCCTGCTGACCACCGTCGAACAGGCCGCGGGCTGGGTGCGCAAGGCCTCCGTCTTCCCCGCCACCTTCGGCCTGGCCTGCTGCGCCATCGAGATGATGACCACCGGTGCGGGCCGGTACGACCTGGCCCGCTTCGGCATGGAGGTCTTCCGCGGCTCCCCGCGCCAGGCCGACCTCATGATCGTGGCCGGCCGGGTCAGCCAGAAGATGGCGCCGGTACTGCGGCAGGTGTACGACCAGATGCCCGCTCCCAAATGGGTCATCTCCATGGGGGTTTGTGCATCTTCGGGCGGAATGTTCAACAACTACGCGATCGTCCAGGGCGTCGACCACATCGTCCCGGTGGACATCTACCTGCCCGGCTGCCCGCCCCGCCCCGAGATGCTGATGGACGCGATCCTCAAGCTCCACCGGAAGATCCAGACCTCCAAGCTCGGGGTGAACCGGGAAGAGGCGGCCCGCGAGGCCGAGGCCGCAGCCCTCAAGGCGCTCCCCACCATCGAGATGAAGGGGCTGCTCCGGTGAGCGAGACCACCCCAGACCACGGCAGCGGCAACGGCGCCGGGACCGGCAACAACGTTCCCGCCCCCCGGGAGTCCGCCGGCGGCCCCGAGGTGATCGGCGTCCGCAAGGGCATGTTCGGCGCCCGGAACGGCGGCGACACCAGCGGCTACGGCGGCCTCGTCCGCACCGTCGCCCTGCCCGGCCCGAGCCACCGCCCGTACGGCTCCTACTTCGACGAGGTCGCCGACGAACTCGAAGGGGCCCTGGAGGAGCAGGACCTGCTCCCCGCCCACGCCATCGAGAAGACGGTCGTCGACCGCGGCGAGCTCACCTTCCACATCGCCCGCGAGCACCTCGTCCGGGTGGCCTCCACCCTCCGCGACGACCCCGCCCTGCGCTTCGAACTGTGCACCGGCGTCAGCGGCGTCCACTACCCCGAGGACCGGGGCCGCGAACTGCACGCCGTCTACCACCTGCGTTCGATCACCCACGGCCGGACCGTGCGCCTGGAGGTGTCCGCCCCGGACGGCGACCCGCACGTCCCCTCGCTCGTCTCCGTCTACCCGACCAACGACTGGCACGAGCGCGAGACGTACGACTTCTTCGGCCTGGTCTTCGACGGGCATCCGGCCCTCACGCGGATCATGATGCCGGACGACTGGCAGGGCTTCCCGCAGCGCAAGGACTACCCGCTCGGCGGCATCCCCGTCGAGTACAAGGGCGCCCAGATCCCGGCTCCCGACCAGCGGAGGTCGTACAGCTGATGTCCAACACCTCGAACCACGCCCACCCGTCGCCCGGCCGCGAAACCACCGAGGGCACCGTCTACACGGTCACCGGCGGCGACTGGGACGAGATCGTCCAGTCGGCGGCCAAGGCGGACGACGAGCGCATCGTCGTCAACATGGGGCCCCAGCACCCGTCCACACACGGAGTGCTCCGCCTCATCCTGGAGATCGACGGCGAGACGGTCACCGAGGCCCGCTGCGGCATCGGCTACCTCCACACCGGCATCGAGAAGAACCTCGAATTCCGGAACTGGACGCAGGGCACCACCTTCGTCACGCGCATGGACTACCTCACGCCGTTCTTCAACGAGACGGCGTACTGCCTCGGCGTCGAGAAGCTCCTCGGCATCACCGACCAGATCCCCGACCGCGCCACCGTCATCCGCGTGCTGCTGATGGAGCTCAACCGGCTCTCCTCCCACCTGGTGTGCATCGCCACCGGCGGCATGGAGCTCGGAGCCACCACGATCATGATCTACGGCTTCCGGGACCGCGAGCTGATCCTCGACATCTTCGAGCTGATCACCGGCCTGCGCATGAACCACGCGTTCGTCCGCCCCGGCGGCCTCGCCCAGGACCTGCCCCCGGGCGCCGTGGACCAGCTGCGCGACTTCCTCAAGACGATGAAGAGGAACCTGCCGGAGTACGACAAGCTCGCCACCGGCAACCCCATCTTCAAGGCCCGCATGCAGGACGTCGGCTACCTCGACCTCACCGGCTGCATGGCCCTCGGCGCCACCGGCCCGATCCTGCGCTCCGCCGGCCTGCCGCACGACCTGCGCAAGGCGGACCCGTACTGCGGCTACGAGACCTACGAGTTCGACGTGCCGACCACCGAGACCTGCGACTCGTACGGGCGGTTCCTGATCCGCCTGGAGGAGATGCGCCAGTCCCTGCGGATCGTCGAGCAGTGCCTGGACCGGCTGGAGCCCGGCCCCGTGATGGTCGCCGACAAGAAGATCGCCTGGCCGGCGCAGCTCGCGATGGGCCCCGACGGGCTCGGCAACTCGCTCGACCACATCAAGAACATCATGGGCACCTCCATGGAGGCCCTCATCCACCACTTCAAGCTGGTGACCGAAGGCTTCCGGGTGCCGGCCGGGCAGGCCTACGCGGCCGTCGAGTCCCCCAAGGGCGAACTCGGCGTCCACGTCGTCTCCGACGGCGGCACCCGCCCCTACCGGGTCCACTTCCGCGACCCGTCCTTCACCAACCTGCAGGCCATGGCCGCGATGTGCGAGGGCGGCCAGGTCGCCGACGTCATCGTCGCCGTCGCCTCCATCGACCCCGTGATGGGAGGCGTCGACCGATGACAGCCAACCCCGCCCGTCGAGAGGTGAGCCTGGGCATGCCCGGTCTGCCCGCCCCCGACTACCCGGCGGAGGTCCGCGCGCGGCTGGCGGCGGACGCTGCGGACGTCATCGCCCGCTACCCCGACAGCCGCTCCGCCCTCCTGCCGCTGCTGCACCTCACCCAGTCGGAGGAGGGCCACGTCTCGCCCACCGGCATCCGCTTCTGCGCCGAGACGCTCGGACTGACCACCGCCGAGGTCACCGCGGTCGCCACCTTCTACACGATGTACCGGCGCCGGCCCTCCGGCGACTACCAGGTCGGTGTCTGCACCAACACGCTGTGCGCCGTCATGGGCGGCGACGCCATCTTCGAGGAACTCAAGGAGCACCTCGGGGTCGGCAACAACGAGACCACAGCCGACGGCAAGGTCACCCTCGAACACATCGAGTGCAACGCGGCCTGCGACTACGCCCCCGTCGTGATGGTCAACTGGGAGTTCTTCGACAACCAGACCCCCGAGTCCGCCAAGGCCCTCGTCGACGACCTCCGCGCCGGCCGCCCCGTCGAACCGACCCGGGGCGCGCCCCTGTGCACGTACAAGGAGACCGCCCGGATCCTGGCCGGCTTCCCCGACGAGCGGCCCGGCGCCGTCGAGGCGAGCGGCGGCGCCGGACCCGCCTCCCTGACCGGGCTGCGCATCGCCCGCGGTGAGACCCCGCACCACGGCAAGGTCGTGCACCCGCGCGGCGAGGCAACCGGCGAGGAGGGGGAGTGATGACGGTGACCACTGCCATGCACGAGAACGGCACCAGCCCGGAGAAGCTGCTGGCCCCCGTCCTGTCGGCGTTCTGGGACGAACCCCGGTCGTGGACGCTGGAGACCTACCGGCGCCACGGAGGCTACGAGGGGCTCCGCAAGGCGTTGGAGATGACGCCCGACGAAGTGATCGCGTACGTGAAGGACTCCGGTCTGCGCGGACGCGGCGGCGCGGGCTTCCCCACCGGGATGAAGTGGCAGTTCATCCCGCAGGGCGACGGGAAGCCGCACTACCTCGTCGTGAACGCGGACGAGTCGGAGCCGGGAACCTGCAAGGACATCCCCCTTCTCTTCGCCAACCCGCACTCCCTCATCGAGGGAATGGTCATCGCCTGCTACGCGATCCGGTCGGAGCACGCCTTCATCTACCTGCGCGGCGAGGTCGTGCCGGTCCTGCGGCGCCTGCACGAGGCGGTGCGCGAGGCGTACGAGGCCGGCTACCTCGGCGAAGACATCCTCGGGAGCGGGATGAAGCTCGACATCACCGTGCACGCGGGAGCGGGCGCGTACATCTGCGGCGAGGAGACGGCCCTCCTCGACTCCCTCGAAGGCCGGCGCGGCCAGCCCCGGCTGCGTCCCCCCTTCCCTGCCGTCGAGGGGCTCTACGCCTGCCCCACTGTCGTCAACAACGTCGAGTCCATCGCATCGGTTCCCGCGATCCTCGCCAAGGGCAAGGACTGGTTCAAGGCGATGGGGACCGAGAAGTCCCCCGGCTTCACCCTGTACTCGCTCTCCGGGCACGTCGCCGCCCCCGGCCAGTACGAGGCCCCGCTCGGCATCACCCTGCGCCAGCTCCTCGACATGAGCGGCGGGATGCGCCCCGGCCACCGGCTGAAGTTCTGGACCCCCGGCGGCTCCTCCACCCCCATGTTCACCGACGAGCACCTGGACGTGCCCCTCGACTACGAGGGCGTCGGCGCGGCCGGGTCGATGCTCGGCACCAAGGCGCTGCAGTGCTTCGACGAGACGACCTGCGTCGTGCGCGCCGTGACCCGGTGGACCGAGTTCTACGCCCACGAGTCCTGCGGCAAGTGCACCCCCTGCCGCGAGGGCACGTACTGGCTGGTCCAGCTGCTGCGCGACATCGAGGCCGGCGAGGGCGCCATGTCCGACCTCGACAAGCTGAACGACATCGCCGACAACATCAACGGCAAGTCGTTCTGCGCCCTCGGTGACGGCGCCGCCAGCCCGATCTTCTCCTCGCTGAAGTACTTCCGCGAGGAGTACGAGCAGCACATCACGGGCAAGGGCTGCCCCTTCGACCCCAGGAAGTCGACCCTCTGGGCCGACAGGGAGGTGAACGCATGACCGTCGCCACGAACGCCCCCGCCGGTGGCGGGGCGGCCGCGGTGCCGCCGGAGGACACGGTCTCCCTCACCATCGACGGCATCGAACTGTCGGTGCCCAAGGGAACCCTGGTCATCCGGGCCGCCGAGCAGATCGGCATCGAGATCCCCCGGTTCTGCGACCACCCCCTCCTCGACCCGGTCGGCGCCTGCCGGCAGTGCATCGTCGAGGTCGAGGGCCAGCGCAAGCCGATGGCCTCCTGCACCATCACCTGCACCGACGGCATGGTCGTCCGGACGCAGCTGACCTCGCCGGTCGCCGAGAAGGCCCAGCGCGGGGTGATGGAGCTGCTGCTCATCAACCACCCGCTGGACTGCCCGGTCTGCGACAAGGGCGGCGAGTGCCCGCTGCAGAACCAGGCGATGTCGCACGGCAACGCCGACTCCCGCTTCGAGGGGAAGAAGCGCACCTACGAGAAGCCGGTCCCGATCTCCACACAGGTGCTGCTGGACCGCGAGCGGTGCGTGCTGTGCGCCCGCTGCACCCGCTTCTCCAACCAGGTCGCCGGCGACCCGATGATCGAACTGCTGGAACGCGGCGCGCTGCAGCAGGTCGGCACCGGCGAGGGCGACCCCTTCGAGTCGTACTTCTCCGGCAACACCATCCAGATCTGCCCGGTCGGCGCCCTCACCTCGGCCGCGTACCGGTTCCGCTCCCGCCCCTTCGACCTCGTCTCCTCCCCGAGCGTGTGCGAGCACTGCGCGGGCGGCTGCGCGACCCGGACCGACCACCGGCGCGGCAAGGTACTGCGCCGGATGGCCGCCGAGGACCCCGAGGTCAACGAGGAGTGGATCTGCGACAAGGGCCGGTTCGCGTTCCGCTACGCGCAGCGCCCGGACCGGCTGACCACCCCGCTGGTCCGCAATGCCGCGGGCGTCCTGGAGCCGGCGAGCTGGCCCGAGGCGCTCCGGGCCGCGGCCGACGGGCTCGCCGCCGCGCGCGGCCGGGCCGGCGTGCTGACCGGCGGGCGGCTCACCGTCGAGGACGCCTACGCGTACGCCAAGTTCGCGCGGGTGGTCCTGGACACCAACGACATCGACTTCCGGGCCCGCGTGCACAGCGCGGAGGAGGCCGAGTTCCTGGCCTCCGAGGTCGCCGGGTACGGGGTCGACCTGCGCGGGCCGTGGCTGTCGTACAAGGAGCTGGAGGCCGCGCCGGCCGTGCTCCTCGTCGGCATCGAGGCGGAGGAGGAGGCCCCGGGCGTCTTCCTGCGGCTGCGCAAGGCGGCCCGCAAGCGGAAGCAGCGGACCTTCGCCCTCGCCCCCTTCGCCACCCGCGGCCTCGTCAAGGCGGGCGGCACGCTGCTGGCCGCGGCCCCCGGCACCGAGCCCGAATGGCTCGACGCGCTGGCCTCCCGCACCGGCCTGCAGGCGGGCGGCGCCGAGGCCGCCGACGCGCTGCGCCGCCCCGGCGCCGTCATCGTCGTCGGCGAGCGGCTCGCCGCCGTGCCGGGCGCGCTGACCGCGGCCGTGCGGGCGGCGGGCGCGACCGGAGCCACCCTGGTGTGGATCCCGCGCAGGGCCGGCGAGCGGGCCGCCATCGAGGCCGGCGCACTGCCGTCCCTGCTGCCCGGCGGCCGCCCGGCCACCGACCCGCGGGCCCGCGACGAGGTCGCCGCCGCCTGGGGGCTGGACGAGATCCCGCACCGGTACGGCCGCGACACCGGGCAGATCGTCGAGGCCGCCGCCACCGGCGAACTGTCCGCCCTGCTGGTGGCGGGCGTCGAGGTCACCGACCTGCCGGACCCGCAGCGGGCCCGGACCGCCCTGAAGGAGGCCTTCACGGTCTCCCTGGAGCTGCGGCCCTGCGAGGTCACCGACCTCGCCGACGTGGTCTTCCCCGTGGCGGCCGTCGCCGAGAAGGCCGGCGCGTATCTCAACTGGGAGGGCCGGGTCCGGCCGTTCGAGGCCGCACTCAAGCCCGACCAGATGACCCGCCCGCTCCCCCCCGCCGACGCCCGCGTGCTGCACATGCTGGCCGACGCCGCCGACCGGCCGCTCGCCCTGCCCGACCTGCACGCCGTACGCCGCGAACTGGACCGGCTCGGCCCGTGGGAGGGCGCACTCGCCCCCGACGTCTCCGCCCGCACCGAGCCGCTGCCCCGTCCCGGCGCCGGCGAGGCCGTCCTCGCCGGGCACAGGCTGCTCCTCGACCGGGGCCTGCTCCAGGAGGGCGACGAGGCCCTGGCGGGCACCCGGCACGAGGCCGCCGCCCGGCTGTCGGCCGCCACGGCCGCCGAGACCGGCGTCAAGGACGGCGACGTCCTCGCGGTGACCGGCCCGTCCGGCACCGTGGAACTCCCGCTGCGGATCACCGGGATGCCCGACCGGGTGGTCTGGCTCCCGCTGAACTCCACCGGCTCGGGCGTGTACGCCGACACCGGCGCCCTGCCGGGCGCCCTCGTACGGATCGGCCCGGCGACCCCGGCCGGCGCAGGCGGCACCACTGCGGAGGTGGACGCGTGAACGCGGTACAGCTCGCTGCCGAGGACCTGTCCCTGTTCGGCCGGGACCCCTGGTGGCTCGTCGTCCTCAAGGCGGTGTTCTGCTTCGCCTTCCTGATGGTGACCGTGCTCTTCTCCATCGTGTGGGAGCGCAAGGTCGTCGCCTGGATGCAGCTGCGCATCGGCCCCAACCGGCACGGCCCCTGGGGCATGCTCCAGTCGCTGGCCGACGGCGTGAAGCTGATGCTCAAGGAAGACATCATCGTCAAGCGCGCCGACAAGGTCGTCTACGTCCTGGCGCCGATCGTCGCGGCCATCCCGGCGTTCATGGCGATCGCGGTGATCCCCTTCGGGCCGCCCGGTGACGAGATCTCGATCTTCGGGGTGCGCACCACGATGCAGCTCACCGACCTGCCCATCGCGATGCTCTACATCCTCGCGGTGGCCTCGGTCGGCATCTACGGCATCGTGCTCGCCGGCTGGTCCTCGGGATCCACGTACCCGCTGCTCGGGGGCCTGCGCTCCTGCGCCCAGATGATCAGCTACGAGATCGCGATGGGCGCGGCCTTCGCCTCCGTCTTCCTCTACTCCGGGTCGATGTCGACGTCGGCGATCGTGGAGGCGCAGGCGGACCGCTGGTTCATCGTGCTGCTGCCGGTGTCGTTCATCATCTACGTCGTCACGATGGTCGGCGAGACGAACCGCGCCCCGTTCGACATGCCGGAGTCCGAGGGCGACCTCGTCGGCGGCTTCAACACCGAGTACTCGTCGATCAAGTTCGCGATGTTCATGCTGGCCGAGTACGTGAACATGGTCACCGTCTCGGCGGTCTCGGTCACCCTGTTCCTCGGCGGCTGGCGGGCCCCGTACCCGATCAGCAGCTTCTGGGAGGGCGCCAACCACGGCTGGTGGCCGCTGCTCTGGTTCGTCGTCAAGGTACAGCTGCTGCTGTTCTTCTTCATCTGGCTGCGCGGCACCCTGCCCCGCGTCCGCTACGACCAGCTGATGAAGCTCGGCTGGAAGGTCCTGATCCCGGTATCCGTCCTGTGGCTGATGCTGGTGGCCACCGTCCGGGCGCTGCGCAACGAGGCCTACGACTTCGCGCAGATCGTCCTGTACGTCGGCGGCGCGGTCGTCGCGATCCTGCTGCTGTCCTTCGTCGCCGACGTGCTGCGCGACCGCAAGGAGAAGGCCGAGGACCGGCGGTCCGGCGCGGCCGCCGCGGAGGAGCCCTTCGACCCGCTCGCGGGCGGCTTCCCCGTACCCCCCAAGCCCGGCCAGCAGCCGGCACCCGTACCGCGCAGGCGGCCCCGACAGGAGCGGGAGCTGATTTCCAGTGGCGGGACGAACACCGACAGTGACCGAGAGGAGGGTTGAGGGATGTCTGACGAGAAGTGGCAGAACCCGGTGGCCGGCTTCGGCGTGACCTTCAAGGCCATGTTCAAGAAGCGCCTCACCGAGCAGTACCCGGAGCAGCAGAAGACCACCGCCCCGCGCTTCCACGGACGGCACCAGCTGAACCGGCACCCGGACGGTCTGGAGAAGTGCATCGGTTGCGAGCTGTGCGCCTGGGCCTGTCCCGCGGACGCCATCTACGTGGAGGGTGCGGACAACACCGAGGAGGAGCGCTACTCCCCGGGCGAGCGGTACGGCCGCGTCTACCAGATCAACTACGCCCGCTGCATCCTGTGCGGGCTGTGCATCGAGGCATGCCCGACGCGGGCGCTGACGATGACGAACGAGTTCGAACTGGCCGACGCCAGCCGCGAGTCGCTGATCTACACCAAGGAGCAACTGCTGGCGGGGCTGACCGAGGGCATGGTCGAGGCGCCGCACGCGATGTACCCGGGGACGGACGAGCAGGACTACTACCGCGGCCTGGTGACGGGGGCGGCGCCCGGTACGGAGCGCCAGGCGGCCGTGTCCAAGGGCGAGGTCCCGAAGGAGAAGGCCGGGCACGGTGGCGGCGGGCCGGCCGAGGGGGTGGGGGCGTGAGCGCGCTCGCCGCGGGCGCGGCCTCGGTCACCTCCACCGGTGAGGCCGTGCAGTTCTGGATCCTCGGCACGGTCGCCGTGATCGGCGCGCTGGCGACGATCCTCATGAAGAAGGCCGTGCACAGTGCCCTGAGCCTGGCCGGGACGATGATCGTCCTGGCGGTGTTCTACCTCGCGAACGGGGCGTACTTCCTGGGCGTGGTCCAGGTCATCGTCTACACCGGCGCGATCATGATGCTCTTCCTGTTCGTGGTCATGCTGGTCGGCGTCACCGCCGCCGACTCGCTGAAGGAGACCATCAAGGGGCAGCGCTGGCTGGCCGTCCTGTGCGGGCTCGGCTTCGGCATCCTGCTCATCGCCGGCATCGCCAACGCCTCCCTCAACCACTGGAACGGGCTCGGCCGGGTCAACTCCGCCGGGCACGTCGAGGGCCTGGCCACGCTGATCTTCACCCGGTACGTGTTCGCCTTCGAGGTCACCGGCGCGCTGCTGATCACCGCCGCCGTCGGTGCGATGGTGCTCACCCACCGCGAGCGCACCGAGCGGGCCGCCACCCAGCGCGAGCTGTCCGAGCGGCGCGTCCGCGAGGGCGTCCAGATCCCGCCGCTGCCCGCGCCCGGCGTCTACGCCCGGCACAACGCGGTGGACGTCGCCGGCCTGCTGCCGGACGGAACCCCGTCCGAGCTGACGGTCAGCAAGACGCTGCGGGCCCGCGGCCAGATCCGGGACGTCTCCGGCGAGGCCCTGTCGGACCTCAAGGAGCTGGAGCAGCGCGCGGCGGAGCGCCTCGGCCGTGAGGAGGCCTCGAAGTGAACCCGGTCAACTACCTCTACCTCGCGGCCCTGCTGTTCACCATCGGTGCCGCGGGAGTGCTGATCCGCAAGAACGCGGTCGTGCTGTTCATGTGCGTCGAGCTGATGCTCAACGCCTGCAACCTCGCCTTCGTCGCCTTCTCGCGGATGCACGGCAACCTCGACGGCCAGATCATCGCGTTCTTCACGATGGTCGTCGCCGCTGCGGAGGTCGTGGTGGGCCTCGCGATCATCGTGTCGCTCTTCCGCACCCGCCACTCGGCCTCGGTCGACGACGCCAGCCTGATGAAGCTGTAAGGGGCGTACACAGTGGACAATCTGATCGCGCTGCTCGTGGCGGCACCCCTGCTCGGAGCGGTGGTGCTGCTGTGCGGCGGGCGGCGCCTCGACAAGACCGGGCACTGGCTCGGCACCCTGCTCGCGGCCGTCTCCTTCGGCGTCGGCGCGGCCCTGTTCGCCGACATGCTGGGCCGCCCGGCCGACGAGCGGACCATGCGGCAGTTCCTGTACAGCTGGATCCCGGTGGAGGGCTTCCAGGCCGACGTCGCGTTCCGGCTGGACCAGCTGTCGATGACGTTCGTCCTGCTCATCACAGGTGTGGGCACGCTCATCCACGTGTACTCGATCGGGTACATGGAGCACGACGAGCGCCGCCGCCGCTTCTTCGGCTACCTCAACCTGTTCCTCGCGGCGATGCTGCTGCTGGTCCTCGCCGACAACTACCTGCTGCTGTACGTCGGCTGGGAGGGCGTGGGCCTCGCCTCGTACCTGCTCATCGGCTTCTGGCAGCACAAGCCCAGCGCGGCGACCGCCGCGAAGAAGGCCTTCCTGGTCAACCGGGTCGGCGACATGGGCCTGTCGATCGCGATCATGCTGATGTTCACCACGTTCGGCACGTTCGCGTTCGGGCCGGTGTTCGGATCCGCGGACAAGGCCTCCGAGGGCATGCTGACGGCGATCGGCCTGATGCTGCTGCTCGCCGCCTGCGGCAAGTCGGCGCAGGTGCCGCTGCAGTCCTGGCTCGGGGACGCGATGGAGGGCCCGACCCCGGTCTCGGCACTCATCCACGCGGCGACGATGGTCACCGCCGGCGTCTACCTGATCGTCCGCTCCGCGGCGGTCTTCAACGGGGCGCCGGACGCACAGCTCGTCGTCACCATCGTCGGCGCGGTCACGCTGCTCTTCGGTGCGATCGTCGGTTGCGCGAAGGACGACATCAAGAAGGCACTCGCCGGGTCGACGATGTCGCAGATCGGCTACATGATCCTCGCCGCCGGCCTCGGCCCGGTCGGCTACGTGTTCGCGATCATGCACCTGGTCACGCACGGCTTCTTCAAGGCGGGCCTCTTCCTCGGCGCGGGCTCCGTGATGCACGGGATGAACGACGAGGTCGACATGCGCAAGTACGGCGGCCTGCGCCGGTACATGCCGATCACGTTCGTCACGTTCGGGCTCGGCTACCTCGCCATCATCGGCTTCCCCGGCCTGTCCGGCTTCTTCTCCAAGGACAAGATCATCGAGGCGGCCTTCGCGAAGGGCGGCACCGAGGGCTGGATCCTCGGCTCGGTGGCCCTGCTCGGCGCGGCCATCACCGCGTTCTACATGACCCGGGTCATGCTGATGACCTTCTTCGGGGAGAAGCGCTGGCAGCCGGCGCCCGACGCCGATGCCGTGCCGAGCGTCGAGCCCGGCGCCGAGCACCACGCCGGGGAGCTCCCGCACCCGCACGAGTCCCCGAAGTCCATGACCCTCCCGATGATCCTGCTGGCCTTCGGATCGGTCTTCGCCGGAGCGTTCTTCGTCATCGGCGACCGGTTCCTGAACTGGCTGGAGCCCGTCACCGGGTACGAGCACGGACACCCGCCGGTCAGCGCCCTCACGGTGACCATCGCGACGACGGCCTGCGTCGTCATCGGCGTCGCGATCGCCTGGGCGATGTACGGGCGCCGGCCGGTGCCCGTGACCGCCCCGCGCGGCAGCCTGCTCACCCGGGCCGCCCGCCGGGACCTGCTCCAGGACGACTTCAACCACGTCGTGCTGGTGCGCGGCGGCGAGCACCTGACCCGCTCGCTCGTCTACGTCGACCACAGCCTGGTCGACGGCGTGGTGAACGGGACGGCCGCCTCGGTCGGCGGCCTGTCGGGCCGCCTGCGCAAGCTGCAGAACGGCTACGCCCGCAGCTACGCGGTCTCGATGTTCGGGGGCACGGCGATCCTCATCGCCGCGACCCTGCTGATGAGGGCGGTGTGAGCCATGTCTGACGTGAGCGCAGCTTTTCCCCTGTTGACGGTGACGGCCGCGGTCCCCGCGGCCGGAGCGGTCCTCACGGCGGCCGTCCCGGCCGCCCGCCGGACCGCCGCCAAATGGCTCGCCCTGCTCTTCTCCCTGGCCACCCTGGCGCTGGCCGTGCTCGTCGCCGTCCGCTTCGACCCGGACGGCGACCGCTACCAGCTCACCGAGTCCCACGCCTGGATCGCCGACTTCGGCGTCCGGTACCAGCTCGGCGTCGACGGCATCGGGGTGGCGCTGATCGGGCTGACGGCGCTGCTGGTGCCGTTCGTCATCGCGGCCGGCTGGCACGACGCCGACCCGCTGGAGACGAGCTCCTCGCGCTGGCGGCCGACGCAGGGCTTCTTCGCCCTGATCCTGATGGTCGAGGCGATGGTGATCATCTCCTTCGAGGCCACCGACGTCTTCCTCTTCTACCTCTTCTTCGAAGCCATGCTCATCCCGATGTACTTCCTCATCGGCGGCTTCGGGGACCGGGCCCACGCTGGCTCGGACGACAACGCGGCCGCGCAGCGGTCGTACGCCGCGGTCAAGTTCCTGCTCTACAACCTGGCCGGCGGCCTGATCATGCTGGCCGCGGTCATCGGGCTGTACGTGGTCGCCGGGAACTTCTCCCTCCAGGAGATCACCGCCGCCCGCGCCGCCGGCACGCTGGACATGTCCACCAACACCGAGCGGCTCCTCTTCCTCGGCTTCTTCTTCGCCTTCGCCGTCAAGGCCCCGCTGTGGCCGCTGCACACCTGGCTGCCGAACGCGATGGGCGAGTCCACCGCCCCGGTCGCCGTGCTGATCACCGCGGTCGTCGACAAGGTCGGCACCTTCGCGATGCTCCGCTTCTGCCTCGGCCTGTTCCCCGAGGCCAGCAAGTGGGCCACCCCGGTGATCCTCGTCCTGGCCCTGATCAGCATCGTGTACGGCGCGCTCGTCGCCGTCGGGCAGCGCGACATCAAGCGGCTGGTGGCGTACGCGTCGATCTCGCACTTCGGCTTCATCATCCTGGGCATCTTCGCGATGACCTCCCAGGGACAGTCGGGCGCGACGCTGTACATGGTCAACCACGGCCTCTCCACCGCGGCCCTGATGCTCGTCGCCGGGTTCCTGATCTCCCGGCGCGGCTCGCGGCTCATCGCCGACTACGGCGGCGTGCAGAAGGTCGCCCCGGTCCTGGCCGGCACCTTCCTCATCGGCGGCCTCGCCACCCTCTCGCTGCCCGGGCTCGCCCCGTTCGTCAGCGAATTCCTGGTCCTGGTCGGCACGTTCGCCCGGTACCCGGCCATCGGCATCGTCGCCACCCTCGGCATCGTGCTGGCCGCCCTGTACACGCTGGTCCTGTACCAGCGCACCATGACCGGCCCGGTCCGGGACGAGGTCCGCTCCATGCCGGACCTGCGCGCCCGCGAACTCCTCGTCGTCGCCCCGCTGATCGCGCTGCTGATCGGGCTGGGCGTCTACCCGAAGCCGCTCACCGAGATCGTCAACCCGGCGGTGGAGCACACCATGGCGGACGTCGAGCAGACCGACCGGAAGCCCACTGTTCCCATCCAAAGCGTGGCTGTCGAGGCCAAGAACGGGGAGGCGGCGAAGTGAGCACCGTGACTTCGGCCCACGGCCTGTGGGCGGTCGCCGCGCAGGCACCGATCGACAAGATCCCGGCCCCGCACATCGAGTACGCCCAGCTCGCGCCCACGCTGATCGTGGTGGGAGCGGCCGTCGTCGGCGTCCTCGTCGAGGCCCTCGTACCGCGCACCGCCCGCTACGCCGTCCAGGTGTTCCTGGCCGTCGCCGCCCTGGCCTCCGCGTTCGCGGCGGTCGTGGGCCTCGCGGCCGCCGGGTACGCGGGCGACAAGGCGCACATCGCGGCCATGGGCGCCATCGCCGTGGACGGGCCCGCCCTGTTCCTGCAGGGCACCATCCTGCTGGCCTCGATCGTCGCCCTGTTCACCTTCGCCGAACGGCACCTGGACCCGGCGGCGCACGGCAAGCGGGTCGACTCCTTCGCCGCCCAGGCGGCGTCCGTACCGGGCAGCGACAGCGAGAAGGCCGCCGTCAAGGCCGGCTTCACCACCACAGAGGTCTTCCCGCTGGCCCTGTTCGCGATCTCCGGAATGCTGATCTTCCCGGCGGCGAACGACCTGCTGACGCTGTTCGTCGCCCTGGAGGTCTTCTCCCTCCCGCTGTACCTGCTGTGCGCCGTCGCCCGCCGCCACCGGCTGGTGTCGCAGGAGGCCGCGGTCAAGTACTTCCTGCTCGGCGCGTTCTCGTCGGCGTTCCTCCTCTTCGGCATCGCACTGCTCTACGGCTACGCGGGCTCCGTCTCGTACGCGGTCATCGCCGATGTGGTGGACGGCACCGTCACGGAGATCGACCCGGCGCTCGCCGACACCATGGGCAATGACGCGCTGCTGCTGATCGGCGGGGCGCTCGTGCTGATGGGTCTGCTGTTCAAGGTCGGCGCGGTCCCCTTCCACATGTGGACCCCGGACGTCTACCAGGGCGCCCCGACGCCGGTCACCGGCTTCATGGCGGCGGCGACCAAGGTCGCCGCGTTCGGTGCGCTGCTGCGCCTGCTGTACGTGGTCCTGCCGGGCCTGCGGTGGGACTGGCGGCCGGTGATGTGGGGCGTGGCGATCGTGACGATGCTGGCCGGCGCGGTGATCGCGGTGACGCAGACCGACGTCAAGCGCCTGCTGGCCTACTCCTCGATCGCGCACGCGGGCTTCATCCTCGCCGGTGTGATCGCCACGTCGGCGCAGGGCGTCCAGTCGGTGCTGTTCTACCTCCTGGCGTACTCCTTCGTGACGATCGGCGCGTTCGCGGTGATCACCCTCGTCCGGGACGCGGGCGGCGAGGCCACCCACCTGTCGAAGTGGGCGGGGCTCGGGCGCCGTTCGCCGCTGACCGCGGCCGTCTTCGCGGTGTTCCTGCTGGCCTTCGCCGGCATCCCGCTCACCTCCGGCTTCTCCGGGAAGTTCGCCGTGTTCAAGGCGGCGGCGGAGGGCGGCGCGGGCGTGCTGGTCGTCGTCGGCGTCATCTCCTCGGCGATCGCCGCGTTCTTCTACATCCGGGTGATCGTGCTGATGTTCTTCAGCGAGCCGAAGGCGGAAGGGCCGACGGTGGCCGTGCCGTCGCCGCTGACGATGACGACCATCGCGGTCGGCGTGGCCGTCACCCTGGTCCTGGGCGTGGCGCCGCAGTACTTCCTGGACCTGGCCGGCCAGGCGAGCACCTTCGTCCGGTAGCCAGGGCTGCTCCAGGCGCCCGGGTCCGGCCCCCTCAGCAGGGTGCCGGACCCGGGCGTCTTCCGTGCCGTGCCGGTGCGGGCTACTCGGGTCGCCGCCGCTTCGGCGTGATCTCGGTGAGGTCCAGGTCGATGGCGAAGGGGACGGAGACCTTGAGGCGCTCGTGGAAGATGCCGGTGCTCGTGTAGGTGCCCGTGGCCGGCTCACGCTCGAAGACGTAGACCACCGCCCGGCCGTCCTTGTTCTCCACCCTCCAGAAGTGGGGGATCTTGGCGCGGGCGTACTTCAGGGGCTTGGTCTCGCGGTCCCGCTCGATCGACTCCGGCGAGACGACCTCGATGGCCAGCCGGACGGACGACGCGGGGAACCGGGTCAGGCCGGGGTCGTCGACGACGTCCGCGTCGACGACGATGACGTCCGGCTCCGGCCTGTTGCGCCGGTCGATGTCGATGGTGAACTCCCGGACCACCTCCAGTCCGGCGGGGACGAGTGACTGGAGCTGCCAGTTGAAGAAGTCGACTGCGCGCGAGTGGAAAAGGTTCTGCGGACTCGCGAAGACGAGGCTCCCGTCGATCAGCTCCGTGTGCGGAGGCAGGTTGGGAAGCCGGTCAAGGTCGTCGGCCGTCCAGCCGCCCGCGGGCGGGACGGGCCAGCGGTACGTCGGCTCGATGTCCTCGGGGTCGACGCTCATAGGTAGTGCTCCCATGCGACGGAGTCTCGCCAGTCCGTCCAGCGTATCGCCGGGGGAACGGCGCGGGACCGCCCGCACGTGTGAGCGGGCGGCCGCGTGTTGACCATGTGCCGTTGTCGTGGGCGGACGGCATATGCGCGAACGGAGCAGCCCGGCGGGGTCCGTCACCTGCGGCCTCGGCGGGGCGGCGGGGCGGGCCGCCACCCCGCCGCAGTGCGCGGGCCGTGGAGACGGACTAGCGGGAGGCCACCACGCGGCCCGTGACCTCGCCGAGGCCCACGCGGGTGCCCTCGGGCCCCGGGGCCCAGGCGGTGAGGGTGACGGTGTCGCCGTCCTCCAGGAAGGTGCGCTTGCCCTCGGCCAGCTCGATGGCGTCGCGGCCGTTCCAGGTCAGCTCCAGCAGGGAGCCGCGCTGGGCGACCTCGGGGCCGCTGACCGTGCCCGAGCCGTACACGTCACCGGTGCGCAGGGAGGCGCCGTTGACCGTCATGTGGGCGAGCTGCTGGGCCGCGGTCCAGTACATGGTCGCGAACGGCGGCCGTGCGACCTCCTGCCCGTTGATGGAGACGGTGATGTGCAGGTCGAAGCCGCCGGGCCGGTCGGCGTCGGCGTCGTCCAGGTAGGGCAGCAGCGGGAAGTCGCGGGCCGGCGGGGCGACGCGGGCCGCGTCGAGGGCCTCCAGCGGGGTCACCCAGGCGGAGACGGAGGTGGCGAAGGACTTGCCGAGGAAGGGGCCCAGCGGCACGTACTCCCACGCCTGGATGTCGCGCGCGGACCAGTCGTTGAGGAGGAAGAGTCCGAAGACGTGGTCCTCGAAGTCGCCGAGTGCGACGGGGGTGCCCAGCTCGGAGGGGGTGCCGACGACGAAGCCGACCTCGGCCTCGATGTCGAGCTTGACCGACGGGCCGAAGACCGGGGCCGCGTCGGCGGGGGTCTTGCGCTGGCCGGAGGGGCGGACGACATCGGTGCCGGAGACGACGAGGGTGCCCGAGCGGCCGTGGTACCCGATCGGCAGGTGCTTCCAGTTGGGGGTGAGCGGTTCGCCGTCGGGGCGGAACATCCGGCCCACGTTGGTGGCGTGGTGCTCGCTGGCGTAGAAGTCGACGTAGTCGGCGACCTCGTACGGCAGGTGCATCGTGACCGTGTCGAGGGGCAGCAGGTGGGCCTCGACCGTCTCGCGGTGGCCGGGATCGGTGACCCAGGCGGTCAGCGCGCGGCGCACGTCGCGCCAGGCGGTGCGGCCCGCGGCCAGCAGGGGGTTGAGCGAGGGCTGTCCGAGCAGGCCGGCGTACGGGGAGCCGAGCGCGTCCGCGGCCGCCCCCGCGTCGAGCACGTGCCCGCCGATGCGCACGCCGATCCGGCGGCGGGAGTCGCCGGCGGTGGAGAAGACGCCGTACGGGAGGTTGTGCGGCCCGAACGGGTCGCCCTCGGGGACATCGAGGGGGCTCTGCTGGGGCATGGGGTACTGCCTCGCTTTCGATGCGGTCCGGGGGGTGTCCCGGGGGCTGGTTGACACGTTACGTGGCTGCCGGGGCCTGCGGGAGGCCGGATTTGGGCGCTATTTGTAGGACTTGTCCACTGGGGTCCGTATCCTTGCGCAGTGACTTCCGCCCCGCCTTCGGCCCCCCCTTTCTCCCTGATCGCCACTGACCTGGACGGGACCCTGCTGCGCGCCGGAGACACCGTCTCCGGCCGCTCGTACGCCGCGCTCGCGACAGCGCGCGCCGCGGGGGCCCAGCACATCATCGTCACCGGGCGCCCCGTTCCACAGGTACGCCATGTCCTCGACAGCCTTGGGTATACGGGGCTCGCGGTGTGCGGACAGGGCGCGCAGGTGTACGACGCGGCGCGCGGGCACCTGCTGCACGCCGTCGAAATGGAACGGGAACTGGCGGAGGAGGCGCTCGGCAAGATCGAGGCCGAGATCGGGGAGGTCTGGGCGGCGGTCGACCAGGAGGGGGTGGACGCGGCGATGCTGATAGGGCCCGGCTACCGGATGCCGCATCCCCACCTGCCGACCGTGCGGGTGCGGCAGCGGGTCGACCTGTGGGCCGCGCCCATCAACAAGGTGCTGCTCCAGCACCCGGAGCTCGACGACGACGAGCTCACGGAGGTGGCGCGGGGGGTCGTCGGCCACATGGTCAACGTGACCATGGCGGGGGAGCACACGGTGGAACTCCAGCCGCTCGGGGTGGACAAGGCGAGCGGGCTGGCGCTGGCCGCCGAGGTGCTGGGGGTCGGGGGTTCGCGCACCATCGCCTTCGGGGACATGCCGAACGACATCCCGATGTTCGCCTGGGCGGCGCACGGGGTCGCCATGGCGGACTCCCACCGCGAACTGGTCGCCGTCGCGGACGAGGTGACGCTGTCGAACGAGGACGACGGCATCGCCGTGGTGCTGGAGCGGCTCTTCGGCTGACCCGGCCGGAGCGGACGCGGCGCGGATCCGGCGTGCTCCGGCTCGGATCCGGCGCACTCCGGCTCGGATCCGGCTTGCGTCGGCGCGGGCGGGTGCGGGGGCGGCGCGGTCACCCCGCGGTGCGCGGCAGGCGGCGCTCCCACGTGCGGTGGAAGACGACCTCCTCCCCCTCCCGGCACACCAGCTCGTCGGAGGTGAGGAACGCGGCCCCGTCGCAGCCGATCTCCGAGCGGGTCTCGATCCGCACGTCCCAGAGCGGCTCGGGCCGGTGCAGCCGGATCCGCCACGTGGAGCGGGTCCGGGCCGACAGGGCGTCCCCGTCCCGGATCTCGTACACCTCGCCCGCCTCCTCGGTGGACTCCAGTCCGTCCGGGTACACCCGGGTCCCGCCGTACCGCGGGTCCACCTCCAGCCGCCACGCCCCGCGCGCGACGTCCCGTACGACCATCCGCTCCGGCCGCGGCTCGTCCAGCGTGGCCGGGACGGCCACCCCGAGCGGCGGCGCCTGTTCGGGCGGTCCGAAGGCGACGGCGCCGTCCGTGGCGGGGGAGGGGAAGCGCACCGGGAGGACGAGGGCGCTGCCCGCCGGGTCCAGCGTCCAGCCGGCCTCGGAGCCGGGCCGCGGCCAGAGCCACGGCCAGTACGCCGAGGACAGGGCGAGGCGGATGCGGTGGCCCGGTGCGAAGGCGTGCCCGATGCCGTTCAGCTCGACCACCACGTCCTCGTACGCGCCCACCGGCCACGGCGCCGCCTGGTCCCGGCCCAGCCGCGCCGACAGGTTCAGCGCGCCCCGGGTGACCAGCGTGGAGGAGCCGTCCGGTGCGACGTCGCAGAGGCGGGCGGCGACCTGCCCGTACGGGACGTCCATCCGCAGGCGCAGCGTGACCCGGGGCCGGCCCAGGATCTCCAGGGGCGTCCCGCCCGCCACCGGGAACTCGAAGCACGCGGACTTCGCGTCCTCCTCCCGCTGGTCCGGCGGCAGGTCGGCCTCGTTGCCGTACGGGCGGAACCGCCCCGCGTCCAGGCCCGTGTGCTGCGGCGAGGCCACGGCCACCGGCGCGCCCTGCAGCCCGTACGTGACGGGGGTGACGGCGGGTGAGGGCCAGGCCGGGTCGCCGGCCCAGCGGCCGGGCAGCAGCTCGTACGTCGTGGCCGGCGGGTGGGAGGCGGAGATCCAGGACCGCAGCAGCGGCTCGTCCATCACCCCGTTGGCGGAGCCCCTCAGCCAGTGGTCCCACCAGCGCAGGGTCTCCTGCAGGAAGCCGATGGCCGGGCCCGGCGGCAGCCCGCGGTCGGGGTACTGGTGCGACCAGGGGCCGATCAGGCCGCGCACCCGGTCGGCGGGCAGGTGGGAGACCAGCCGCAGCACGGTGTCCCGGTACGGGTCGTGCCAGCCGCCCACCGCGAGGACGGCCGCGCGCACGGCCCCGTAGTCCTCGCAGACGCTGCCGTGCATCCAGTGGGCGTCGCGCGTCTGGTGCGCCAGCCAGGTGTGCAGGGGCGGTTCGACCGACTCCAGCCGGCCCAGCCACTGCTCGCGCCAGCCGTCGCCGACGTACTGCGGGTCCGGCGGGCGGGCGGCGAAGGCCAGCAGGGTCGCGGACGCCGCGTGCAGGTCCGCGGCGAGGACCGAGCCGCCCGCGTAGTGCGCGTCGTTGTCGAAGCGGTCGTCCGTCGAGCAGACGGTGACGACGGCCTTGAGGGCCTCCGGGGCGAGCGCCGCGATCTGGAGGGAGTTGGTGCCGCCCCACCCGATCCCGAACATCCCCACCGACCCCGTGCACCACGGCTGCGCCGCCAGCCACTCCACCACCGCCACCCCGTCGGCCAGTTCCCGGTCGGCGTAGGCCTCGCCCGGGCTGCCGCCGCTGCAGCCGTGGCCGCGTACGTCCACCCGCACGGAGGCGTAGCCGTGGCCCGCGTACCAGGGGTGGCGCTGCCCGTCCCGCGGGGCCGTCCAGTCCGTCAGCCGGTACGGCAGGTACTCCAGCAGGGCCGGGACGGGCGCGGCCGTGAGCGGGCGCCAGATCCGCGCGTACAGCTCCACGCCGTCGGGCATCGGGATGCGGACGTCCTCGTGCGCGGTCTCGTGGGGGAAAGCGGTGCGGATGTTCACGTCCACCGTGCCGTCCGCCTCCTCGGTGGACCGGCGGCGGCCGGGACGGGCCGCGCGGACGTCAGCCATCCGACGGCCGCCATACGGGTGGCCGCGGCGCCGTCTGCGGCGGCCGGCTCCGCCGGAACCTCCCACTCGGTCACAGTTCTGGACAAGACGCGCTCTCCGGTTGTCTCGGCTCATCACGAACATACCGGGATATTGGGGGCAGCGCGTCGGCGGCGGCGTGACGGGTGCTCTCAGTGATCGAAATCGGACCGGATAGGCTGGCTTGAGAGAAGGCAGCGACACATCGACAATCCAGGTGATCGTCAGCGTGATCGTCAGCAGACAGGAGTACCCCTCGTGACCGTCGTCGGGCCGTTCGGACTGAGCGTGCGGGACCAGGCTCTTGAGACCGATGTCCAGGCCGGACTGGCCGCCGTCGAGGCGGGTCTGCTGGAGGCCACCAAGAGCGAGGTCCCCTTCATCACCGATGCCGCGCAGCACCTGGTCAAAGCCGGCGGCAAGCGGTTCCGGCCGCTGCTGGTCATGCTCGCCTCCCGCTTCGGCGACCCCCACGCGCCCGGGATCGTGCCCTCCGCGGTGGTCGTGGAGCTCACCCACTTGGCGACGCTCTACCACGACGACGTCATGGACGAGGCGGACGTGCGCCGCGGTGTGGCGAGCGCCAACGCCCGCTGGGGCAACTCGGTGGCCGTCCTGACGGGTGACTTCCTGTTCGCCCGCGCCTCGCACATCCTGGCCGACCTCGGCCCCGAGGCCGTGCGCATCCAGGCCGAGGCCTTCGAGCGGCTGGTGACGGGCCAGATCCTGGAGACCGCCGGCCCGCGCGACGGCCGCGACCCGGTCGCCCACTACCTCGACGTCATCGCCGGCAAGACCGGCTCGCTGATCGCGGTCTCCGGCCGGTTCGGCGCGCTGATGTCCGGCGCCGACGAGTCCGTCGTCGACATCCTGACCCAGTACGGCGAACGCCTCGGCACCGCCTTCCAGCTCGCCGACGACGTCCTCGACATCGCCTCCGACTCGCACGAGTCCGGCAAGACCCCGGGGACCGACCTGCGCGAGGGCATCCCGACGCTGCCCGTGCTGCGGCTGCGGGAGATGGCGGCGGCCGGCGGCGACCCCGCCGACCTGGAGCTCGTACGCCTCCTGGACGGCGACCTGACCGACGACGCCCGGCACGCCGAGGTGCTCGCCCGGCTGCGGCTGCACCCCGCGCTGGAGCAGGCCCGCCGGGACACCGTCCGCTACGCGCAGGACGCCCGCGCCATGCTCGCGCCGCTGCCGGACTGCGCCGCCAAGGCCGCGCTGGAGGAGCTGTGCGACGCGGTGGTGCACCGCGCCGGCTAGCTGCCGCCGCCCGGGTGGCGCCGGGTACGACCAAGGTCACATGCGGGGCCCCGCATCCCCTACGGGCAGGGGATGCGGGGCCCCGGTCATGTCATCCCCTGGGCGTACGCGGAGTTGAGCCCGCGGAGTGACGCCCCCACCCCCTCCTCTTTGGTCAGATGGAGATACATCCCCACCAGATCGGGTGAGAGTGGCGGCGCGGGGTGGACAGGTGCAGGCATGGAAGAAGGCCGGGCACGGAAGAAGGCCGCCGCCGTACACAAAGAGGTAGGGCAGACATGGCAACGAACGCAAAGTCCCGCAAGGCCGCCCGGTACGCCGTACCGGTCGCCGTGGCGGGTGTGGCCGCAGCGACGGTGGCGATGGTCCCGGCCTTCGCCAACGCGGGCAGCCCGGACCTGCCGAAGGTGACGGCCCAGCAGCTGATCGAGAAGGTCGCCGCCTCGGACGTGGAGCAGTTCTCCGGCAGCGCCAAGATCAGCACCGACCTGGGCCTGCCGTCCTTCGCGGGCGGCCTCCTGGGCGCGGCGGGCGGCGGCGGTGGCGTCGCCGGAGGGTCGGCCGATCCGCAGGAGAAGCTCGCCCGGCTGGCGAGCGGCAGCCACACGCTGCGGGTCGCGGTCGACGGGCCGGACCGCCAGAAGATCACGTTCGTGGACGGCAAGGACGAGTACAGCCTGATCCACAACGGCGCGGACGTCTGGGGCCACGACAGCAAGGCCAACGAGGTCTGGCACGAGAAGGACCCGGAGGCGGGCAAGGCCGCCGGCCAGGACCACAAGAAGACCGCCGACCGGCTCGGAGCCTCTCCGCAGGAGATGGCCCAGGAGCTCCTCAAGGCCGCCGGCCCGACCACGGACATCAGCGTCGGCGACAACGCCCAGGTGGCCGGCCGGGACGCTTACCAGCTGGTGCTCAAGCCCAAGCAGAGCGGTTCCACGGTCGGCTCCGTCAAGATCGCCGTGGACGCGAAGAACGGCGTGCCGCTGCGCGTTCAGCTGCTCGCGGCCGAGGGCGGCAAGCCGATCGTCGACGCCGGCTTCACGAAGGTGGACTTCGCCCGGCCCGCCGCCGACACCTTCGCCTTCACCCCGCCCAAGGGCGCCAAGGTGACCGAGGGCAAGGCGGGCGGCCCCGAGGGCGGCCCGGGTCACGGCAAGGACTTCAAGGGCCTGGAGGCCTTCCCCGGCCTGGGCGCCATCACCGGCGGCGCCGGCGGCAAGGGCGGCAACGGGGACACGAAGGTCCTCGGCGAGGGCTGGGCGACCATCGCCCGGATCGACACGGGCGCGGGCCGCAGCCTGAAGGAGCTGGAGAACGACAAGAACGCCCCGAAGGAGGCCAAGCAGTTCCTCAACTCCCTCGGGGACAAGGTCTCCGGAGGGTTCGGCGAGGGCCGGGTCTTCAAGACCCGCCTGGTCAACGCGCTGATCACGGACGACGGCAAGGTGTACGTCGGCGCGGTCACCAAGGACGCGCTGGTGCAGGCCGCCACCGCCAACAAGTAGCCGCGCCGCCGCGACACGTAGCCGCGGCACGGCCAAGGGTGGGCGGGCACTGTGTCCCTGCCCACCCTTCGGCCGTTCCGGCCGTGCGTACAGCAGCCCCGCTGTACCGTGTGGAGCATGTCGAGACACGTCACCATCCGCCTGGACGAGGAGTTCCACGAGCGTCTCAAGGCGCGTGCGGCGGCACAGGGGACGACGGTCACCGCTCTGATCACCGAGGTGACGGAGCGCGAGCTCGACGAGGACCGGAAGAACTTCCTGTCCGGGATAGAGGAATTCGCCGTCCACTGGGGCTACTTCCAGGAACGGTTCGGCAATTGAAGATCACCATGGAGTGGGCCTGGACCGCCCTGGCACACCATCTTCCGTCCGATCCCGCCGTGTGGGATCCCTCCGGGGTGGCCGCCGCGGTCGCCCGGCACCAGAACGACCTCGTCATGGTGCCCGAACAGCCCGCCCCGGACACCGCGTGGCGGGCCGCCGCGTTCCTGCACACCCTCGCCGTGTGCCCGGCGCTGGAGTCGCCGATGAACGAGTTCTACGCGGCCGCCGCCACCCGCTCCTACCTGCGGGTGGCGGGGGCCGATCAGCTTCCCTCGCCCGAGCAGCTCGGCGACCTGGTGGAGGCGGCCAAGCTGGGCCGGGCCGACGTCGGCGCCGTGGCCGAGGAGCTGCGCGCCCTGATCAGGGAGCCGCTGGACGCTTCGCTCCAGGGTCCTGCCGAGGGCGCGTAGCGCCGGGTGGCGGGCCGGTCAGAAGGTGATCCTCCAGCTGTTGATGTAGCCGACGTCCTGCGCGGCCACGTCCTTGACCTGGAGCTTCCAGACGCCGTTGGCCGCCTCGCTCGACGCGTTGACGGTGTAGGCCTGGACGAGGTTGTCGGCGCTGCCGCCGCTGCGGTTGTGCAGGTTGTAGACGGTGCCGTCCGGGGCGACCAGGTCGACCACCAGGTCACCGCGGTAGGTGTGGACGATGTTCACGTCGACCTTGGTGGTGGCCGGGGCGTTGCCCGTCACGCCCGAGACCGTGATCGGCGAGTTCACTGCCGCGCCGGGGGAGTCCGGGATGTTCACGTCGGCCGTGTTCTCGAAGGACGGGCCGGGCGGGACGGGGGTGGCCGCCCCCAGGTTCCAGACGGCGTAGGCGACGGCGTCCGCGTTGCGGTCCAGCGCGGTGTCGCTGATGTTCGAGGTGGTGTCGCAGGAGGAGTGGTAGCAGCGGTCGAAGGACTGGCCGGCCGTGCCGCCCCACTTCTGCGCCTGGGCCGAGGTCTTGGTGTTGCTGGCGCCGGTGAACAGGCCGCCGACCGCGATGCCCGCGTTCTTGAAGGAGGCGTGGTCGGAACGCCCGTCGCCCTCGGTCTCTATCTCGGTCGGAACGCCGATGCCCGAGAAGTAGGTCTTGAAGGTCTGCTCGATGGTCGGGTCGTCGTCGTAGACGAAGTAGCCCGGGTTCGGCGAGCCGATCATGTCGAAGTTCAGGTAGCCGGAGATCTTCGCCTTCTCCGCGCTCGGCAGGCTGTTCACGTAGTACTTCGACCCGACCAGGCCGAGTTCCTCCGCGCCCCACCAGCCGAACCGCAGGTGCTTGGTGGGCTGGAGCTGGGCGCGCGACACGGCCAGCGCGGTCTCCAGGACGGCGGCCGAGCCCGATCCGTTGTCGTTGATGCCCGGGCCGGAGGTCACCGAGTCGAGGTGCGAGCCGGCCATGAGGACCGAGTTCGGGTCGCCGCCCGGCCAGTCGGCGATCAGGTTGTAGCCGGTGGCGCCGCCGGAGGTGAACGTCTGCAGGGTGGTGGTGAACCCGGCCGCGTCCAGCTTGCCCTTCACGTAGTCGATCGAGGCCTTGTAACCGGCCCTGCCGTGGGCGCGGTTGCCACCGTTGCCGGCGGCGATGGTCTGGAACTGCGTCAGGTGCGCCTTGACGTTGGCCAGCGGGATGTCGGGCGGGGTGGGGGCCGCGGTCGCC
>NZ_JACBGN010000620.1 GCF_013401435.1 Streptomyces sp. BR123
GTGCAGCAGCTCGGAGGGTGTCGCCGACTTCCGAGCCGCCGCCGACACCCTCCGAGCTGCTGCACTGGCCGCCCGCCCCGGCGCCCGCACCGTGCCCCTGCCTGTAAACGCTGCCCACGCCATTGCGAACTGGCTCGACGACGCCGGCCTCACCGCCGAAGACGCCGGCGCCCCCGACCCCATCGCCCTCATCGCCGCCCTGCAGATCCTCTACCCCGACCACGCCCTCGCCAGCGGCGCCCTCGACCACGACGAGGCGGACGGGAGCCAGTCGTGACCGCCGCCCCGTACCGGATCCTCGTCACCGGCAGCCGCGACTGGACCGACACTGACGCCATCTGCGACGCCCTCGACACTGCCGTCAACGAGGTACCGCCCCACACCCGCGACGTGTGGCTCGTCGTCGGCGACTGCCCCAGAGGCGCCGACCACATCGCCGCCACCTGGGCCAACACAGCCGGACTGACCATCGAACGCCACCTCGCCCGATGGACCACCCACGGCCGAGCAGCCGGCCCCATCCGCAACGCGGCCATGGTCCGCTCCGGCGCCGACCTCTGCCTCGCCTTCCAACGCGACCACTCCCGCGGCACCACCCACACCATCACCCTCGCCCGACGAGCCGGCATCCCCATCCGGCTCTGGACCCAGAACGGAAACCCGCAATGAGCGAGCCGTACCCCGCCGCGATGGAGTGGCTCGTCCAGCAGCGATGGGTCGTCGAACACCGCGGCGACACCGACTGGCTGATCGCCAGCACCCACTACAGCAGCCACGACAAAGCCATCGCCTGCCAGGCCCGCCGTCAGCAGCAGTTCCCCGACCGCGAGCACCGCATCGTCCGAGTCACCACCACCTACGCCATCGAGCCCACCTCGTGACCACGCAGCTGGCCCTGTGGGAGCCGGAGCCATGCGACACCGCCCCGGCCCCCACCCGGCCACCGTCTCCCAGGACAACTGGCGCCGACCGACTCCGCGAACTCCGCCAACGCCGCATCGAACCCGAGGCCGGCCGGGCCGCCGGGGGCTGGCGGCGGTGGACGCCGAGCGGCGACGACATCCGCATCACCACCCTCCGACCGTCTGCGAGGTACCTCTGATGCC
>NZ_JACBGN010000621.1 GCF_013401435.1 Streptomyces sp. BR123
GGCCTGCGGGGTGGCGGGGGCGGCGAGGAGTCCGAGTTCGGCGGCTGCCGTCCACAGGGCCTGTTTGACCGTCGAGCGGTTGTCGAGGTCCTGGACGCGGCCCGCGTCGACCACTGCCTGGAGCTCCTTGAACGCCGCCGGCACGGGGGTGCGCACCACCCGCGTCTTGGTGATCTTCTCGATCAGGGCCGGCTGGATCTCGGCGTGCTTGCTCCAGCGGTTCACCAGCACCGCCGTGTCCTCGGCCTTGCGGACCTGGAGCCGCTCCCACATGCGGATCATCCGCTTGGCGGCCCGTACGCAGACCACGTCCGGGGTGGTGACCAGGACCGCCGTGTCGGCGCCTTCCACCGCGGCGGCGTTGGCGCCGGTCACGTTGGTGCCGCAGTCGATGACGACGAGCTCGTACCGGCTGCGCAGGGCGGTGACGACCTGCCGGGCGGCGCGGTCGTCGACCTCCTCGCCGCGTTCGCCGTCGGCCGGGGCGAGGAGGAGGGCGAGGCCGGTGCGGTCGTCGTAGACGGCGTCCTGCAGCACCCGCGGGGAGATGTCCTGGATCCCGGCGAGGTCGGAGATGGAGCGCCGGAACTGCACGTCGAGGTAGGAGCCGACGTCCCCGGCCTGGAGGTCCATGTCGACGAGCGCGGTGCGCCGCCCGGCCGCGGCCGCGGCCAGCGCGAACTGCACCGCCGCGAAGGTGGTGCCGACCCCGCCCTTGGCTCCGGCGACGGTGACCACCCGCCCGCCGGGCCCGGCCGGCGCGTCGGCGGGCCGGCCGAGGTGGCGGCGCACGCCGGCGGCCCACTGGGCGGCGGCCTGGACGCGGGCGGCGAGTTCCTCGTACGAGGGCGGCAGCCCGATCAGGCCGCGGGCGCCGGAGTCCATGGCGGCGGAGAAGTGCGCGGGCCCGGTGTCCGAGGAGAGGAGGACGACCCCCACCGCCGGGAAGCGGAGGGCGACCTCGCGGATGAGGTCGAGCGCGGGGACGGGGCCGATCCGCTCGTGGACGAGGACGACCTCGGGCAGTTCGTCGACGGATTCGGCGGCCAGCCGGCCCAGGGTGTCGAGGAGGGAGGCGGAGTCGGGGAC
>NZ_JACBGN010000622.1 GCF_013401435.1 Streptomyces sp. BR123
CCCCCCGCACCACCCCCACCAGTGCCTCCACCGCTCGGCCGAAGGCGGCTTCCGGGGGTGCGGCGTAGCCGACGACCAGGCCTTCGCGGGCCGGAGCCGGGGCCGACGGGTGGTGGTAGGACGAGAGGCCGTCCAGGGAGAGGCCCGCGGTGCGGGCCGCCGCCAGGGCGGCCTGCTCGGTCCCCGGCGGGAGCTCCAGCACGGCGTGGAGCCCTGCCGAGATGCCGGTCACCCCCACCTCCGGCACCCGGGCGGCCAGGGCTTCGGCGAGCCGGTCGCGCCGGGCGCGGTAGCGCTGGCGCATGCGCCGGATGTGGCGGTCGTACGCACCGCATTCGATGAAGTCGGCCAGCGCCAGCTGGTCCAGGGCACTGGCCCAGGATTCCCGCTGCCCCTTCGCCGTGAGCACCTGCCCGACCAGGTCGTCCGGCAGGACCAGCCAGCCGAGGCGGACCGCGGGGGACAGGGACTTGCTGAGGGAGCCCGCGTAGACGGCATTCCCGGGGGCGAGGCCCTGGACGGCGCCGACCGGCTTGCGGTCGTAGCGGAACTCGCCGTCGTAGTCGTCCTCCACGATCAGTCCGCCCGTGGCGCGGGCCCACTCCACGGCCTCGGCCCGCCGGGCCGGCAGCAGCCGGGCACCCGTCGGGAACTGGTGGGCCGGGGTGAGGAGCAGGGTGCGGGCGCGGACCGGGACGAGATCGGTACGGGCACCGTCCTCGTCCACCGGGACGGGATGCGGGCGTACACCGGCGGCGTCGAGGATGCCGTGGTGGAAGGGGAGTCCGTACTCCTCCACGGCCCAGTGGCGGGGCCGCAGGGACGCGAGGAGGCGCAGGCCGTTCGCGAAGCCGGAGCAGACGACGATGTTCTCCGGGCCGGTGCGTACGCCCCGCGCCCGGGACAGATAGGCGGCCAGCGCCCTCCGCAGCTCCGGGCGGCCCCGCGGGTCTCCCGGGCCGAAGGCCTCGGTGGGAGCCTGGGCGAGGGCCCGCCGGGCGCTGGTGGACCAGGCGGCCCGCGGGAAGGCGGCGGGGTCGGGCTTGCCCTGGAGCAGGTCGTGGCGGGGACCCCCGGGGG
>NZ_JACBGN010000623.1 GCF_013401435.1 Streptomyces sp. BR123
CCCTCCGGGGACGGCCGGCCTGCGCACGAGCCCGCCGGTGCAGGCACCACAGCGGCGCACCCCGCCCCGGCAGCGACAGCGACAGCGACAGCGACAGCGACAGCGACAGCGACAGCGACAGCGGCACGGAGCGCAGTGGCGGGCGGGGACGGGGTGGCCGGCGCACCGGAGACTGCCGCGGGGGCGGCACGGCCCGGCGCCGTCGACGGGGACGCGTCAGCGGCCCGGCGCGCCCGGCGGCGGGACCGGCAGGTGTACCTGCGGAGCCACCCGCTGCTGTTCGGGCTGCTGGCCGCGACACGGCGCGGGCGCGGGGTGCGCCGGCTCGGGCGCACCGTGCTGGTCCACGACACGGCCGCCTACCGGGAGGCCCTGACGAGGCTCCCGCTCGACCGTACGGCCGCCGGCACCACGGGCGGCGCGGCGCGCGAGGCGCTGGCCGGGTCCGGCTCTCCCGGCGGCGTGCTGTTCGACCAGGAGGGCAGTGGGCACCGGGCGGACCGGCGCGCCCTCGCCGAGGCGCTCGGCGCGGCCGGGGTGGAGCAACTGCGAGCGGGGTGGCGGCCGTTGCTGGAGCAGCGGCTCGCGCCGCTCGCCGCGGGCGGCGAGGTGGACCTGGTGGCCCTGGCCCGCGAGCTGTCCGGGTCGGTGGTCTGCGGGCTGCTGGGCACGGACGCGGACCCGGCCACGCTGGCCCGCGCGGCCGCCGACGCGGCGGCCGCCTCGGTCCGCGACCACCTGCCGGGCCTCCCCCGCCCGGGCGCGGCAGCCACCGCCGCCCACGCGGCCCGCGCCCTGCGCGATCTGCTGACCGGAGGCAAGGCCGCGCCCGAAGCCGCAGCCCCTGCCCCTGCCGCTGCCGCTGCCGCTGCCGCTGCCGCTGCCGCGAGGGAGACCGCACGCCGCGGCACCGCCGCACACGCGCCCACGCCCACCCGCACGCACCCGGATCCACAACCGCCCCCGGTCGCCGCCACGGACACGGGCGCGGCGGGCCCGTACACAGACCCGGGCACAGACCCGGGCGCAGCCCCTGGCGCAGGACTGGCCACGGGCGCGGACGCCGGCAGGGGTGCGGG
>NZ_JACBGN010000624.1 GCF_013401435.1 Streptomyces sp. BR123
AGGACGCCCCACCATGCCGCACCGCCCCACCCTCCTCGTCGTCAGCGGCCCGCCGGGCACCGGGAAGAGCACTCTCGCCCGTGCTCTCGCCGACGGGCTCGGCTGCCCGGCGATCATCCGCGACGAGATCAAACAGGGCATGGTCCGCGGCGCCGCCCCTGCACCGGACGGCACCGATCACCTCAACCTCCCCGCCCGGGACGCCTTCTTCGCGACCCTCGCCCTGCTGCTGGAAGCCGGCGTGACCGTGGTCGCCGAGTCCGCCTTCCAGGACCGGGTGTGGCGCCCGGGCCTGGAGCCCCTGACCGAGATCGCCGACGTCCGGGTGATCCGCTGCACCACGTCGACCGGAACCCTCGTCCAGCGGATCACCCGGCGTGCCGGGACCGACGCCCACCGGGCGGCGCACGCCGATCACACCCTCCTGGCCGACATCGCCGCCGGCCGCTACGTGCCGGACGACTTCGCCGACATCACCCTCGACCTGCCCGTCCTCACCGTGGACACCACCGACGGCTACGCCCCCGGCATCAAGGAACTGCTCGCCTTCGCCCAGGGATAGCCCGCATCGGCCGCATGGTCACCAGTGCGGCTCCTGCCAGGTGAACTTCCCGCCGCCCACCCACCGGACCGTGTCCAGGTCGTCGAGGTCGTGGATGCTGACGCCTGCTTCCGAGGCAATCAGGATCACGTCTGTCATGGACGTTGCCGTACCGACCACCTCCCCGTCGACCTCCACGATCCGGAACGGCGGGTCGCCGGGCTGCACCGCCAGGACGGTGACCCGCGGCGAGGACATGTACGGGCTCGAGCTCTCAGTCATACAGAAATCGTTCCACGCGGTCCGCGCGTCCGCCCGAAGCAGCGCGCCGCCCCGCCGCCGCCATCCCCGGCCGGCTCCGGTCCGGCGGCCCGCGGTAGGGCAGGGTGGCGAGCAGCAGCACGCCCGTGACGACGGCGTGGACGTTCCGGGCGGCCGGGACGCAACTGCTCCGCCAGACGTCGGCCCCGCCGCCCCGAGACCGGCGGCTTGCAGGCCATCCACCCGCACCCGCCCTGTCTCTTA
>NZ_JACBGN010000625.1 GCF_013401435.1 Streptomyces sp. BR123
TCCCCGCCCTCCCTGCTCTCCCCGGCGCCCGCCGGGCGGCCGGCGTGCAGCTCCAGCGGGCCGGTGCCCTCCGCGCGCGCCCGCAGGCAGGCCTCGATCTGCCGGCGCAGGTTCGGCTTGACCAGACCCCGCAGCTCCCCGGGAGCCGCCGTCCGCCAGCGCAGCAGCTCGCCGGGGGCCAGCCGGATCCGCCCGAGCGTGCCGGTGTCCAGGACGCCGCCGTCGTAGAGGAAGCGGATCCGGGCCGGGAAGCCCGGCTTGTGGGCCCAGTTGACGCCGAGCAGCCGACCCGGCTCCAGTTCGAGGCCGAGCTCCTCCTGCGCCTCTCGCCGGGCCGCGGCGCGCGGGGTCTCGCCGAGGTCGCTGTCGATCCCGCCGCCGGGCAGATTCCAGCGGCCCGGCCTGCCGTAGGCGGGCTCCACCAGCAGGACGCCGCCCGCCTCGTCGGTGCACAGCACGCTCGCCGCGGTCAGGGCCTTGGGGCGGGCGGCGCGGTGGCTCGCCGCGTCGAACAGGCCCGCGTGCTCCAGCGCCGTACGCCGCTCCGGGTCCAGACCGGCCGGCGAGCCCGGCTGGGGCACCCCGTCGACGAGGTGGGCGATCGAGCCCGCGCGCAGGGCGGCCAGCCCGGCGCGCAGCCGGGGCGCGATCCGGGCGGGCAGCACCTCGTACGCCTCCTCCGGCGCCAGCCAGCGGGCCGCGGCGACCTCCCCGTCCGGGAACGAGAGCGCGGCGGCCTGCGCGGGGGAGAGCGGTCCGACGAGGTGGACGTGCACGACGAGGGAGCGCCCGAGGGATCCCGGGGTCCGCGAGTCCACCGCGAGCAGCCGGCCGACCGGCACGCCGAGGTCCAGTTCCTCCTTCAGCTCGCGGGCCAGCCCCTCCTCGGGGGTCTCGGTGGCTTCCACGGTGCCGCCGGGCAGTTCCCGGCCCGCCTTGTACGAGGGGGTCAGGACCAGGACCCGCCCGGTGTCGTCCAGGACGAGGCCGGTGGCGGCGACGAGCGGGGCCGGCCGGTCCGCGTAGTACGCGCGTACCTGCTCGGGGGAGGGGTGGTCGCAGGGGG
>NZ_JACBGN010000626.1 GCF_013401435.1 Streptomyces sp. BR123
GGAGGGCACGGTGGTCACCTCGGGCGGTCGAGGCGCTGGATGAGCAGGTCGGCGAGGTCCTCCCGGGTGGGTGGGGAGGCGTAGTGGGTGAGGTAGATGGCGTTCAGGAGCTGGTCGGCGGCGACGAGTTCGGACTGGGAGCGGCTGAGGAACTCGCGGATCAGGTCGGCGCCGAGCCGGGCGGCGTCCTCCCCGAGGTGGGCGCGGACCATGGTGGCGAGGCGTTTCTCGCCGGGCTGGCCGAGCTTGAGCTGGATGCAGCGGCGCAGCAGGGCGGCGGGGAAGTCCCGTTCGCCGTTGCTGGTGAGGATGATGAAGGGGAAGGCCCGGCAGCGCACCCTGCCGTCCCGGACGGTGACCTTGGCGCCGTCGTCGGTGAGGATGCGGACGTCGGGCTCGGTGTCGGCGACGCGTTCCAGTTCGGGCAGGGAGAACTCCCCTTCCTCCAGGACGTTGAGGAGGTCGTTGGGCAGGTCGATGTCGCTCTTGTCGAGTTCGTCGATGAGCAGGACGCGGGGCCGTCGGCCGGGCAGCAGGGCGGTGCCGAGCGGGCCGAGGCGGATGTACGTGCCGATGCCGGGCGCGTCGCCGGGCCTGCCGCCGCTCGCGGCGATCTGTACGTCCTGCAGCCGGGCGATGGCGTCGTAGCGGTAGAGGCCTTCCTGGAGCACCGTCCGGGAGACGACGGGCCAGCGCAGCACCCGGCCGAGTTTGAGTTCGTGGGCGACGGCGTGGGCGAGGGTGGACTTGCCGGTGCCGGGGTACCCGGTGACGAGCAGGGGGCGGCGCAGGTACAGGGCCGCGTTGATGGCCTCCAGCTCCTCGGGCTCGGGCCGGTGGAGTTCGGCGGCCTGCCGGTGCGCGCCGAGCCGGCGGGCGACGTTGCCGTCGCCCGTGGCGGCCGGCAACGGGGGGTCGGCGACCGGCCCGCCGTCGAAGTCCCGCCAGGGCGGCGGGTCGGGCAGGGTGTCGATGCCGTCGTGGGGCTCGCCGACGCCCCGGTAGATGAGCCATTCCTCGTTCACGTCCGTCCCCTCCCGGG
>NZ_JACBGN010000627.1 GCF_013401435.1 Streptomyces sp. BR123
CCGCCGGCCCACCCTCCCACGGCGGAACGTGTGATCGTATGACGGATGTGAGAGTGTGATGCCGGGAATGCGGCGGTTCGCGGTTTAGCGTGGCCCGCATGCGTCATGAGTACCGGCCGCCACGGCGTCGTTACCGGCTCACCCGCCGGGGCCGTCTGGCGCTCTTCCTCGGCATACTGCTCGTGATCGGGACGGCCGTCACCCTCGGACCGCTGCTGCGGCGCGAGGAAGCGGAGGCCCCCGAGAAGCCGCGCACGCTGGTCATCCCCGAAGGCTGGCGCGCCCCCCAGGTCTACGCGGCCATCGACCGCGAACTGGAACTCCCGGCCGGCTCCGCGAAGGCGGCGGTCGCCACGGCCGAACTGGCCCTGCCCGCGGAGGCGAAGGGCAACCCGGAGGGCTTCCTGTTCCCCGCCTCGTACCCGGTGACGTCCGGGACCACCGCCGCCGAGCTGCTCGCCCGGATGGTGCGGACGGCCAACCGGAAGCTCGGCACGCGCGCCGTCGCCGACGGCGCCAAGGCACACGGGATGACCCCGTACCAGACGGCGACCCTCGCCAGCGTCATCGAGGCCGAGGCCGACACCCGCAGCGACATGGGCAAGGTCGCCCGCGTCGTGCACAACCGCCTGGCACGATCGATGCCCCTCCAGATGGACTCCACCATCAACTACGCGCTGAACCGCCGCACGGTGGACACCAAGCTCAGCGACACGCGCATCGACCACCCTTTCAACACCTACCGCCGCCAGGGGCTGCCTCCGACGCCGATCGACAGCCCCGGGCTGCAGGCCATGGCGGCGGCGGTGGCGCCGACGCCCGGCGACTGGCTGTACTTCGTCACCGTCAAGCCGGGGGACACCCGCTTCTCGGCGACGTACGAGGAGCACAAACGGCACGTCGCGGACTTCAACCGCGCCCGCGCGGCGGCCGCAGCGGCAGCCGCCGCAGGCGCCCCGCCCCGGCAGGCCCCGCCCCGGCAGGCCCCGCCCCGGCAGGCCCTGTCCGGGTAGCCCCCGCCGAGAGGCGCGGCT
>NZ_JACBGN010000628.1 GCF_013401435.1 Streptomyces sp. BR123
CCGCAGCACCCTCCGGACGCCCCGACAGCGCCGCCGCAACCGCTCAGAGCTCCCCGAGGGGCGACCGGAATACCCTCCCCCGGCGCGAGGCGCCCCTCGGGCCGGTCGGCGGCCCCTCGGCCTCAGCCCCCTCAGGGCCGCCCGGCGGCGGTCGGACGAGCAGGGGCTGTCCGGCCCGCGGCGACGGGTGTGCAGCGGACGGCGGGCCCTCGACCGGCCGCAGCCGCGAGGCCGGCCGCAGCCGCGAGGCCGGCCGCAGCCGCGAAGCCGGCCGGGTCGGCGGTCGTGTCCGGGACGGGGGCCCGGGCGGGATGGTGCGGGTCGGCCCTTCGGGTCGGGAGCAAGGGGGCGGGAATGCGGGGCCCGGGCGGCAGCCGGCCGCAGAGAGCGGCGGGGCGGTGCAGGTCGGGCCGGCGGGCCGCGTGTCGTGGGGCCGGGGTACGGACATCGGGCAGCGGGAGGTGCCCGGTCGCGGCGGGGTGGCGGCGAGGGGGCGGCGCGGCGCGGTGCTGCTGGTCGTCGGGGTGCTGGTCGGCGGTGCCGTGGCGGGCTGCGGTGGCCGGGCCACGACCCACCACAAGCCCGGCACCAGCCACGAGCAGGCCACGGGCAGCGCCGGGACGCTGCTGGACACCCGCGACGGCACCGGCCACCGCCTCCGCGAGGTCCCCTCCGGGGGCGCGCCCCGGGTGCGGGTCACCGTCCACCCCGACTCCGAGGACGGCTGGAACCTCCAGCTGGCGGTGGAGAACTTCCGGTTCACCCCCGACAGCGCCGGTGGCGCCGCCCTCCCGGGCGGCGGCCACGCCCACCTGGAGCTCGACGGGCGCAAGCTGGCCCGCGTCTACGGCCCCTGGTACCACCTGCCTGCGACGCAGGTGCCCGAGGGCCCGCACACCCTGACCGTCCGCCTCTACGCGGACGACCACACCGCCTGGGCGGTCGCCGGAAAGCCCGTCGAAGGCACCGCCCGGCTCTCCGCCCCCGGCCAGGGCGCGCCCGGCGGCCACAGCCACGCGTCACCCCCGCC
>NZ_JACBGN010000629.1 GCF_013401435.1 Streptomyces sp. BR123
GGCTCCCTCGCATCCCCCGCCCCGCCACCACCGCCGCCGGCCTGGCCTGCGCCGCCCTGCTGGCCGCGCTCCTGCCCTCGATCTGGCAGCCCCCGGACCCCCGGCCGCGCTCCGGCTCCGCCGCCCGGCTGCCCGCCTGCGGTGCCCGCGCCGGCGCCGCGGCCTGCCTCAGCCTCGGCCCGGCCGCCGCACTCGGCCGCGGCACGGTGCGGACGTACAGCGAATACCGAAACGGTATCCCGCAGGCGGTGGGCGTCTCCCTCACCGCCTCCGCCCTCAGAGCGCTGCCCGCCGCCCCCACCGACGGCAAGCACTGCCACGACACGGACGGCGACGGCGCCACCGACCCCGCCCACGAATGCGTAGGCGGCCACAGTCTGGAGCTCGCCCTCCCCGCCACACCGGCCGGCGCGGCCGGACTGCCCTTCCACTGGGCGCTGTTCAACTGGAACCCGCACGGCCACAACCCGCACGGCCGCTACGACGTCCCCCACTTCGACGTCCACTTCTACCTCGTGCCCAAGGAAGTCCGGGCCGGCATCCGGACCGGCGGGTGCGCCCTGCTCATCGCCTGCGACCAACTCGCCACCGCGGCCCGGCCGGTACCGGCCGCCTACCTGCCCGCCGGCTATCCCGCGAGCAGCCCGCAGACCGCCGAGGGAGCCATGGGCGCGCACCTGGACAGCAGGCCGCCGACCACCGGCACCCTCACCGGCCAGACCTTCATCTACGGCGCGTACGCGGGCGGCCTCATCTTCATGGAGCCCATGCTCACCAAGGACTTCCTGCAACGCCACCGCAACCCCGCCGGCGGCCACCGCACCTGCGAACCCATCCCCCAGCCCGCGGCCTGGCAGACGTCCGGCTGGTACCCCACGCGGTACTGCACCGCGTACCGGCCCGACCAGGGCGACTACACCGTCTCCCTGACGGACTTCGTACCTGCGACGGGGGCACCCCGGCTCGCCGGCACGGGCAGCTGAGGCGCCGCGCCCCGGCAGTCGCCCCACCCCGCAGTCGCCCTGCC
>NZ_JACBGN010000062.1 GCF_013401435.1 Streptomyces sp. BR123
GTCCCCGTCCCCGTCCCCGTCCGGGATCCTGACTCCCCGGCTCCCGGCACCCTGCCCGCTCCCGTCATGGACACCACCCCCGTGACGACGGACGCCCTTCGCGGCGCCGGCGGCTGCCGTTCAGCGCGCGGCGGCCGCGGAGCGGCCGGAGCCCTGCCCGGGGCCGGGCGGGGCCTCGGCCCGCCAGCCGTCCACCGCGACGGCCGCGGCGCCCAGCGCGGCGAACCCGAGGGCGGTGTGGAGGAGCAGGCCGATGCCGGCGGCCCAGAAGAAGCCCGGCCCGGTCCAGTCGCCGCTGCCGCCGAACAGGCCGGCGAGCAAGGCGACGAGGGTCGCGAGCACGGCGACGAGGAGCAGCAGGACCGCGCAGAGGGCCGGAAGCAGGGCGGGCAGGAAGCCGAGGAGCGCCGTGTACTCGTTGCCGCTGCGCACGGCGAGGGCGTACGCGGCGACCACGAGCAGGGCGCAGACGACGGTGTAGGTGCCGTTGGCTCCGCCCCACCGGAGGACCTCCCGGGCGCCGCCGACGGGAGCCCCTCCGAACATGTCGCGCACGTTCGCGACGAGGACGGAGGCGAAGAAGTGGCAGGCGGCGAGCCACAGGACCTGGACGGTGAGCACGGTCACGGTCGTCAGGGCGGCGAAGACCCTCCGGTTGACCGGGAGGCTCTCCACGTGCCGGACGCTGTACCGCCCGGCGGCCGTGATGCCCCGCCCGGCGGCGCGGGCCGCCCGGTAGGCCTCCCGGCCGCCCACGTACCACATCCAGGCGGTGATGAGGGTGGTGAGGACGACGCCCGTGAGGCTGCCCGCGCCCAGCCACGAGCCGACGAGGTCGCGTACGAGCTCCCAGAGCTGCGGCGGGTCGGGCAGCACGCCGCCCGGGGTCTCGGCCTGGGCCGTCACCGTCATCTTCTCCCCCGCGGAAGCGGAACCGCCAAGTGCGGTCGTCCGCCCCGAGATTAGGCCATCGGACCTGACAACTCCCGGCGTTATTGGGCGTCCTGGCGGCTGCAGGAGCATAGGTTTCGCTGATCCGGCGCCGTTACGGGGGGGCGCCCGTCCGAGGGGCAGAGCATGACGGAACAGCAGGCCGGGGCCGCGGTCCTGGATGCCGCGGACCTGACGGCCATCGGTGAGGCCGCCGCGCTCGTACGCTCCTCCGGGACCGTCACCCGGATGCTGCGCACGCTGGCACCGGCGCTGAGCGACGGGGAGCGGGAGTCCCTCGGCGCTTGGTGTGTGCCCGCGCACGCGGCCGTCCTGGTGTTCCCGCGGCCCCGCGCGGACGTGGCCGGCGCCCTGACGGGGCTGGGGCTGGAGGCGGGCGCACCGGTGCCCAGCACCGTCGTACGGGACCGGCTCCGCGCCCGCTACGGGATCGCGCCGGAGGCGCTGGAGGTGTCGATCGTGCGCGCGGCCGTCCGCACTCCGGAAGGGGAGCTGGGGGAGATCGAGGTGTTCTGCCTGCCCGTGCCGGACGCCGCGCAGGTCACCGCGCCGGACGAGTCCGCCGTGTGCATGCACCACCTGGTGCGGCGGGAGCGGGCGGAACGCAACGAGGCGCACGTCGCCTTCCGGGTGACCTCCACGGACGAGGTCGTCTTCGCCGGGCTGCGGCACCTGCTGGTCGAGCGGGCGGGCATGCGGCCCGACGGCGGCGGCTACAACCCGCACGAGGACGTCACGGTCCTGTACTTCCGCTCCGCCGCCCCCGGCGGAACACCGTACGGGCGCCTGGAGTTGCTCGTGCCGGGCCACCGGACGTCGGCCCTCGCCGCGCACCGCCTGCAGGTCCGGCACGAGCCGGCACGCGTGCTGCTGGAGCTGATGACGGGTGCCTGGCAGACGCAGGCCATCTCGGTCGGCGCCGAGTTGGGCGTATTCGACGCGCTCTCCCCCGACGCCGGAGGTCCTTCCGCGGTGGCCGGCCTGGCGGAGCGGGTCGGCGCTGACGCCGACGGGCTCCGGCGCCTGCTGCGCTACCTGTCGACGCTCGGCCTGCTGATCGGCCCGTACGGGCCGGACGGCGACACGTACGCGCTGACGGGGCTCGGCGAGCTGCTGCGCGAGGACGCCCCGCACTCGATGCGGCCGCTGGCGCTGATCTACGGCGGCCCGTTCTACGAGTCGTTCGGCCGCCTGCTGTACGCGGTGCGCACGGGCCGGGACGCGTTCCTGCACCACTTCGGCGCCCACCACTTCCCGTACTTCGCGCAGAACCCGCCCTGGGACACGGTCTTCGACCGGTCCATGCAGGCGAGTTCCCCCATGTTCGGCCCGGTCCCGGCGGTCGTCGACCGGCCCGGGGTCGACGTGGTCGTGGACGTGGCCGGAGGCAACGGCGAGCTGATGGCGCAGATCCTGGGCGCCGCGCCCCGCCTGCGCGGCGTGCTGCTGGAGCGGGAGCACGTGGTCGCGGCGGCGCGGTCGCGGCTGGAGCGGGCGGGGACAGCGGACCGGTGCACGTTCCTCACCGGCGACTTCACCCGGTCCGTGCCCGGCGGCGGGGACGTGTACGTCCTGTCGAGGGTGCTGCACGACTGGGACGACGCGCGGTGCCTGGACATCCTGCGCAGGTGCGCGGACGCGATGCCCGCGGAGTCCGAGCTGCTCGTCATCGAACGGCTCCTGCCGGTGAACGGCGGCGAATCCCTGGCCGTGGCCTGGAACCTGCACATGCTGTGCAACGTCGGCGGCCGCGAGCGGACCCTCGACCACTACCGCGGACTGCTCGCCGAGGCCGGGTTCGACCTCGTGGACACCGTGCCCCTGCCGCTCGACGGCTCCCTGCTGCGGGCCCGCCGCCGCAGCACGGCCGCAGCCGCCGCCCTGCCCGCCCCCAGCCGTTCGGAGCACGCGTAGACATGGCCGTCCACCCCCGCGACTACCTGACCACCCCCGAGCCGGACGGCCCCGGCGGCTGGACGACGCCCCGTCCGACCCTGCCCGGGCTGTTCGCGGCCGCCGTCACCGCCCGCGGCGACGCCACCGCCGTCGCCGCCGCGGATGCGGCCGGCAGCCGGTCCTGGCAGGACTGGCGCACGGACGCCGACGCGTTCGGCCGGGCCCTGCAGGACCTCGGGATCCGGGCCGGCGACGTGGTGGCCGCCCAGCTGCCCAACTCCTGGGAGTTCCTGGTGGCCCACATCGGCGTCGCCGCCGTCGGGGCGGTGCTGCTCCCCCTGCACAGCACCCTCGGCACGCGCGAGGTGGCCGCCCTGCTCCAGCGCACGGCGGCACGGGCCCTGCTGCTCCCGGCCGCCGCGGAGCCGCCCGCCCGGGCGGACCTGCCCGAACTGGAGTTCCTGATACCGGTCGGCCCCGAAGCCCCGCACGGCGGTTCCGCACCCGGTACGTACGAGGCGCTCGTACGGGAGCGCCGGGGCCGGGTTCCGCATCCCGTCGACGTCACGGCCGACATGCCGCTGGTGCTGATGCCGTCCTCGGGCACCACCTCCGCCCGCCCCAAGATCTGCGTCCACACGCACGGCGGCCTGCTCGGCAACGCCGCCGTCGCCGCCCGCGAGGGCCGGTCCTCCGCCGGGGACACCCTCGTCAGTGCGAGCCCGTTCACGCACCTGTTCGGGCTGTTCTCCGTGCACCTGTCCCTCGTCGCGGGCGGTCGGCAGGCGCTTCTGCCCCGCTGGGACGCCGATGCGTTCCGGGAGCTGGCGGCCTCGACCCGGGCGAGCGTGCTGTTCGCCGTACCGGCCCAGCTGCGCGACCTGGTGGAGACGCCCGGGCCGGTGGCCGCGCTGCGTGAGGTCCGGACGGGCGGGGCGGCCGTGCCGGCGGCCCTGGTGGCCGGTGTGCGCCGCGTCCTGGGCGCCCGGACCGTCGTCCAGTGGGGCATGTCGGAGGTCGGGGCCGGTCTGAGCACTTCCCCCGACGATCCGGCGGAGGTCGCCGCCCGCAGCATCGGCCGGCCGGTCGGCGAGGGCCGGGTCCGGGTCGTCGGGGAGGACGGTGCGCCGTGCCCGGTCGGGGAGACCGGGGAGCTGCAGTTCCGGGGGCCGTCGCTGTTCCGCGGCTACCTCGCCGACCCGCAGGCCACCGCGGCGGCCATGACCGCCGACGGCTGGCTGCGGACCGGCGACCTGGCCTGCCGGTACGAGGACGGGACGATCGGCTACCGGGGCCGGCAGGCGGAGAGGATCAACGTCGGCGGGCTGAAGTTCAGCGCCTCCGAGGTGGAGGCGCTCCTCGCCGACCTGCCGCAGCTGGAGAACGCGGCGGTCGCCGGACGGGCCGACGACCGGCTGGGCGAATACCCGGTGCTGCTGGCCCAGTTGAGGCCCGGGGCCCGGCTCACGCTGGAGGACGTACGGGCGCATCTCGCGGCCCGGGGCGTCGCCGCGTACAAGTGGCCGCTGGAACTCGTGGTCGTGGACGCCGTCCCCGTCACCCCGACGCGGAAGGTGGCCCGCGGCCGGCTGGCGGGGCTGCTGGCGCAGCCGGCCCGGGAGGCGGTCCCGGCGTGGGCCCGGCGGATCGCCGGCCTTCCCGAACGGGACGCCCTGGAGGCGGCGTTGGCGCTGGTGCGGGAGCAGGCCGGGGCCGTGGGCGGTGCCCCTCTCGCGCAGGCGGACACCGGGGGGAGTTTCCGCGCGGCCGGGCTCGACTCGCTGGGCGCGGTGCGGCTGGCGGCCGGGCTCGGGGAGCGTACGGGGCTGGCGCTGTCGACGACGGCGGTGTTCGACCATCCCACGCCCGGGCGCCTCGCCCGCCACCTGGTCGACCTCGCGACCGGGTCGGCCGGAGGCGCCGGGACGCCCGCGGCGGCCCCCGCCGCCCGCCCGGCACGGCACGCCGTGACCCCGGCCGGGGCGGGGGCCTCGGCCGCCGGACCGGGCCGGGCAGGGGCTGTCGACGCGGACGCCGGACCGGGCCCGGAAGGGGTTGCGGACGCGGTGGCCGGACCGGGCTCGGAAGGGGTTGCGGACGCGGTGGCCGTGGTCGGCATCGGCTGCCGCTTCCCCGGCGGCATCGCCTCGCCCGCGGACCTGTGGCGTCTGCTCGCCGACGGCGACGAGACCGTGGGCCCCTTCCCGGCGGACCGCGGCTGGGACCTCGACCGGCTCCACGACCCCGACCGGGACCGGCCCGGCACCTCGTACGTGCGCCACGGCGGCTTCCTGGACGGCGCGGCCGGCTTCGACGCGGAGTTCTTCGGCCTGTCGCCCCGCGAGGCGCTGGCCATGGACCCGCAGCAGCGGCTTCTGCTGGAGACCGCGTGGGAGGCGCTGGAACGGGCCGGAATCCCGCCGTCCGCGCTGCGCGACTCCCCCGCCGGGGTGTTCGTCGGGCTGATGTCCTCCGACTACGCGCCCCGCCTCCACGAGGCGCCCGCACTGCACGACGGGCTGCTGCTGACGGGCAACGCCTCCAGTGTGGCGGCCGGCCGGATCGCGTACACCCTCGGGCTGACCGGGCCGGCGCTGACCGTCGACACGGCCTGCTCGTCCTCCCTGGTGGCCCTGCACCTGGCCCGGCAGGCACTGCTGCGCGGCGAGTGCTCGCTGGCGCTGGCCGGCGGGGCGACGGTGATGTCGACGCCGGCGTCCTTCGTGGACTTCAGCCGGCAGGGCGCCCTGTCCCCGGACGGCCGCTGCCGGGCGTTCTCCGCCTCGGCGGACGGGGCCGGCTGGTCGGAGGGCGCCGGGATCCTCGTCCTGGAGCGGCTGTCCGACGCCCGCCGGGCCGGGCGGACCGTCCTGGCCGTGCTGTCCGGCTCGGCGCTCAACCAGGACGGGGCCAGCAACGGTCTGACCGCGCCGAGCGGACCGGCCCAGCGGGAGGTCGTCCGGCTGGCCCTGGCCGACGCGGGCCTCGAGCCGGCCGATGTGGACCTGGTGGAGGCGCACGGGACGGGTACGCCGCTCGGCGACCGGATCGAGGCCGAGGCCCTGCTGTCCTCGTACGGCCGGGGCCGCGACGGGCAACGGCCGCTGTGGCTGGGCTCGCTCAAGTCGAACCTCGGCCATACGCAAGCCGCGGCGGGCGTCGCAGGCGTCATCAAGGCGGTCCTGGCCCTGCGGCACGGGGTGATGCCGCGCTCGCTGCACGCCGAGGAGCCGACCCCGCACGTGGACTGGGCGGCCGGCGGCGTACGGCTCCTCGACGCACCCCGGCCCTGGCCGCGCCCTGCGGACGGCGGGCGGCGGGCGGCGGGCGTCTCCGCGTTCGGGATCAGCGGGACCAACGCACACGTGATCGTGCAGGATCCTGCGGCGCCGACCGGCCCGGCAGCGGACCCGGCAGCGGACCCGGCAGCGGACCCGGCTCCGGCTCCGGTGGCCGCCGACGCCGCGGTGCCCTGGCTCCTGTCCGCGAAGAGCCGGACCGGGCTGCGCGACCTGGCGTCCCGGCTCGTGCCGACGGCCGCCGCAGAGGCCGATCCGGCCGGTCTGGGCCGGGCCCTGGCCGTGCACCGCGCACCGGACGACCCCGCCTTCCGGCGGCGCGCCGTCGTCGTCGCGGACGGGCCGGACCGGGCGGCCCGGCTGCGCGCCGGACTGGCGGACCTGGCCGCCGGCCGGGAGAACCCGGACCTCGTCACCGGGGTCCTGCCCGCCGGGCCGACCGGACGGACGGTGTTCGTCTTCCCCGGCCAGGGGGCCCAGTGGGAAGCCATGGGCGTCGAACTGCTGCGCAGTTCACCGGTGTTCGCCGAAGCCGCGGCCGCATGCGACGAGGCGTTCGCACCGTACCTGGACTGGTCGGTGCTGGATGTGCTGCGCGGCGACACCGGCGCCCCGCCGCTGGCCCGGGTGGACGTGGCGCAGACGGCCCTGTTCACGATGATGGTGTCGCTGACGGCGCTGTGGCGCTCGTACGGGGTCGAGCCGGACGCGGTGCTCGGGCACTCGCAGGGCGAGATCGCCGCGGCGTACGTGTCGGGCGCGCTGACGCTGCCGCAGGCGGCCCGCATCGTCGCCCTGCGCGCCCGGGCCGTGCGGGGACTGCCCGCCGGGGCCATGGCCGCCGTGTCCCTCCCCGGACCGGAGCTGGCGGCCCGGCTGGCCGGCCGGAGCGGGCCGCCGCTGTCCGTCGCCGCCGAGAACGCGCCGCGCGCGTCGGTGGTCGCCGGGGACCCCGGGGCCGTCGACGCGCTGCTGGGGGAACTGGCCGCGGAAGGGGTGCGGGCGCGCAGGGTCGCCGTGGACTACGCCTCGCACTGCGCGGCGGTGGAGCCCCTGGAGGCCGTACTGGACGAGGACCTGGCGGGGACCCTGCCGGCTGCGGTGTCGACGCCGTTCCTGTCCACCGTCGACGGGGGCTGGCTGACCGGGCGGGAGCTCACGGCGGACTACTGGTACCGCAACCTGCGCAGCCCGGTGGCCTTCGGGCCGGCCGTCGCCACGCTGCTGGAGGCGGGATTCCGGAGCTTCGTCGAGGTCAGCCCGCACCCCGTCCTCACGTACGCGGTCCAGGAGACGGCGGAGCAGGCGGGCGTGTCCGCCCTCGCCACGGGCAGCCTGCGGCGCGGCGAGGGCGGCGTGCGGCGCCTGCTGCTGTCGGCCGCCGAGGCCTGGGTGCAGGGCGTCGGGGTCGACTGGGCGGCCGTGACCGCCGGGCACCGGCCGGTCCCGGCCGAGGCGCTGCCGACGTACCCCTTCCGGCACCGGCGGTACTGGCTCTCCGCCCGGCCGGCGGCAGGGCCGACCGGGTCCGCCGGCGGAGCCGGGTGGTACGGGGCCGCGCCCGACGAGGCGGCGGGGGCGGCCGAGGCGGCGGGGAAGCCGCTCGACGCGGAAGAACTGCTGCTCCTGGTGAGGGAGTCCGCGGCCGCGGTGCTCGGCTACGGCGACGCGGACTCCGTGGACCCGGACCGGCCCTTCCTGGAGCTGGGCGCCGGCTCGCTGGCCGCGGTGGAGCTCCGGGGGCGGCTCTCCCGGGCGCTGGACCTGTCGCTGCCCTCGACCGTGGTCTTCGACCACCCGACCGCACACGCCCTCGCCGCCCACCTGTGGGAGCGGCTGGGCCCCGCGAGCCCCCACGGAGGCACCGGCCCGGGTACGGGTACGGGTACGGGAGATGGCACGGGCCCGGCCACAGGCACGGGCACGTCCACAGGCGCAGGCACGGACACGGGCACGGGCACGAGCGCGGGCACGAGCGCGGGCGCGCGTACGAGTGTGGGCGCCGTGCCGCAGCCGGACCGGGACTGGGTCACCGGCGGCACGCTGCCCGACGGGCTGTCGGGGCTGTTCCGGCAGGCCTCCGCGGAGGGCCGCGGCGCGGTGGCCGTGGAGCTGCTGGCGACCGCTTCCCTGCTGCGGCCGTCGTTCACCTCGGCGCAGGCGCCCGGCCTGGTGCAGCGGCCCGTGCGGCTCGCCGGCGGCGGCGACCATGCCGGTCCGGTGCCGGCCCTGGTGTGCCTGCCGTCGCTGGTGCCGACGGGCGGCCCCCACGAATACGCCCGGCTGGCCGCCGAGTTCGCGGGGCGGCGCAGCGTACTGGCGCTGCCGCAGCCCGGGTTCGGGCCGGGTGAGGCGCTGCCCGCCGACCTCGGCGCGCTGGTGGACGTACACGTCGGGGCGCTCGCGCCGCGGGCGGACGACGGGCCGCTGCTGCTCTGCGGGCACTCGTCCGGGGGGTGGATCGCATGGGCGCTCGCCGCCCGACTCGCCCGGCGGGGGCGGGCGGTGGCCGGGCTCGTGCTGATCGACACCCCCTGGTACGAAGGGGCCGTACCGCCCGACGACCTGTCGCTGGTCCTCGCCGCGGCCGAGCGCCGGCAGCGCGCGGCGGGCGAGGCCGGGGAGATCGGAACGCACCGGCTCACCGCCACGGGCGGCTACCTGCGGATCCTGCGGGGCTGGCGGCCCGAGCCGCTCGACGGGCCCGTTCCCGCCCTGCTGCTGCGCGCACGCGAGCCGGTCGGCGGCCCCGCCGCCTGGCGGCTGCCGCACACGGCCCGCGAGGTGTCCGGGGACCACTTCACGATGATGGAGCAGCACGCCGGGGAGATCGCCGCAGCGGTCGACGCCTGGGAGCACGACCGGTACGGGCAGCCGCAGGCGCACGGGCAGGCACCGGCCCACGCCCCCGCCTGCACCGACCCGTACGGGGACCATGACCGCGACGAGGAGAAGCAGGAGACCGCTCCGTGATCGACCCGGACCTCCCCCGGTTCTTCGAGGACCCGATCTTCGACGACTGCACCCCGCGATCGGCTCAGCCGTGGGTCGGGACGTACGAGCGGCTGCGCCACCTCCACGACCGGATCGGCTCGCCGGTGCCGCTGCTCGCCGGCGGGCCGGTGGAGCAGGAACGGCTGCGCTGCCTGCTGGAGTTGACGGCCATGGCCGATCCGGCGCTCTTCCACGTCCTGTTCCTGCACCAGTGCATGACGATCGGGCCCGCGCTCGATTTCGGGGCCTCGGCCGAGGACGTGGCCGAGCTGGCTTCCGGGCGGTCGGTCGGTGCGGCGCTGATGACCGAGGTGGGGCTGGGCAGCAGCAGTACCGCCATCCGCACCGAGGCCGTGTACGACCCGGCGGCGCGCGAGTTCGTGCTCACCTCCCCCGATGCGGCGGCGGCCAAGTACCCGCCGAACGTGGGCATGCCGGGGCTGCCCCGGCTGGCCGTGGTCAGCGCGCGGCTGCACGTGTCGGGCAGGGACCACGGCACTCACCTGTTCCTGGTGCCGCTGCGCGGTGGTGACGGCGGTCCGGCCGCCGGCATCGCGATCACCCCGAGGCCGCGGACCTCGCTGCTGCCGCTCGACTACGCGGCGGTGCGGTTCGACGGGGTGCGCGTGCCCTACCACCGCTGGCTCGCCGACGGGGCGTCCGTGTCGGCGGCCGGGGAGTTCCACGACCCGCTGGGCGATCCGCGGCTCCGGACGGCCCGGAGCACCGGCTGGAGCCGCTTCGCGTGGGGGGCGGTCACGGCGGGGCTGGCGGCGGTGGCCCGGGCGGCCGTCGCCCTCGCGCTGCCGCACGCCGGGCGCCGGCGCACGGTGGACCGCTGGGGCGCGGGAGCGTACGCCCTGGAGCGGCCCAACCAGCAGCGGCTGTTGTTCGGCGCGGCCGCGCGGGCCCTGGCCGCGACGGCGGTGGCCCGGCAGGTCACGGAGGTGAGCTGGCGGATACCGCCGGGCGGCGGCCGGGGGCGGGGTCTGCCGCCGGCGGTCATGGGGGAGCTGGCGCAGGTGAAGGTGGCGGTGGACCGGCTGGCCGACGAGGCGGTGGACCGCTGCCGGGCGGCCTGCGGGGCCACCGGGTTCTTCTCGGAGAACCGGCTGATCGAATACCAGGCGCTCACGTCCGCCTTCCGTTCGGCGGGCGGGGACAACCAGCTGATGCTGCTCGACGCGGCATGGCACATGGTGACCGGGGACGCGTACGAACCGCCGCCCGCGCCGCCGCGGCACGCGCCCGGGGACGGGACCGACCCGGACTGGCCGCTGCTGCTGGGCGCCCGGGAGCGGGCGCTGTACGAGCGGCTGGCGGCCGCCCTGCGCGGCGCGGCCGGTGCCGGGGAGGAGCCGTCGGCGGTGTGGCACGAGCACCTGGACACGGCACAGGCGTTCGCGGAGGCCCACCGGGCGCGGGTGACGCTGCGGATGCTGGCCGCGCAGTGGCGGTCGGAACCAAGCGGCGAGCCGGGCGGCACGGAGGGCGAGGTGCGGGCCGGGCTGTACCGCCTGCTGGGGCTGGAGGCCGTACTGCCGCACGCCGACTGGTACGCGGCCGCCGGGCTGCTCTCGCCCGCGGCCGCAGCGGGCCTGGGGCGCGAGCTGACCGCGACGTGCCGCCGGCTGGTCCCGCATGCGGCGGCGCTGGTGGAGCTGCTGGAGGTGCCGCCCGCGGTGCTGAAGGGTCCGCTCGCGGGCGGTGACTACGTGCGCGATCTGACGGATTGACGGACCGGGCAGCACATAACCCGGAAGTGTCACTACGCTTCGTGTTTACCGCTCGACATTCCGGTTACATCAGCTGGTGACAGGCACTCAGTACCCGGCGGAAGGCAAGAAAATGACCCTTGTCACGGTGCTCATCCTCGTCGCGGTCCTCGGCTGCATCGCCCTCCTCGCGCTGGCGCCGGCGGCGCCGGTCGGGGGCAACCCCGACCCCGGGCGGCCGGCCGCGGATCCTGCCGGGCTGAAGACGGTTCCCGGCCAGCGCGGCGTTCACCACCACCGGGCCGGCTGAGCTGGTTCGGCAGCGGGGGCAGGGCCGTTCGGTGGGGCGACCGCCTCGGCGCATGTGACGGAGCCCGGGAGTATGTCCAGCTCCCGGGCTCCTGTGTGCCACCCAATTGCGCACACCGGCGGCGTTTAAGAGTCGCGGATCATTCTGAGATCGATGTGTTCTACCTTTGAACTACCGCGCCACGAGAGAGGCACAGAGGGGACTTGAACCCCCATCCATCGATGATCGTCCGCGCTCGGTCGATCCGGTGTTCGGCGGCGAATACTGAGACTGGAGCGAGAATCTGAGATTGACGGGGCCGCCTCTACCACTTGGGCCACCCCGGCTCGTGTGCCGGGGGAGGGATTCGAACCCCCAACCGTTACCCCTTGGTCAGCTTCGACTTCAGTTTCAGCTTGCGCTTCACGCGCACCCTCCCCGCTCAAAAGGAGGGAGTCTGGAGGCTACCCGAACAGGTAGCCGAACACCGCATCGCCGACCCGCTGGTCGGTGACCTCGACGCCGTTGGCCTCCTCGCGGGCGAACTTGACGGCCTGCTGGAGCTTCTCCACACGCTCCAGGAGCTCGTTGACCCGCCGGGCCGGCAGGGCGCCGGAGAACTTCACGGTCGTCCAGTACCCGACCGCGATGTCCTCGTAGTACACCTCGACCTGCGCCGGGTGCTTGTCCGTGGCCTCCGCCTTGACGTGGTTGCGCGGCACCTTCTTGGTGCGGATCGTGCGGACCGCGTCGGTCTTCCAGGAGTCCGTCGAAGGGTCGAGGGTCCAGGACTCCGAGGCGTCCAGCACCGGGAGCTTCCGGACGAAGGTGTGCAGGTCGGTGAGCTGCTTCTCCAGGAAGAGCAGGTACGGGACCGGGACCTGGGGCAGCAGAACCGTTCCTTCGACGACGACGTCCGCGGCGGCCGTGCGGTTCGCCCAGTCCTTGGTCGCGGTGACGTCGAAGAGCCGCGTCAGGGTCGCCGCCGTCGCGCGCAGCACGTCCTCGGCCTTCACCTGCACCCGCGTGGACTCGGGCGGCAGCTGCTCCCCCTCCTCGTCCTTGGGCTGGTACGTACGCGCGATGCCGGCGAGCAGCGCGGGCTTCTGGACGTCGTGGTGGGCCTGGGTCAGTTCCTGCAGGGACTTGGACTTGACGCCCTTTTCAACGGCGATGATCTGATTCAGCTTCGGCACGGGGAAAACCTAACACCACACCGGAACCGGCCACATGTCCTTTTCTCTCCGGCCCCGGACACGAACGGCCTGCCGGCCACCGAAGGGCACGGACACACACCGTCGCCACACCCGTCGGCCGCGCGGACGGCCTCCGCCGCGGGCGGCAGGCCGCAGGCCGCGGGCCGCAGGCCGCGGGCCGCAGGCCGCAGGCCGCGGGCGGCAGGCCGCGGGCCGCAGGCCGCGGGCCGCGGGCCGCGGGAGAGGGCCGTTTCGCCGCTACGCCCGTCACGACGCGTGAAGGCAAGGGCGGGCGGCCTCCGCCGCGGCCCGCAGGAACGTGCCTTTTGCCGTCCAGGTGGGGCGCAGGCAGCCCTCGGCCGTTTCGGACCTCAGCGGCTCGCGCCCTCGGGCCAAAGGACGCGGACCGGAACGCCGGTTCGTTCGGCGTACGCGACCATGTCGGCGGTTCCGCCGAACCCCCCTGCGGGCTGCCCGTCCCAAAGTGCCGGCAATTCGTCTACCCTCCCCACGAGGATCCCGCTTCCCGCCATGTGCGCCGCCGAGTCGGAGGCCGTCATTCCAGTGCGATGCACTTCGGACGCCCGGCTGATCAGCCGGTCATAGCCGGCCAGTGCTCTGCTTGCAGTCCCTGCCGGTACTCCTCTGCCGGAACGACCGCCTCCAGGCGTCCATCAACGGCAAGGACCTGCTCAGCGAACCACGCGTCGGGGCCATCCCTCATGCATGACCCCGCGACCAGCTCGCCCGCGTCGAACTCGCCGACGGTCTCGGCGAGTATCGCCCACAGCCGATCCTCTACTTGGCACCCGGTCCCCGGTGCCCGGTGATCCCAACCCGCATGCCCACCCCCCGTCTCTACAGGGACACGTCCCGCAACCGTTGAGCGAACTGCCGTACCACCTACGGCGGGTGGTGAAGCACGAGGGAGCGACAGACCGCCGCGCCCGGTCGACGATCCGACCCGACCGGTACCGGAGGCCCGTCTCCACAGCCCGCCCGGCAAGCGCGAACGCGACTCCGCCCGGGTCATGGCCCTTCCGGGCGAGCAGCGGCTCCGGCGCTCCCATCAGTCGGATCACCGGCTCCCCGACCACCAATCCAGGCTCGACTCGCCGTAACGCGGCCGCCGGCCCCTGCCGTCGATCGCCGCTGTCACCGGCTCGGCCGGTCTCGGTCTCGCCCTCTACCGGCTCATCCCCCTGCAGGCATTGCCCCCTCTCGGCCTTCGGGCCGAGAGGGGGCCTGGGACTTTGCTGTCTCCAGCTACTGTTCTGATGTCGAGTCAGAACGGGAGCCAGTATGCACCCTCAACAGCACGACCACACCGGCGCACGCATCAAGCGTCTGCGCCTCGAACGCCACCTCACCCAACAGGCCCTCGCAGACCTCGCAAGCATCTCCGCGAGCCTGCTCACGAAGATCGAGCAGGGCAAGCGCCCGCCCACCCCGTACGCCGTGGCCAGCCTCGCCCGCGCCCTGCGGGTGGACGTCGGCACGGTCACCGGCCAGCCGTACGTCACCGAGCTGCGCGCCGACCAGCTCGACGTTCTGATAATGCCCATCCGTGAGGCCCTGGACGTCTACGACCTCGGCGCCGACCCCGAGATCAGCCCCCGCCCGCTGCCGCTCCTCGCCGCCGACGCGGAGGCTCTCCTCGTCGCTGTGCGCGCGGGCGAGATCAAGCAGGCAGCGAGCCAGTTGCCGGGGCTGATCCAGGAGGTCACCACGGCCGCGCACACGGCCCTGTCGGATGAGCTGTGGCGGCTCCTCGCCAGCACGTACCGCTCCGCGTACGACATCGCCTCGAAGCTCGGCTACGGCGACCTCTCGGCCATCGCCTTGGCGCGCATGGAGTGGGCGGCCGAGCGCGCGTCCAGCGCCGCCCTGGGCGGCATGTACAGGTACTTCCGCGCCCTTACCTACCTCCGGGAAGGGCAGTACCGCACCGGGCAGCGGCTGACCGACCTCGGGCTGCGGATCGTCGAGCAGGCGGATCCCGGCCGCGAGCGGGACGTCGTCACCGGCCAGCTCCACCTCGGTGCCGCGGTCATGGCCGGCCGTTCACGGAATGGCAGCCTCGCGGACGACCACCTCGCCGAGGCGGAGCGGATCGCCGAGGCGACGGGCGAGGCGGCGGCGGTGCACTACCTGGCGTTCGGGCCGACGAACGTCACCGTGCACCGGGTGTCTGTGCTGGCCGAGCTGGACCAGTACGGGCAGGCGGCGCAGCAGGGCCGCACCGTGGTGATCCCGAAGGGCTGGCCGGCGTCGCGGAGGTCGCACCACTACGCGGAGGTGGCGCGGGCACAGATGTGGACCGGTGACCTGGAAGACTCGTTCCGGAACCTTCTCAGGGCGCGGAAGGCTGCGCCGCAGCAGGCCCGGTACCACCAGACGGTCCGGGAGACGTACGCGGGCCTGGAGGCAGCGCACCGACTCCTGCCCGACTCCTTCCTTTCGTACGGCTCCTGGCTCGGCGTCTGACGGCCTGTGAGGATCTGGCCCTGACTGACACAAGTGTGTGTCAGTCAGGGCCTTCCCATGCCCTCACCCTGGTCGCACCACCCGCTGACGACGGTAGGGAGCACCGGCATGGGGATGCCGCAGGATCGCGTGGACGCGGCCGAACTGGTCGCCCGGGCGCTTGCCCCGTATGGGGAGCGCCCCGGTCCGGAGGGCGTTGCGGCGCTGATCGACGGCCTGATGACCTGCGGGCAGGGGCTCCGTGACGCCCTCTGCGAGATGCCTTCGGAGCAGCGGCCGGTCGAGGCGTTCGCGGCTCTCGCCGAGTGGGAGTACATCGCGGCGGTCGGCCCGGTGGGGGCCGGGCCCCACGCGAACTGGAACCATGCCCGCGGCCTGGCCAGGATCATCCGGCAGCTGGTGCGGGCACTGGAGCACGCGGCGGGGGCGAGCGCGTCGTGACCCGGCGGCGCGTGCTCGAAGGCCCGCACGTCGTGGCCCTGCTCATGGCGCTCGGGCTGCTCGTCGTCGACATCGCACGCATGTGAGTCCCCCGGCCCTTAGTACTGCAACGGTGCTTGCCGTGACTGGTGGCCAGGTCAGGGACTGTGTCCGCGTCGTTTGTAGTGACTGGTGCGGGCTTGGTGCTGGCGTCGTCGGCGCCAGTGTGACCAGTGCAGGATGTGCTCGACGGGTGCGGGGCGTCGGTTGGTGAGGCGGGTAGTCAGCCGTCGCATCTCGGCGAGGCTGAGGTGGATGAGCTGGGAGGATCCGTTTCTGCTTTCCCGGTATCCAGCTCGCGGGCCCGCAGGACGGTCAGGCAGGCGTGGACGGCCATGGCCAGGGTCATGTGGCGGTGCCAGCCGGGGATAGCGGCGGACCTGGTAGTCGTCCAGGCCGTACTCCTGCTTCGCGCTCTGGAAGCATTCCTCGATGGCCCACCGGCTGCCGGCGATGCGGATCAGCTCATCAAGCGTGGTCTCGGCGGGGCAGTAGGCGATGTAGTAGGAGCTCTCCTGCGGGCGGGCGACGCTGCGGCGGGCGATCCCCCAGTGGCGGCGGTCGGGTCGGTGCCAGGGCCGCACTTCGGCGCGGGCCCAGTCGTAGATCCGCTGGCCGTGAGCCCCGCTGCCGCAGGACCGGCGCTTCCATTTCTGCCGGGCAAGGCCGTTGAACAGGTCGTGGACGGGGTGGTGACGACGGTGTCGTGCCGGGTGGTGGCCATGACGTGGAAGACGTCCGCCCCCTGCAGCTCTGATCGCCAGCCCTTGGAGAAGCCGTAGGCGCCATCCCCGGTCACCCATCGGAACGGGATCCTGTCCGTGATCGCGCGGCGGACCATCGCCTTGGCCATGGCCACCTTGGTCTCGAAGGCAACCTCGTCGACGATGCCGGCCCGGCGGCACCTTTCGCGGTCATCGGTCCACGAGGTGGGCAGATACAGACGCCGGTCGACCAGCGTCCGCCCGCGGCTCGTTGCATAGGCGAGGAAGGCAGTTCTCCGTCCGCCCGGCCGTGCCGGACTACTGGCGCTGGACCCCGGCCGAACGGACCCCTTTCTTCAGGAAGCCGGTGACGTCCACGATCAGCACCGCATCCGGGTCGCCGAGGTGCTCGACGACGTATTCGCGCACGTCGTCCAGGACCTCCTCCGCATCCCACTCGATCCGGTTCAGCATCCGGTGGCGGCGGTCCGGGCCTGCGTGGCCGACTTCCTCCGCCAGCGTCCAGCCGTTCTTCCGCTGCAGCGGAGCGATCAGGCCCCGCATATAAGCCAGTGCGGACTCCCGGGGCTCCGACCTGCTGAAACGGTGCATGAACCGCCCATGCACAGCTTCCAGTTCGCCCGTCCACAACCTGACAGCAGCAAGGTCCCCACCCATGACCACATCAACGACCAACCTGGCCATCAGTCACGGCAAGCACCGTTGCAGTACCAACTTGACCTTGACACGGTGACAAGGTTTTCACTTGGGCGCAGGAGGTGGTCCCGATCAACACGACCGACGTAACCCCGCAGAACACCCGTGTGACCAACGCCCTGGGCGCCGTGGACTCGTCGGTCCGGCTTCAGACGGCCCTGGCGGTCGGCTCGAAGCCCGACCCCGTGTTTCTGGAGACGCTCGTCGAGCGGTGCGCGGTCGAGCCGGACTTCTTCGTACGAGACATGCTGTCCTGGGCGCTGACCCGCCTCCCGCCGGAGACCACCCTGCCTCGGATCCGCCATGAGCTCGACTCCGAGCGTACCCAGGCCCGCAGCCAGGCGCTGCACACACTCTCCAAGATCGGCGACAAGAGCACGTGGGCCTGGGTCACCCGCGACATGTTGCGGGACGCCGACGACGAGGTCGCGCGGACCGCGTGGCGCGTCGCGGTCGTCCTCGTACCCGAGGGCGAGGAGAAGGACCTGACCGACGAACTGGTTCTGCAACTCGGCCGTGGCGACCGCACTGTGCAGCTAAGTCTTAGCCGGGCCTTGGCCGACCTCGGTGACGTGATCAAGCCTGCGCTGGAGAGGGCCGCGGAGAGTTCCGACCCGGCGGTGGCCGCGCACGCCCGTGCCACCGAGTTGCTCCGGCAGAACCCGGAGACCGGTTTCGACGTGGCTCTCGACGAGGCGAAGCGCGTGGTCGCACTCGGTCCGGAACGAGCCGCTGCCGCCGCGGCTGCGTCGGCAGGCACCGAAACCTCGGAGGCCGCCGAGCCCGCGGAGACGACCGAGTCGATGGAGGCCGCGAAAGCTGCAGAGGCATCGGAGGGCGGGGATTGCTGATCGGCGATGTGGCCCGCCGCTCCGGGGTGAGCACCCGGATGCTCCGGCACTACGACGCCCTGGGGTTGGTGCGGCCCACGGGCCGCACTGTCGGTGGCTACCGCGAGTACTCCGCCGAGGATGTCCGCAGGATCTTCCACGTGGAGAGCCTGCGGTCCCTCGGGCTCTCGCTCAAGCAGATCGGGCGCGCGCTGGAGGACCCGGCCTTCACGCCGTCCTCCCTGGTCAGCGACCTCATCCGGCGGACGGAGGACCGCCTGGCGCGAGAACAGGAGCTGCTCGAGCGGCTCCATTCGATCGACGCGTCGGCGCCCACCGACTGGCAGGGAGTGCTGCGCGTCGTCGCACTCATGCGGGAACTCAACTCGCCCAGCGCCGCGCGCAGACAGCAGGCCGTCCTGGCCCGGCCGGAGGACGTGTCGGTACCCGCCGAACTGCTGGCTGAGGCGGTCCTGACCGAATCCGACCCACACGTCGCAGGCGCCCTGCGCTGGGCGCTCGCCCGATCGGGCGGCGACGGCGTGGCGACACTGTACGCCGGCATGCACTCGGCGGACGCCGACATCCGGCGGCGCGCGGTGCTGGCGATCGCCGAGCTGCCAGAGGCTCCGGATGCTACTGCGGCGCTCAGGAACGCCCTCGGAGACCCGGACACGACGGTACGCAGGCACGCTGCTCTGGCTCTGGGCAGGCAGGGCGTGGCCGCGGCCGTGCCCACACTCGTCAGCATGGTGGTGGAGGGCTCCAACGACGTGGACGCGGCGGAGGTTCTGGGAACGCTGTCCCTGGACTTCCGGTGCAGGGACCGGATCACGACTGCCCTGGTCGACGAACTGGCCGCGCCCACCGCAGACTCCGTGACACGGATCCGCCTTGCCCAGGCGCTGGTCGAGCTCGCGGGAACCACCGCGCAGGAGGTCTTGCGCGAACTGGCCCACGACGACGACAACGCTGTCGCCCTCGTCGCCTCAGTCCTTGTCGGAGTCCTCAAAGAGAGGTTCCTCGAAGACGAAGCCGGCGAGCATTCGTGAAAGCGCGATCTGAACGAGGCATCAGCCATGGCCTCTCAAGGCGCTTCACGAGAGGCTCGCCTGTCGGCAGCGATCCGCGCGTGACCGAGCGGACCGGCGTGCAGCCGGTCCGGACTCCACAGGCGTGGGTCGGTCACGACGGGGTGGTGGGCGGTCTCGGCGACGGCGACGCCATGGCGGCGGGCGGCCTCGCGGATCCGGTGGTTGAGGGCGGTGACGCGGGGCGCCAGCGGGCGGGCGAGCGGCGTGATCCTGGAAACGTCGGGGAAGGTCACCGTGGCGACCCGGGCGCCCTGGGCGGTGAGCGCGGCGAAGGCAGCCTCCAGGTGGGCGGCCACCTCGTCGGCGTCGAACCGGGGACGCAGCAGGTCGTTCACCCCGGCGACCACGGTGGCGAGGTCGGGGCGCAGCGCGAGGGCGGGGGCCAGCTGCTCGGCCCGCACCTGGCCGGCGAGGCGGCCGCGGACCGCGAGGTTGGCGTACTGCAGACCCGGGTGGTGGCGGGCCAGCTGCTCGGCGAGGCGGTCGGCCCAGCCGCGCAGGCCGGTGGTGTCGTCACCGTCGCCGAGGCCTTCCGTCTGGCTGTCGCCGAGGGCGACGTACCGCTCGTACGAGCCGAACCGCTCGAACGGCTCGAACCGGTCGGACGGCCGCTCGCCGGGGTGGCCGGAGTCCGGGTCAGTGGTGTCGGCGGGCATCGGCGGCCTTCCTCTCCCCGAGGACCGTGAGGGTGCGCTCGCACCACTGCTCGTTGGCCTGCTCGTAGGCGATGCCGGCCAGGCAGGTCAGGTACGGGCCGACGCGCTTGCCGTGGCGGAGGAACTCCTCCTCGGTGCGGCAGCCCCGCATCCTCTCCAGCAGCTGGCCGAAGAGGGCGGTCTTTGCGCGGGCGACCTCGGCGCGTTCGGCGAGCTGCGCGAGGAGCGCGCCGAGGTCGACGTGGTCGGCGGCATGGACCTTGACCACGAGGTCGTCGCGCATGAAGGAGGGTTTGGCGGCGGCCTCCGTGAACCGCTCCAGCTCTGCGAGCCCCGCGCCGGTGACCGTGAACAGGCGCTTGTTGGGGCGGGTGTCCTGGACCACTTCCCGGCCGGCGACCAGGCCTTCCTTCTCCAGCCGGGCCAGCTCGGCGTAGAGCTGCTGGGGCAGGGCGTGCCAGAAGTTCGCGACGCCCACGCTGAAGGACTTGGCCAGCTGGTAGCCGCTCAGCTCCGCGTCGAGCAGGGCCGCCAGCACGGCGTGGCGCAAGGCCATGGGACCGCCTCCCGTCTCCTCGGTGCCGCCCTCTGGGCAGCGGCACGCCCGCCATGATACTCAAGAATCTGACTACTCAGATTTATGAGTATCCATCGAGGACCCGGAGGAGCCATGAACGCAGCCGATCGCTTCCGCGCCGCCGTCGACAGCCGCGACCTCGCCGCCGTGGAGGAGCTGTTCACCGAGGACGTCCGCCTGTTCAGTCCCGTGAAGTTCACGCCCTTCGAGGGCCGGCCGATGGTTCTCGGGCTCCTCGGGGTCCTGTTGCGGACCTTCGAGGACTTCCGCTACGTCGGCCGCTTCGAAGGCGTCTCCGAGACGAGCGCGGACGGCGGCGAGGCCCCGTCCGCGGTGCTGCTGTTCCGGACGACCGTGAACGGCCGCGAGGTCCACGGCATCGACCTGCTGCACTTCGCCGAAGACGGCCGGATCAAGGAGTTCACCGTCATGGTCCGGCCACAGTCCGCCGTGCACGCCCTGGGCGAGGCGGTGCTCGCCGGCCTGGTCGCGGACGGGCTCGTTCCGGGCGCGGCATAGCCGCCGGGCGGGCGTTCGCGGCTTCGGCGGGCGGTCGTTCGCGGCTTCGGCGGGCGGCCGCCGCAACAGGTTGAACGCCGCAACCAAGCGGAAGCACCTGCCGGTTGCCCAGTGCCGGAGGGGCGCGGAGACTTGGATACGGCAGCAGGCAGTACCCGCGCGCGCCCCGGAGTGCCGGCGCCAGGTGCCGGCTGCCGGCCCCGGAGAGCCCCGGAGAGAGGGGAGGCTGGGCCATGGCCTTCCACGACTTCCATCGCGCACCCCACGGCAGCGCGCGTCACGACAAGGCGCGTCACGACAGGGGCGGCCGGGAACGGCCGGTCCGTCCGCGGTTCTGGGCGGAGACCGTGCTCGGCAGCCTCTCCGCCCTGCTCTTCCTGGTCACGCTGGTCCGGCGGGACTGGATCGAGCTGCTCTTCGGAGTCGAACCGGATGCCGGGAGCGGGGCTCTGGAGTGGCTGGTCGTTGCCGTGACCGCGCTGGTCGCCGTCCTGTGCGCGCTCGGCGCACGGACGGAGTGGCGGCGCGCCCACCCGGCCGGGACCCAGGCCTCCCGGTAGCCCCCTGGCGCCATCCGCTTGCGCACCGCCACGAACCGTACGACGGGGGCCGGTTGGGCACCGGAACGCGCAACCCGGCGACCGACCGGCCCGATCGCGGCACCGTCACCCCCATGCGGCAGGATGGCCATCCGTTCCGGTTGCGTACACGCGCATGCCCGAACAGGCCCCCACGCACGACGAACTGACAGGTGGCAAGGTGACGACACACCCCATACGACGGCAGGCAGCACCCGTCCCCGCTCCCCCGGCCCGGCAGGCCACGGAGGGCGTCCGTTGAACCGGGACCTCGTCCTGCACGACTGGCTCGCGGCCGGCATCTCCCTCGCCGCGGGCGCCCTGGCCGCCCTCCTCCTGCGCGCCGTCCTGAAACGGCTGGCCAAGCACGCCGAGCGGACGCGGTGGGCGGGCGACGACATCATCGTCGACGCGCTGCGCCCCGTCGCCCCGGGCGCGGCACTCCTCGCCGGCGCCGCGGTGGCCGGCTCGATGCTGCCCCTCACCAGCAGGGTCTCCGGACTGCTCAACCAGACGCTGACCGCACTGCTGGTGCTCATCGCCACGCTCAGCACGGCCCGGGTCATCGCGGGCCTCGTCCAGTCCGTGGCCCAGTCGCGGACCGGCGTGGCCGGGTCGGCCTCGATCTTCGTGAACATCACCCGGATCGTGGTGCTCACGATGGGCTTCCTCGTGGCCCTCCAGACGATGGGCGTTTCCATCGCGCCGCTGCTGACCGCCCTCGGCGTGGGCGGCCTCGCGGTCGCCCTGGCGCTGCAGGACACCCTCGCGAACCTCTTCGCGGGCGTGCACATCCTCGCCTCGAAGACGGTGCAGCCCGGCGAGTACATCCGCCTCAGCAGCGGGGAGGAGGGGTACGTCGTCGACATCAACTGGCGCAACACCGTGGTCCGCAACCTGTCGAAGAACCTCGTGATCATCCCGAACGCACGGCTCGCCAAGACGAACATGATCAATTTCACGCAGCCCGAGCAGGAGCTGACCATCCTGGTGCAGGTGGGCGTGGGGTACGAGAGCGACCTGGAGCACGTGGAGCGGGTGACGCTGGAGGTGGTCGACGGGGTGATGGCGGAGATCAACGGCGCGGTCCCCGAGCACGAGGGCCTCGTCCGCTTCCACACCTTCGCGGACTCCAGGATCAACTTCACCGTGATCCTCGGCGTCGGCGAGTTCAGCGACCAGTACCGGATCAAGCACGAGTTCGTGAAGCGGCTGCACCGCCGGTTCCGGGAGGAGGGGATCTCGATCCCCGCGCCCACCCACACCGTCGCGATCCAGCGGGACCCGAAGCCGTCCGCGTTCGGCGCGGCCGTCCCGCAGCAGCGCGCGACCTCGCCGTCCGTGCTGACGAAGGACACGGGCTCCGGCCGCTAGCGACAGTTCCCGCGGGCCGCGCCGCTCCGGTGGCGGGCGGAGGGTCGTCGGATTGGTGCGGGCGGGTGGTGCCGTACCGCCGGAGGGCCCTCCCGCCGCGTCCGCGCGAAACCGGCCCCGTACGATGGGCCCGTGACCTTTGCCGCGCAGCCGACGAGCCGCCGTCCCGCCGGGCGCGGCTTCGTGCTGCTGGTACTGGTGCTGCTGGCCGGCGTGCTCGGGATGCACGCACTGCCGCCCAGCCCCGCCGCCGCCCGTACGGCCGCTGCCGCGCAGGCGGCGCACTCCGCGCACGCGATGGCCGCCGCCCGTACGGCCGCGCCCCCGGTCTCGGCCTCGGTTCCGGCTTCGGCCGTTGACCAGGACAGGGGCTGCTCGCACACCGACGGCGGATCCGGTCATCCGGGCCATGCCGACGCGATCTGCGCGGCGGCCGGGATCGGCTCCCCGTACGCGCCTCCGGCCCTGACGGCCGCGCTCGTGGGCGCGGCTCCCGAGCCGGTGCACCAGGGGGCGGTGCCGGGGGCGGCGGTGACCGACCGGGCCCCGCCGGACCTGGCCGAGTTGCAGCTCCTGCGGATCTAGAGCGGCCCGCGCGGCCCTGCCCCTGCCCGCCCCGTCCGATACCGGTCGGCGGGGGGCGCTGTGCGTGCCGTGCCGCCGGTACCTTTTCCTCCGTTTCCTCGCGCACGCCTCGTACCTGTCCGTGCCCCGGACGCGCCGCGCCCATGTGCCCGCAAGCGCAAGCGCACGCGCTCCCGTACGCCGTACCGGGCTGCGCCGCACCAAGGAGCAGCACCACCATGAGCAGCAAGCGTTCCCTCGTCCGCCGCACCGCCACAGCCGTCGCCGTCACCGCCGCGGCCGTCCTCGCCCTCGCGGCCTGCGGCGGCAACGGCGGCACCGACAGCGGCAACCGCTCCGCCGGCCACGGCGCGCACGACGGCGCCACCGCGTCGGCGGCACCGTCCGCTCCGGCCCCGGCGCCCGCCGGGCAGGGGCAGCACAACGCCGCGGACGTCGCCTTCGCCAAGGGGATGATCCCCCACCACCGCCAGGCGGTCGAGATGGCCGACCTGGCCTCCACCCGCGCCGAGAACGCCGAGGTGAAGAAGCTCGCCGCGGAGATCAAGAACGCCCAGGACCCCGAGATCAAGACCCTGTCCGGGTGGCTGGCCTCGTGGAGCGAGCAGGTGCCCGCCGAGGGCGCCATGGACCACTCCGCGCACGGCATGGCCGGGATGATGAGCGCTCAGGAGATGGACCGGCTGAAGAACGCCTCGGGCAAGGCGTTCGACACAGCCTTCACGGAACTGATGATCAAGCACCACGAGGGCGCCGTGACGATGGCCAAGACGGAGCAGACGGCGGGCTCCTTCCCGGAGGCCAAGACCATGGCCGAGGCGATCGTCACCTCCCAGTCCGCCGAGATCGCCCGGATGAACAAGTTCCTCGGCCGGAGCTGACCCGCACAACACCCCGGCCCGGGTGCGGGCGCCCCTCTGGCGCCGGCACCGCGGGCCGGGCCGCCCCGCCGTGCGGTTCGGGCCGTCCGGACGGCCCCGTCGGGGGCGACGGCAGGAATGACGGCGGGACGGCCCCGGGGTGAGGAAGTCCGCGATCCGGTGTTCCGCGCGCGATCCGGTGTTCCGCGTCGGGCGGGCAGCGCGGTGGGAATCGCAGGGGGCATCGCGAGCCGCTGCCGGCGCTGTCCACCGGCGTGCACGGGTCCGGGGATCGGCGGCCCGTGCCCGGGCGCCTGCCGGTCCCCCGTCGGCGGCGCGTACCGCTGTTCGCCACCGCGGCGGCTGCCGATCACCCGTGCGGCTGCCGTGTGCCGGGCCGGACCGGACCCGTGGTGCCCGTGGTGGGGGCCCGGAGGGTGTCGGCGAGGTAGCCGTCCAGGTCCGGGGCGGGGGCGGCGAGCATGTGCCGGACCCAGGCGTCGCGTTCGTGCGCGATCGGCGGCAGCTCCCACACGCAGCCGATCAGCGAGCGGTCGAGTCGTACGAAGCGGGCCGGATCGCGGTCCGGGCAGCCGAGAACCGGCTGCCCGGCCGCGCCGCCCGCGAAGTGCAGGACGTTGTCCCAGACCCAGCTGTAGACGTTCAGGTAGGCCCCGTCGTCCCCTCCCCTGTGGAGGACGAGGAAGCCGCCCGGAGGCGTCCCGTCGGGCTCGGGCAGCGTGCGCAGCAGCTGCGGGAGGAACCGGTGGGCGGCGTCCTCCACTTCCGGTTCGATTCCCGCCGGGTCGGCGGTGACGTGGTAGCGCTTGATCCGGCGGCCCTCGACGTCAATCGGGGGCCGGACGGTGAGGTTCTTCTCTGCGAAAGCCATGGCTGGACGGTAGGAGCGGTCCGCTGACATCGTGTGTCAGTGAAGTCGAGCCGTCTCGTGACGATCCTGCTGCTGCTCCAGACCCGGGGGCGGATGACCGCCGCCGCACTGGCGCGGGAGCTGGAGGTGTCCGTGCGGACGGTGTACCGGGACGTGGACGCGCTGGCCGCGGCGGGCATACCGCTGTACGGCGACGCGGGACACCGCGGCGGCTACCGGCTGCTCGACGGATACCGGACCCGGCTGACCGGGCTCAGCAGCACGGAGGCGGAGGCGCTGTTCCTGACCGGGATCCCCGGCCCGGCCGCCGAACTCGGCCTCGGGCGGGCCCTGTCGGCGGCCCAGCTGAAGCTGCGGGCGGCACTCCCCCGCGAACTCCGGGCCCAGGCCGACCTGATGCGGTCCCGCTTCCACCTCGACGCGCCCGGCTGGTACGCGCGGAACGCCGAGGTGCCGTTCCTGCCGCGCGTCGCGGACGCGGTGTGGCGGGGGCGGGTGGTGGAGGTCCGCTACCGCCGCTGGAAGGAACCGACCGACGTGGAACGCCGATTGCGGCCGTACGGGCTGGTGCTGAAGGCGGGCCGCTGGTACGTGGTGGCAGCGTCGGATCCGGAGCGGCCCCCGCGTACGTACCGGGTGGACCAGATCCTCGGCCTCACCGTCACCGACGAGGAGTGCGTGCCGCCTGCCGGCTTCGACCTGGCCGCGCACTGGGAGCAGGCCCGGGAGGACTTCCGGGCCCGGCTGTACCGCGGGCAGGCCGAGGTACGGCTCTCCCCGCGCGGCGTGACCCGCCTGAACGCCGACGACGCCGCGGCCGTGGCCGCCGGGGGCGGCCCCGATCCGGAACGGGACGGCTGGACCCGGGCCGTGCTGCCCGTCGAGTCCCCGGAACACGCCGTCGCGGCGTACCTCGCGCTGGGCACCGACATCGAGGTACTGGGCCCGCCCGAGCTCCGCACCCTGATCGCGGACACCGCGGCGGCGGTGGCGGCGCAGTACGCGGTGCGGTCCGCGGGTCAGCGCTGATCCGCCGTCGGCCGGAGGCGGCCGTGCCGGCTCGGGCGAGGCGGACGAGGACGTGCCGTTCACGGGCGTGGACATCGGCCAGGTTCGGTGTGGGGCCACGGCTGCGCCACCGAGGCTGCCCGGGCCTGCCCGGCTTTCGGCTTCGAGGCCCTCGGACTGCCGGAAGCGGTGGCATCGACGACCGCCGACGGCCATCGTTCCCGAGCGGTGATGCGCCGGATCGGCACGACCCGCGACCGGTTGACGACTTCGAGGACCCGAGCGTGCCCAAAGCCCCCTCCGCTCCTGTGTGCCGTGCCGGATCCCGGCAGCGATGCCGACGCACCACACCGCGCGGCGTAACGGGAGCCTCGGCACGGCCGGCACGCTCCGCGAGCGGGCCGCATGCGGCGGGGTCAGGACCGGGCCGTGCCGGTGATCCGCTCCAGGTCGGTCATCAGCGAGTCCAGCCAGAACACCGTCGCGTAGTACAGCCAAGGGGCGCCGTCCGGTTCCGCCTCGAAGTCGTCGAACGCCGGATCACGCAACGGCACCGGTGCCGAGGGCGTGTCGCTCCCCCGGTCGAGGGATCCCGATACCAGGAGCATCCGCCCCGCCACCCGGTCCCCCAGGCGGGTCACCGACGCGGCCGCCTCCCGCCCCAGCGTCGGCAGGGCGACCGGCCCGGGCCGCAGCGGTTCGGGCGGCTCCAGGAGGCGGTCCGCCCCCCACTGGGTGTGGTGTCCGGCCATCAGCGCGGCCTGCCAGTCGGGCTCCGCCAGTCCCGGCAGCTCGGGCGGCTGCAGCTCCGGCGGCTTCTGCGCGTCCCCGCCGGGCCCGGCCGCCCCGTGCGCAGCGTCCGGCCCGGCCGCCCCGGCCGCCCTGGCCGCCCCTGCCGCCCTGGCCGCCCCTGCCGCCTTGACCGCCGTGATCGCCCGATCTGCCGCAGCCGACCCGTGCGCCCCATCCGCCCCTGCGACCCCTGCGTGCCGTTCGGGCGGCGTCGCCGGCTCGCTCTGGTACTGGGCGTACGCCGACTCCGCCAGGTACAGCGCGTGCCGGAGCGAGCGGCGCCCCGGCACGGCGGGCATCGCCTCCCGCGCTCCGCCCGCCGCGATCGACGCCGTCGTGGCGACCACGACCTCCGCCGCACCCCGCAGGAGCACCGCCCCGGACCGCTGGAGCTCCTGATGCGCTCCGCGGGGCCACGCCAGCAGCCCGAACACCGCACCGATCGTGCTCCCGATCAGCACGTCGAGCAGCCGGAGCTCCGCCAGCTGCCAGCTCGCGGGCGCCAGCTGCGCGAACACCAGGGCCACCGTCAGGGTGAACAGCGCCTGCGCCCACCCCACCCCCTTGACCGGCCCGAGCGTGAAGGTCAGCAGCATGACCGGCAGCAGAGCGGCCGCGTACACGGTGGTGCGGGTGTCGACCAGGGCCAGCAGGCAGCCAGTCACCAGGGCGCCGATCAGGGTGCCGGTCAGGGCCGCGCGGATCGTCGTGCCGGTCTCGCGTACGGTCGTCCGGGTCAGCGTCAGCGTCGCGAGCGTGGCCCAGAAGCCGTGCGGGAGCGTGTCCAGTCCGGCGACGGCACGGGCCGCGGCCAGTGCGAGGCTGATCCGCACCGCGTTCTGGAAGAACACCGAACGGCTCCCCGTGTACCCCCACAGCCGGATCCACCACAGCCGCGGGGCCCTCATCCGCGCGTACCAGAACCGCGTCGTCGGGGCTCCCACCGCGGCGGCCCGCCCCCGCAGGGCGAGGTCGGCGGCGGTGGCCGCCGCGAGCGCGGCATCCGCCACCTCCAGGACGGCGGCGTGCCGCCGCAGCCGTCCGGGCGCACCGGACGGCTCGTCGCGCGCCGCGACCAGCGCCGCGCGGGCCCGGAGGAGGCCGTCGCGGGCGTCCACCGAGTCCGCCACGGGGGGTACGCCGCGCAGCCGGGCAGCGGCCTGCGACGCCGCACGCCGTACCGCGCCCAGGACCTCCGCGCCCGTCCGGTCCCCGGCGGCGGCCGGTCCGGCAGGGAGCCGCGCGAGCCGGCTCAGCAGCGTACGGGTGGCCAGGCCGGCGTGGGCGAGGGCACGGTCGCGGACGCTCGGCCCGGCTGGACGGTCCGCCTCCGGCACGGTCATCGGCCGCAGCCGGGCCGCGGCCTCCTTCGCGATGCCCAGGTCCTGGTCGGTCAGCCGGTAGGGGAACACGGCGAGCCCGCCCGCGCAGTGTTCCGCGGTGTCCAGGGCACGGGCGGCGAGCTCCCGGTACGGGACGGTCGGCGGCTCCGGGAAGAGGAACGCCTCCGCGGCCACCAGCAGCAGGATCCCGGCCGTGGCGCCGACGAGCCGCTGGCCGAGCGTGTCGGGGGCGTACGGGGGGAAGGATGGCAGGATGTACAGCAGCTGCAGGCCGGGCGCCGCGCCGGCCGGGCGGGGCCCGGCGACGGCGATGAAGGCCAGGGCGAAGCCGATGACCAGCATGCCGGCGACCGCGCTCCAGGTCCGAACGGCCAGGAACGTTCCGGCGGTGATCAGCAGCCAGGAGGCGGGCAGCAGGCGCACGACGACAGCGGCGCGCTGCCGGCCGGTGCCGGGGATCCGGGAGAGGCCCGCCAGGGACACGGCACCGAACAGGGCGTAGGTGGCGGCGACGGTGTCCCCGGAGCCGTACAGGAACAGGTAGAACGCGGCTCCGGCGGCCAGGGTGACCCGCGCGGCGCGGCGGGCGGCCACCGCGAAACCGGGTGCGGTCCGCACTGCGGTGAGGAAGGCGCCGACACGGCCCATGCCACCAGCATCACGTACCCGCGCCGACGGCACCTCCCGACCGGCGGTCGCCCGGCCGGCCCGGTGCCGGCCCGGCCCGGTGCCGGCCGGGTGTGGCCGAGTGCGCAGTTCCCGGCGCCCGCGGGCTTTCCGGGGGAGGGCGATGATGGGGCCTTGACCCTCACACCGTGTCAGGCGGTCCACTCGGAGACATCATGTTCACCATCGGAGACTTCGCCCGGCACGGCCGCGTCTCGGTACGGATGCTGCGCCATTACGACGCCATCGGGCTGCTGCGCCCGGCCCGTGTCGACCCCGCCACCGGCTACCGCCACTACACCGCCGCACAGCTGGCCCGCCTCAACCGGGTCATCGCGTTGAAGGACCTCGGTTTCACCCTGCAGCAGGTGCAGGACATCGTGGACGAGCGCATCGGCGTCGAGGACCTGCGCGGCATGCTGCGGCTCCGGCAGGCCGAGCTGGAGGCGGCCGTCGCGGCCGCGGCGGCCCGGCTGGTCCAGGTCGAGGCGAGGCTCCGGTCGATCGAGAGCGAGGGACGCATGCCCACCGACGACGTCGTCGTCAAGACCATCCCGGCCGTACGCGTGGCCGAGCTGACCGCCACCGCGGCGAGCTTCGCCCCGGAGGACATCTCCCCGGTCATCGGCCCGCTGTACGAGGAACTGTTCCGCCGCCTGGAGGAGGCGGGCATCAGCCCGTCCGGCCCGGGTGTCGCCTCCTACGAGGACGCCCCGGAGGGCGGCGGGGCGATCGTCGTCCACGCCGCCGTCGGGGTGTCGGCCCCGCTCCGGGGCCGGGAGGGGCACGGGGTCCTGCGGGTGCTCGACCTGCCGCCGGTCGAGCAGGCCGCGACGATCGTGCACCGCGGCTCCATGGACACGGTGCTGCCGACGGCCCAGACCCTGGCCCGCTGGATCGACGGCAACGGACACCGGTCCGGCGGCTACCCGCGGGAGGTCAACCTGGAGTGCCCGGAGAACCGGGACGACTGGGTGACCGAGCTGCAGGCGCCCCTGGACTGACCGGCAGCCTCCACCTGAGGGCCGCGGCCGGGCCCGCGCGGCGGATGCCACCGCCGCGCGGCGCCCCGGCCGGCCCCGGCGGGTCCGCTCCCCGGTCGGGCGCCGGCCGGGCTTCGGGGATCCCGGCAGGACCCGCTGCCCGGCGGACCCCGCGGACACGCCCCCGGACCGGGCGGGGCTCGGCCCGGGGGGTGCCCGGCCCGGGTGGCGCGGTTCCGGCAGGGCCCGGTTCGTGCCGGGGGCCGTTTCAGGGGGCCAGGACCGTCGCGGCCACTGCCTCCGGGACCGGGGCCATGCCCGCCGGGCGGGTGGTGAACGTGCCTCTGCCCTGGGTGCGGCCGCGCAGCCGGGACGCGTATCCGAACAGCTCGGCCAGCGGCACCACGGCGGTGACCGCCGTCGTGCCGGACCGGCCGGTGGAGCCGGTGACGCGGCCGCGGCGGGCCGCGAGGTCGCCGAGCACGGCCCCGACCGCGTCGTCGGGGACGGTGACCACGACCTCGGCGACCGGCTCCAGCAGGGCCATGGCGCTCGCCCGCAGGGCAGCACGCAGCGCGGCCCTGCCCGCCGTTCGGAACGCCGGCTCCGAGGAGTCCTTGGAGTGCGTCGCCCCGTCGGTGAGCGTGACGCGCAGCCCGGTCACCGGGTGGCCGCCCAGCGGCCCGTCGGCGAGCGCGTCCCGGCAGCCCGCCTCCACGGCGCGTACGAACTCCTGCGGGACGCGTCCGCCGACGACCGTCGAGCGGAATGCGAACGTCACCGGCTCCCGCTGTTCCCGTTCCCCTTCCTGTCCCCGTTCCGCTGTCTGCGCCGTCTCCGTCGCGTCCAGCGGCTCGACGTCGATCACGATGTGGGCGAACTGGCCGGCCCCGCCGTCCTGTTTGACGTGCCGGTGGACCAGGCCGGACACCCCCCGCACCACCGTCTCCCGGTACGAGACCTGCGGCCGGCCCACGACGAGTTCCAGTCCGTGGTCACGGCGGATCTTCTCCACCGCGACCTCCAGGTGGAGTTCGCCCATGCCCGACAGCACGGTCTGCCCGGTCTCCGGGTCGCTGCGCACCACCAGCGAGGGGTCCTCCTCGGCCAGCCGGGCCAGCGCGGTCGCCAGCCGTCCGGTGTCGGTGCTGCGGCGCGCCTCGACCGCCACCGACACCACCGGGTCCGCCACGGTCGGCGGTTCCAGCAGCATCGGCGCCTGCGGTGCGCACAGCGTGGTCCCGGCCCGGGCGGTCTTCGGGCCGACCGCGGCGACGATCTCGCCTGCCCGTGCCTCGTCCAGCTCGAAGTGCCGGTCAGCCTGTACGCGCAGGATGCGGGCGACGCGTTCGGTCCGGCCGGTGCCGGTGTCGAGCACGGTGTCCCCCTTCCGCAGGGTTCCGGAGTAGACGCGCAGGTAGGTGAGGCGGCCGGTCGCGGTCACCGCCACCTTGAAGGCGAGTGCGGCCACCGGTCCGGCGGGGTCGGGCAGGCGTTCCTGCTCGCCGCCGTCCGGCCCGAGGCCCCGTACGGGCGGCAGGTCGGCGGGCGAGGGGAGGTAGGCCACGACGGCGTCCAGGAGCGGCTCGACGCCCCGGTTGCGGTAGGCCGAGCCGCACAGGACGACCGTTCCCGAACCGTCGAGGGTCACCTCGCGCAGGGCGAGCGCGAGGGTGCCGTCGGACAGCGCGCCGGTGGCGCAGAACTCCTCCAGCGCGGCGGGATGCAGCTCGGCGGCCGTCTCCTCCAGCAGGCGGCGGCGCCGTTCCGCCTCCGCGCGCAGACCGGCGTCGCCCACCGCCTCCGGGTCGCGGACGTCCGCGGTCTCGTACGTGTCGCAGTCCGCGGGCCAGGTCAGGGCGCGCATGCGAACCAGGTCGACGAGGCCGGTGAAGCCGTCCTCGCGACCGATCGGCAGCTGGGCCACGAGCGGTACGGTGCCGAGCCGGTCGCGCAGCGAGGCGACGGCCGCGTCGAGGTCGGCGCCCGCCCGGTCCAGCTTGTTGACGAACGCGATCCGCGGGACGCCGTGCCGGTCCGCCTGCCGCCATACCGACTCGCTCTGCGGTTCCACACCGGCGACGGCGTCGAAGACGGCGACCGCGCCGTCCAGGACGCGCAGCGACCGCTCGACCTCGTCGGCGAAGTCGACGTGGCCGGGGGTGTCGATCAGGTTGATCCGGTGGCCGTCCCAGTCGCAGCTGACGGCGGCGGCGAAGATGGTGATGCCGCGGTCGCGTTCCTGGGCGTCGAAGTCGGTGACGGTGGTGCCGTCGTGGACCTCACCGCGCCTGTGGACGGCGCCGGCGGCGAACAGGATGCGCTCGGTCACCGTCGTCTTGCCGGCGTCGACGTGCGCGAGGATGCCGAGGTTGCGGGTGGTGGTGAGGGCGGGGGCAGAGGTCGGGGT
>NZ_JACBGN010000630.1 GCF_013401435.1 Streptomyces sp. BR123
CGGTAATCATCGGCTCATTCCCCATCCCCTGCTTTGGGTTCGTTTGTGTCGTTGGCTTATCGTTTGGCTAGTTGATTCAAGATTTCGCTCTGCCGTTGCCGTATTTCGCTCTGCCGCTCTAACTCGGCTGCCAAGCTCGCTAGCTGCTGCGCTAAACTCGTGTTTTCCTGCTCTAGCTCTGCCAACCTTTCGCCCAAGTGCGTTAAGTCTTTCATCATTCGCTTCTCGGTCGCTACGCTTACCCGCGTTGCTTTGCTGTTCTCGACTGGGCAATTTTCCAGTGTCAAACCTTTGGTCTTGGTTTCCAACAGGTCTAGGGTGCGCTCTGCTTCGGCTCTCTGCTGTTTCAAGTCGTCCAGCTCGTTCTTGACGCTCCATATCGCTATGAACAGCCCTGCTATGACTATCAACCCTGCCGCCGATATACCTAGCAAGCTCCACAGATAGGGCTTGAATACTGCCTTGCTCATGCGTAACTGCCGGGCGTTTATATCGGCGGTTATTTTCTGCTCGCTTTGCTTCAATGCCTCGTTGATATTTTTCCGTAACGTCTCTAAGTCTGCTTTCGTTTGTTGCTCTATGCTGGCGGCTTCGGTGCGTGATGTCTGCTCGAAGGTCTTCGCCAAATCGGAAATCTTGCTCATACAGTGCGCCTTTCAGTCGGATGTTGCGCCCTTTTGGGTCCGGGTTCTTGATGCTGATGCTGCTGATGGTCGCTCGTGATATTTCAAAACCTACCTTTTCCAGCGTTTCCAGCACGTCTGCGCGGCTTTTTAGCTTGCCTGATAGGGCTAGGGCTTCTAAGCCGTCTGTGATGCTCTGTGATGCTCTGTGCGGCTTCCTGCGTGTTTCTCGGCAGGTCTTTGGCTTGGGTCATGCTCTGCCGTTTGGCGGGGTCGTCTGGGTCGCTGTATCCGTGCGTCAGGTTCTGCATGGTGCGCCATGCGTCCACTCTTCCTCTGTCGGCGGCGTAGTAGTAGGGCTGTAACCGCTTTCCGCTCAAAAGCTCGATGTTCGGTATCACGA
>NZ_JACBGN010000631.1 GCF_013401435.1 Streptomyces sp. BR123
GAGAGACCTGGCTGGTGGGCGGGTAGATGTGTACAAGAGACAGGGGTCGGGGCCGGAGCCGGGGGCCTCGTCCGGGGCCGGCGTACGGCGCCGGTGCAGGATGCGGGCGGAGGCGGCCGCGACCGCGAGGAGCAGGAGTACGGCGAGCGCCGGCCACGGTACGGCGGAGAACCGTACGACGGACTCCGCGGTCAGGTCAGGGTAGGCCGCCGCCCCCGCGGAGACCCGTACGGTGACCCGATCCGACTGCGGCGCGTCCGGCCAGGGCTCCGCCAGCTCGATCCGCTGCCCCGGCAGCAGCACCAGCCGCTGCTCGCGAGCCGGCCGGTCCAGCACGGTGCGGCCGAACAGCCCCTCGGCCCTCACCGCCACCCGTGGCTCGATCACCACGTTGCCCCGGTTGACCAGGGCGTACGAGACCGTGGCGCGGGCCTCGCGCACCCACGGCAGCAGCGGCGCGGACCGCCGCACCCGTACGTCCTCCACGCTCAGCCCGGGCGCCGACGGCCCCGGGACGCGGAAGTACAGCCGGGCGCCGACCTGCCGCTTGACCCCGACCTGCACTTTGCCGTCCTGCTGGACACCCTCCACCTCGGTGCCGAGGGCGACGATCCCGCCGACGTGGTCGCCCGGGGCCGCATCCTGCGGCACCCGCACCGTGAACGGGATGTCCAGGCGACCCCGGGCCGGCACGGTCACGGTGCCCGCGGCCTGCGGCGCCAGCGCGACCCACGCACCGACGTCCTGCGGTGTGCGATCCACCGGCAGCAGGGCGAAGGCCCCGCCGGCCGGGGTGTTCACGGCGTCGGTGGCGAAGACGCGGAAGGTCCGCTCCCGGTCGGAGGAGTTCACGACCGTCACGCTGTCGCCGACGGTGGTGCCCGCCACCCCCTGGTGGAAGAAGTAGGCCCGGTCGGTCACCGGGGCGCCGGCCGGAGGGGTGGGGAGCACCCCCCAGGTGCCGTTGTCCGCGGCCGCGGCCGGGTGGGGGCGGGCGACGGGCAGGAGC
>NZ_JACBGN010000632.1 GCF_013401435.1 Streptomyces sp. BR123
CACCGGCGATGACGACGGCCTGCGGGCCGTTGATCGCGGCGATGCTCACCCGGTCGCCCTCGCCGAGCAGCGGCAGGACCTCGTCCTCCGACGCCTGCACCGCGATCATCACGCCACCGGCCGGGAGGGCCTGCATCAGCCGGCCACGCGCCGCCACCAGGGCACACGCGTCGTCCAGGGACAGCACACCCGCCACATGGGCGGCGGCGATCTCACCGATGGAGTGACCGGCCACGAAGTCCGGGCGCACACCCCAGCTCTCCACGAGCCGGTACAACGCCACCTCGACCGCGAACAGGGCCGGCTGGGTGTACTCCGTCCGGTCCAGCAGGTCGGCGTCCGCGCCGAACAGAACGTCCTTCAGCGGCAGTTCGAGGTGGGTGTCCATGCGGGCGCAGGTGGCGTCGAGGGCGTCGGCGAACCTCGGGAAGGCGTCGTACAGCTCGCGCCCCATGCCGAGGCGCTGGCTGCCCTGGCCCGTGAACAGGAAGGCCGCGGCGCCGTCGCCGGCCACGGTTCCACGCACCACGCCGGGCGCCTGCTCACCGGCAGCGACCGCGGTGAGGGCAGCCAGGAACTCGTCCCGCTCCCCCGCAACGACAACGGCACGGCGTTCGAGGGCCGACCGGGAGGTGGCCAGGGAGTAGGCCACATCGGTCGGTTCGAGCGTCTCGTCCGCGGCGATACGGGCCGCGAGGCGCTCGGCCTGGTCCTGCAGGGCGGTGTCCGTCCTGGCGGACAGCAGCCACGGCATGACGCCGGGCCGCTGCTGCAGAACCTCAGTCGCCTCGGCCGCGTCGGCTTCCGGTGCCTGCTCGATGATCGTGTGGGCGTTGGTGCCGCTGAAGCCGAACGAGGAGACGCCGGCCCGCCGCGGACGGCCGGTCTCCGGCCACGCCCGCTGCTCGGTCAGCAGCGCGATCTCCCCCGCCTGCCAGTCGACGTGCGGGGTGGGCTCGTCCACGTGCAGGGTCTGCGGCAGCACCCCGT
>NZ_JACBGN010000633.1 GCF_013401435.1 Streptomyces sp. BR123
CTACGGCACCCCCCGCCGCACCCCGCGCGCCTCGCGCAGCCTGGTCACGGTGGTCGGTGTGGTGGTCCTGCTGATCGCCGCCATCGCGTTCGCCAACCAATCCGGCAACAGCCCCGAAACCCCTTCCGCGGAAGCCCAGCCGTCCACCGCGGCCACCGAACCGACGGGCACCCGCCCGGTGGACGGCAAGAACGCCGGCATCCCGAAGGGCTTCGCCCCCGACCAGCAGGGCGCCCAGTCCGCCGCGTCGAACTACGCCGTGGCGCTGGGATCCGACGGGATGTTCAACCCGGCGCGCAGACACACCATCGTCGACGCCGTCGCGGACGACAGCACGCGCACCAAGCTCCAGGCCGGATTCGACGCCGACTACTCGGCCGCCCTGCTCGCGCAGATCGGCCTGACCAAGGACGGTCTCGCCCCGGCGGGCGCCACCTTCGTCAGCCGGACCGTACCGGCCGGCACCAAGGTCACGAGCTTCGCCACCGGCACCGCTTCGGTCGACGTGTGGTGCATCGGCATGTTCGGCCTGACCGGCGAGAAGTCCACCCGACCCGTGACCAGCGGCTGGTTCACCATCTCCATGACCCTGAAATGGAACGGCTCCGACTGGAAGGTCGTCGAAACGACCCAGAAGGACGGACCCACCCCGGTCACCGGAGACAACCCGGTGTCCACCTCCGACGACATCGGCAAGGCCGTCACCGAATTCGGAGGGTTCACCTATGCCCGCTAGCCGCACGCTCCCGCTCCGCGGCATCGCCGCCACCGCGGCCGCCGTCCAGGCCACGGTCGTCCTCCTGGCCACCCGTGCAACGGCCGCACCGACCCCGTCCCCCAGCAGCTCCGCACCGGCCGCGTCACCCAGCCCCACGCCGAGCACCAGCAACGACCCCTGCGCCCTGATCGCAGGACCGGCACGGGACTACTGCAACCGCGGCCAAGGCGCAGCCACCGGCGGTACCCCCCGGACCGGCCTCGCCCCCTCC
>NZ_JACBGN010000634.1 GCF_013401435.1 Streptomyces sp. BR123
CCGCGGCCCCCCGCCGCCGGGCCGCAGGCGACCCCGTCAAACTCCTGCTCCACCGCCACCGGACCCTGTGCGAGCAGGCCGTGGACCCGCTGCAGATCGCCGCCGGTCTGGAGGCACAGGGCATCACCGACCGCACCGCCGCCCGGTTCCGGCACCGCGACGTCTTCTCCCTCGCCGAGGAGCTGTACGCCCGCACCCCGCGCGAGGAGGAACCGCCCGCGCCCTCCGCCGCCGGCCCGGCCGACGCCCCCGCCCTACGCCGCTTCGGACTCGCCCTCCTCCCCGGGGCCCTCGCCTGCGCGGCGGCGGCCGCCGCGGTGCCGTACGCGGCAGCCGTCACCGCCCTCGCCGCGGCCGCCGCCGTCGTCCTGCCCGGCCCGTCCGGGCGGGCCGCCGCAGGCAGCAGTCCCCGGTCCGGCCGGGCCGTCCTGCTGCTCGCCGCGGCCGCCGCGGGCTGGGCCGTCCACCGCCACGGCGCCTCCCTCGGGATCGCCCTCGCCCTGGCCGCGGCAGCCGGCCACCTCGCCGCCGCCGTGTACGCCGCCCGGGTCCGGCACCGCCTCGCCGCCAGCCACGCCCTGGAGGACTTCGCCGACGGGGCCCGGCCGCTGCTCCTCGGCACCGTCGCCGGCTTCGCCGCGGCCGCCGCCGGGGCGGCCGTCCTCGCCGGAGCCGCCGTCCCGCTCGCCCTCCCGATCGCCCTGCTCCTCTTCCTCACCCGGCTGCTCGTCGGCCACGGCGCCCCCCGCGGGCCCGTCGCCGCCGCCCTCGTCCTCGCCCTGGTCCCCGTCACGGCCGCGGCGCCCGCCGCCGCGGCAGGACTCCTCGTGTGCGCCGTCCCCGCGCTGGCCCGCGCCTCCGCGTACACCCGGCCCTGAGCGGCGTACGGCCTCCGCCCCGCCGCTCCCGACGCCCGGCCCGCCGCTCTCCGCGGCCGGCGCCGGAGCACCGTAGCCAACCCCCTCTGTCTCTTATAC
>NZ_JACBGN010000635.1 GCF_013401435.1 Streptomyces sp. BR123
ATGGACCCGCAGCAGCGTCTGCTGCTGGAGACCACCTGGGAGGCGTTCGAGCGGGCCGGGATCGACCCGGCGAGCGTCCGCGGCAGCCAGGCCGGCGTGTTCGTCGGCACCAACGGCCAGGACTACGACTCGTCCTTCCAGGTCATCCCGGACGGCATCGAGGGGTTCCTCGGCACCGGCAACGCGGCGAGTGTCGTCTCCGGCCGGCTGTCGTACGCGTTCGGGCTGGAAGGCCCGGCCGTGACGGTGGACACCGCCTGCTCGGCGTCGCTGGTGGCGCTGCACTGGGCGATCCAGGCGCTGCGCAACGGCGAGTGCTCCCTGGCGCTGGCCGGCGGCGTGACGGTGATGTCGTCGCCGGGTGCGTACATCGACTTCAGCCGCCAGCGCGGTCTCGCCGCGGACGGCCGCATCAAGGCCTTCGCCGCGGGCGCCGACGGCACCGGCTGGGGCGAGGGCGTCGGCATGCTCCTCGTCGAGCGCCTGTCGGACGCCCGGCGCAACGGCCACCCCGTCCTCGCCCTGGTCCGCGGCTCGGCGATCAACCAGGACGGTGCCAGCAACGGCCTCACCGCCCCCAACGGGCCGTCCCAGCAGCGCGTCATCCGCGCCGCCCTCGCGAACGCGGGCCTGGCGACAACGGATGTCGACGCGGTGGAAGCGCACGGTACGGGCACCCGGCTCGGCGACCCCATCGAGGCGCAGGCCCTGCTCGCCACCTACGGCCAGGACCGCCCGGCCGACCAGCCGCTGCTCCTCGGTTCCATCAAGTCCAACATCGGGCACACGCAGGCGGCTGCCGGTGTCGCCGGTGTGATGAAGATGGTCCTCGCCATGGAGCACGGGGTGCTGCCGCAGACCCTGCACGTGGACGAGCCCACCCCGCACGTCGACTGGCAGGCGGGGGAGATCGCGCTGCTGACCGAGCAGCGGGCGTGGCCGGAGACCGGCCGTCCGCGGCGGGCCG
>NZ_JACBGN010000636.1 GCF_013401435.1 Streptomyces sp. BR123
CCCGTCGCCCCCGCCAAACTCCCCGACCTGGCACTGATAGAGGCAGTCATCGATGGACTTCGAAAGCTCTGAGCCGTCCGCGGCATCCCCCCACGGACACCTCCGGGCCGGCCCGCGGCACGAGGACGCGCTGCCGGCCACGGCCGCGGCGGCGGTCAAGGTGGTGATCGTGGGCGGATTCGGTGTAGGCAAGACGACCCTGGTCGGCTCGGTGAGCGAGATCCGGCCGCTGACCACCGAGGAGACGATGACCCAGGCCGGGGTCGGCGTCGACGACACGGCCGGCGTGGAACGCAAGACCTCCACCACCGTGGCCATGGACTTCGGCCGCATCAGCATCAACCAGGAGCTGGTGCTCTACCTGTTCGGCACCCCCGGCCAGGAACGCTTCTGGTTCCTGTGGCGGGGCCTGTTCGAGGGCGCCCTCGGCGCGGTGGTCCTCGTCGACACCCGCAGGCTGGAGGTCAGCTTCGACGTGATCGGCCGGCTGGAGGAGCGCGGCGTGCCGTTCGTCGTCGCCGTCAACTCCTTCCCCGACGCGCCCGCGCACGCCCTTGAGGACGTGCGCGCCGCCCTCGACCTGCCCGATTCCGTGCCGCTCGTCCGCTGCGACGCCCGTCGGCGCGACTCCAGCCGTGACGTCCTCATGACGCTCATGCGCTACCTGCACTCCCTCGCCGTGACCCCGGAGGCCTTGTGAGCACGCCCTCGTCGCCCGACCACGCCGCGCCGCCGCCGGGCTGCCCGGCGCGCCGGCTGTAAGCCCGAGGCGGAAGCCGACCCGGGCGGCCCCGTACGAGGAGCTGCGAGCCGAGTACGGCCCCGTGGCCCCCGTGCCGGTCCGGGGCGACCGCGCGCGCTGGTGGAGATGCCGGCCAGGACGGTCCCGGTGGCGCCGCGGCGGCGCAGCCGGAGGTCGAGCTCGGGACGAGGGCGGCCGGTCGGCGGGTGTGGTGGGGTGGCGGGC
>NZ_JACBGN010000637.1 GCF_013401435.1 Streptomyces sp. BR123
CACCCCGGCTGCCGGCACCCCCGCCCCCCTCGCGGAGGAGGTCGTGCACACCGCGATCGCCGCCGTCGCCCGCGCCAACCCCGAGGACACCGCCGTCGTCTGCGGCGGCGACAGCTGGACCTACGCCCGCCTGGAGCGCCGGGCCGAGGCCGTCGCCCTGCGGCTGCGCGAGCTCGGCGCCGGCCCCGAGACCGCCGTCGCCGTCATGCTCGGCCGCACGCCCGACCTGATCGCCGCGTGCCTCGGCACCTGGAAGGCCGGTGCCGCCTACGTGCCGCTCGACCCGGCCGCCCCCGACGAGCGCCTCGCCCACATCCTGGAGGACTCCGGCGCCGTCGTGCTGGTCTCCGACCTGGCCGGCGCGACCCGGCTGCGCGGCCGCCACCACGGCCCCTGGCTGGCCCTCGACACCGACGAGCGGCTCGCCGCCACCGACCGCGCACCGGAAGCCGCCGCGCCGGCGGACGGACTCGACGGGCGCACCCCGACGGGCCCCGGCACCGGCCCCCGACGGGCCACCGGCGCCGCCGCCGGGACCGGCACCCGGGCCACGGCTCCGCCGGAGGCACCGGCCGACCCGGCCCGACTCGCCTATCTCATGTACACCTCCGGCTCCACCGGGCGGCCCAAGGGCGTCGCCGTCGAGCACCGCAGCCTGCTGGCCATGCTCCGCGCCTCGCAGGCCCACCTGGACTTCGGGCAGGGCCCCGACGACGCCTGGCTGGCCCTGGCCCAGCCCACCTTCGACATCTCCTGGACCGAGCTGCTGATGCCGCTGACCGCCGGCGGCCGCGTGGTCCTGGCCCGCGAACGCGACCTCACCGACCACGCCGCCCAGCTGCGGCTGATCGAGGAGCACGGCGTCAGCCACCTCCAGGCCGCCCCGCCGCACTGGCAGATGCTCATCGACGCCGGGCTCGGCCGGCGCCCGCTCGTCGGCCAGACCGGGGGCGAGCCCTGCCCGCC
>NZ_JACBGN010000638.1 GCF_013401435.1 Streptomyces sp. BR123
GGTGTCGTCGGGGCCGGGCACGGACGTGCGGGCGGGGCCCGGCAGGTCGAGACTACCCGCCGCGGGTTCAGTTCCAGTCGGCGCAGACGCGGTGGCCGCCCGCGTCGGCGCGGTGCACGCGGGCGTGTCCGTAGCCCTCCTGGCCGCCGTACTCGTCCGGGTCCTCCAGGTCTTCGGGGAGGAGGCTCCAGACGATGAGGTCGGTGCGGGTGTCGCTCCAGGTGCCGTCGGCGTTCTGGGCGCGGACCATCCAGGCGTTGCGCAGGACGCCCTCGCTGATGCAGCCGATCTTCTGGGCGACCTGCTGGGAGGCGGTGTTGTCGGCGGCGGTGCGGAGTTCGAGGCGTTCGAAGCGCTGGTCGCGGAAGAGCCATTGGGCGACGGCGAGTACGGATTCGCCGGCGTAGCCCTCGCCGCGGGCCCAGGGGGCGGTGACGTAGCCGACCTCTGTGCTGCGGGTGCGCCAGTCGGTGTTCCTCAGGTGCACGCTGCCGACGAGGCGCTGGGTGAGGAACTCGGAGACGGCGAAGGCTATGCCGCGGCCCTCGGTGCGTTCGGCGCGGGAGTGCAGGGTGGCCCAGGCGTGGGCGTCGGCGTGGGTGTAGGGGTGCGGCAGGGCGGTCCAGGCGGTGACCTGCTCGTCGTTCATCATCTCGGCGAGCGCGGTGACGTCCTCCACGTCGAAGGGGCGCAGCACCAGCCGGTCCGTGCTGATGGTGACGTCCGGGAAGGTGGTAGTCATGCGCAGCTCCATGCCTGAGAGGTGGGGCGACCGTGGTGCGGGACCGAGTGTGCGGGGCGGCGTCGTGCGGGCCGTCCAGCCACAGCATGCAGCATCGCCCGGCGGATGTGCATGGCCGCCCCTGCCCGGAAGCGGGCAGGCCGCGGCCCCGCGCGCCGGGGAGGGCGCGCGGGGCCGTGTGCACTGGTGGCCGGGGTCCGCC
>NZ_JACBGN010000639.1 GCF_013401435.1 Streptomyces sp. BR123
CCGGTGATCACGCCACGGACGCCCACGCCCGTCCATGCGCGGCAGCAAGGGCTCTATCCGCTCCCACGCCGCATCCGTCAACTCGCCTCGACCTGCCACAAGATCAATTATCAGACAGGCCTTAGGAACCGAGGCCGCGATGGCCGGCTACCGGGTCAAGTACGTGCTGGCGACCAAGCTGGTCAACGAGCTCGTCGAGGCCGCCGACGAGAAGCAGCTCTCCAAGACGATCGCCCGCTACGGCCGCGTCGACCTGCTCTGCATCGACGAACTCGGCTACATGGAACTCGACCGCCACGGCGCCGAACTCCTCTTCCAGGTCCTGACCGAACGCGAGGAGAAGAACAGCGTCGCCATCGCCTCAAACGAGTCCTTCGGCGGCTGGACCAAGACCTTCACCGACCCCCGCCTCTGCGCGGCCATCGTCGACCGCCTCACCTTCAACGGCACCATCATCGAAACCGGCACCGACTCCTACCGCCTCGCCAGCACCCGCGCCCGCGCTGAGGAGGCGGCCAAGGCTGGCTGATCCCCGCCGCTACCTGAGCCGTCGGCCCCGCCGCCTGGAGGGCGGCGGGGCCGACGGTCGGACGTCACGACTCATCGATCAGTCCGAAGTCCTGCGGGAAGGCCTCAAGAAACTCCCGCCGCGCGGGCTCTGCCTCTGCCTCAGCCATCTCTCCAAGCACATCGAGCAGGTCACGCCGTTGATCACTCGACAACTGCTTCAGCACCGCAGCCACACCCTCCAGAGCCTTCACCGCGTCATCGAGATCCATTTGATCGTCGTCCGCGCCGTCGATGAACCACGTCATTGGGCTTGATCCGCTTTGACGGACATCAGTGATCAGGGGCTTCGGTCCCGGAAGGATGATGTCCATCATGGAGAGCATGGGGAAGAAGAAGCCTCGCCCTCGCCGCTCGTTCACGTCGGAGTTCAA
>NZ_JACBGN010000063.1 GCF_013401435.1 Streptomyces sp. BR123
GGGCGCGTGGGAGGGCGGGGCACCCGAGTTGGGTAGCGACACGACGCAGAGCGGATGATTCTCCGCACATCAGGCGGGAAGTGATCATTCCAACGATCACCCGCGGCCTCTGGGGGTTTTCATGGCAGCCAGGCCTCTCGTCGCCCGCCAGCCGAACGAACGGCTGCAGGCACTGATTCAGGAAGCCGGGTGCTCGAACGCCGGGCTCGCCCGGCGCGTCAACATGTGCGGGGCCGAGCACGGCCTCGACCTCCGCTACGACAAGACCTCCGTGGCCCGCTGGCTGCGCGGCCAGCAGCCACGGGGCAGGGCTCCCGGAATCATCGCCGAGGCGCTCGGCCGAAAACTCGGCCGGACCGTCACCATCGACGAGATCGGCATGGCCAACGGCAAGAACCTCGCCTCCGGCATCGGCCTGCAGTTCTCCCCGACCGTCAGCGGCGCCATCGAGCAGGTGAGCGAGCTGTGGCGGAGCGACGTCGGGCGGCGGGACTTCCTGTCCGGGGCGAGCGTCGCCGCGTCCGCGCTGGTCGAGCCGAGCAGGGACTGGCTGATCACCGGCGCCGACGCGCAGGTGGCCCGCAGCGGCGGCTCGCGCGTCGGCGTCTCGGACGTGGAGGCGGTACGGGCGACCACCGAGGCCCTCAAGGAGCTCGACCACCGCTTCGGCAGCGGCCACGTCCGGCCCGTCGTCGTGCACTACCTCAACTCGGTGGTGTCCGGGCTGATCGGGGGTTCGTACCGGGAGCCGGTCGGGCGCTCCCTGTTCGCGGCGGTGGCCCGGCTGACGGAGCTCGCCGGGTACATGGCGGTGGACACCGGGCAGCCGGGCCTTGCGCAGCGCTACTACATCCAGGCGCTGCGGCTGGCGCAGGCGGCCGGGGACCGGGCGTACGGCGGGTACGTGCTGGCGGCGTCCATGAGCCACCTCGCCGCGGAGCTCGGCAATCCGCGGGAGATCGCCCAGCTGGCTCGGGCCGCCCAGGAGGGGACGCGCGGGCAGGTGACCCCGCGGGTGGAGTCCATGTTCTACGCGGCCGAGGCGCGCGGGCACGCACTGCTGGGCGATGCCAGGGCGGCGGCGGTGCTCTCGTCGAGGGCGGTGACGGCACTGGAGCGGGCGGAGCCGGAATCCGGGGACGATCCGGTGTGGATCCGGCATTTCGACCAGGCGTACCTGGCGGATGAGCTTTCTCACTGCCACCGGGACCTGGGGCAGGCGGAGCAGGCGGCCCGGCAGGCGCAGGAGGCACTGGCCGGGCTGCCGGCCGGGAAGGCGCGGCGGCGGGCGATCGGGATGCTGCTGCTGGCGGCCGCGCAGGTGCAGCAACGGGAGGTGGAGCAGGCCTGTCAGACCGCGGGGCGGGCGGCGGAACTGCTGTCCGGGCTCCGTTCCGGTCGGGGCGCGGAGTACCTGGACGACTTCCGGGCGCGGATCCAGCCGTACCGGGAGGAGGCGGCGGTCCGCGAGTTCGCGGCGCGGCTGGAGGCGGTCGCCTAGCGGGTCGCCCGGCGGGAGGTATGTCCGTTTGTGATGTGGATCCTCCACCGAGGTGGGCCTGACGGGGAGGGCGGGGTCCGGGTAGCGTGAGGCGGCGTTCCGAAGGTTCGCAGTGTTCGGAGTAGTCGGCGAAGGAGTCCCGGTGACGGAGAACGGACAGGGGAACGCCCCGCAGGCGGGCCCGCAGCCCGGTGCGTCGTGGGGCCCCGATCCGGCGTACGCGCAGGGGCCGCAGGCCCCCGGCCGGACACCGCCCCCGCCCGTGCAGGCGGAGCCCGGACCCCCGGAGCCCGGGCACGTGCTCGGGCCCGGCTGGGAGGGCCCCGGCCGGCCGCAGGGTTACGGCTACCCGCCGCTGCCGGAGGCCGCGACCCAGTACATCCCGCCGGTCGCGGCCGGCCCGGCGCCCGGCGCGCCCGGGACGCCGTACGCCCCGCCGGTCCCGGGTGCCCCCGCGCCGCAGGCGGCCCCCGCCTTCGACGAGGCCGCGACGCAGTACATCGCGCCCGTCCCGGCGGGCCCGGCGGCCCCCGGGTACGACGAGGCGGCGACGCAGTACATCCCGCCGGTACCGGCCGGGCCGGCGGCTCCCTCGCACGACGAGGCGGCCACCCAGTACATCCCGCCGGTACCGGCGGGCCCGGGGGCCCCCGGCCACCACGAGGCGGCGACGCAGTACATTCCGCCGGTACCGGCCGGGCCGGCGGCTCCCTCGCACGACGAGGCCGCGACCCAGTACATTCCGCCGGTCATCGACGGCTTCGACGGGCTCTTCCGCGACGGCGACGGCCTCGCCGGCAGCGACGGGCACACCCAGCAGCTGCCGCCGGTCCGGGAGCCGGTGCTGCGGCAGCCGCGCCCGTACCCGCCGCGCGGGCAGCATCCGCAGCAGCCGTTCCCCCAGGGCGCGCCGGGGCAGGGGCAGTACGCACCGCCGCCCGAGCCCGAGCCGGCGCGACGCGTGCCGCCGGCGGTCATCGGGGCCGTGGTGATCGGCCTGGCCGTGGTCGGGCTCGGCGTCGGCGCACTGCTCAGCGACGGCAAGAAGCAGAACAACGACCCGGCCGCAGCGGCGGCCGCCCCCACTCCGTCCGCGGGAACCTCGGCCGCGGCGGCCGCCGAGGCGCCGGTGGACCCGGCCAAGTCCCAGGCCGTCCAGCTGGACAAGCTCCTCGCGGACTCCAACGACAGCCGGTCCACCGTGATCAAGGCGGTCGACGACATCAAGAGCTGCCGCAACCTCGGCACGGCGGCGAGCGACCTGCGCGACGCGGCCCGGCAGCGCGAGGAGCTCGTCACCCGGCTCCAGGACGTGAAGATGGACCTGCTCCCGAACCACGCGAGGCTGTCCGCGGCGCTCAACAAGGCCTGGAAGGCGTCGGCGGACGCCGACAACAGCTACGCGGCCTGGGCGGACGACGTGGCCGGGGACAAGAAGGGCTGCAAGGACGGCCGGGCCCGGAGCACGGACGACGCCGGCGACGGCAACAAGTCGAGCGCGGAGGCGACGCGGGCGAAGGAGTCGGCCGCGACCATGTGGAACACGATCGCGGCCAAGTACAACCTCACGAAGCGGGACAAGTCGCAGCTGTAGCGCACCGCGGCCCCCCCCGCCGCGGCCCGCGTCACACGCCGCGGCCGGCGGTGCCCGCCGTGCCCCGCCTCACATGGCGCGGGGGGCCTGCTCCAGGGTCCGGGTCATGTCCATCGGCTGCTCGCCCTGCTGGGCGATCAGCCGGCCGGACTGCACGACCTGGAAGGTGACGCGCCCGTTCACGATGCGCGGGAAGCCGGCGAGGGCGCGCATGTTCTCGTACCGCCAGTTCAGGTCGGGGGTCAGGCCGCCGGTCCGGACCGGGTCCGCCTGGTTCAGGGCGCGCGTCACCTTGTGCGAGGTGACGGCCTCGCCGGACTTCAGCCGCTTGAGGGCCTCGCCGAGCACGGTGTACGCGATCCAGGTGGTCTGCGTCCCGCTGTCGTCCGGGTCCACGGAGTCGTTGCCGAAGGCGTGCTCGGAGATCACCTTCCGCATCGGCTGCCACAGCGGGTCGCTCGACACCGGGTACCAGCTGGTGACCAGTGCGCCCTCGAAGGGGCTCTCCCGGCCTCCGGTGCGGTCGATGAGGGCCTGGCTGACACTGCCCAGCACGGAGGCGATCTGCGGGCTCTTCTTCTTGTCGTCGGCCCGGCGGAAGGCGTCGAAGAACGTCTCGGTGCGCTGGCCGAGGACGGCCGTCACGCAACCGCGCTCCTTGCCGCCGGAGGAACTGGCCAGGGCCTCGCGGGCCTGCGGCATGAAATCGGCGGAGTCCTCGGCAGCGCGGATGTCGGCGGCCTCGCCCGCCTTGCCGGTGCCGTCGGACTGCAGACCGGCATTGAGCAGGACCGGCATGGAGTCTCCGGCGAGGGTGTCGGGCCGGACCAGTGCCACCTGGCCGCAGGCGCGGCCCAGCTGGCGGCCGGCGCCGGCGAGGAGGACGGGCTGGCCGCCGTTGACGGGGAAGGAGAGGTTGCTCTGGAATTCCTCGGCGGAGACTCCGTACCCGCCGATGAAGGGGACGCCCTGGACCTCCAGCGGAGCCATGAAGGCGCGGCCGTGCTGGCTGTAGGAGCCGACGACGGCGACGGCCTTCTCGGCGATGGCCTTGCGGGCGCAGTCGGCGGCGCCCGACGGGGTGTTCTTCTCGTTGCAGGTGATCACGCGCAGCTTGTGGCCGTTGATCCCGCCCGCGGCATTGACCCAGCGCTCGTACGCCTTGGCCATACCGGTCATTCCCGGCATGTTGGTTGCCTTGGTGTCCTGCGGGGCGAAGGTCATGACCGTGATGGTGTCCGTGGGGCCGCCCGAGCCTCCGGGGAGCACACCGCAGCCGACGAGGAGGCATGAGCCCATCGCGGCGGCAACGGCGGTGCGGAAGCGGGGAGTTGAGTATCTCCGGTCGGTCATGTCCCAGCACCCTTCCGCCCCGCGGGTAACTGGGCAGTGAGATGGGCGTAACGGTGGGTGACATCCGGGTGAATGACGGGGGTGTGCTCCTGTGCAGGTGCTTCAAGATCGTGTCAGACCGGAACGTACGATCGAAAGCGTGACATTCGCCCAAGGTTCGATGAACTCTTCCCGACGCGGCGGCCGCTCCTCCACCATGGGCGGCATGCCCCTGAACGACATGCCGTGGTGGCGCTGGCGCAGCAACGTGCGCTCGGCGCTGCACATGCTTTCCGATCCGGCCTTCCAGAAGGAGGTCTGGCTCGCCGGCGCCGAGGGATACGGGGACGTCACCGACGCCGTCTACCGGCTCGTCGAGGACACCTGGCTCGACAGCTGGTCCGCCGAGAAGTACGTCGGCACCATCTTCCGCGACGCGCAGGAAGCCGCCCTCGTCGACGCCGCCGTGCTCCACGTCCTCCGCATCCTCCACCAGGTCGGGCCCGACGCCCCCGTCTCCGCCTACCTGGAGCACCACGCCTGGCCCGAGGCCGTGCGCGCCGCCCGCGAGGCACACGTGCGGCTGGCGCAGGCGGACGGGGAGGACCCGGATGCGGCGCCCTGTTCCCTGGAACTGCTGAGGATGCTCACCCGCCCGGTGTGAAAGGCTGTGGTGCCATGAGCGACGACCCGCAGCCCCAGGCATCCCAGCAGTACGTACTGACCCTGTCCTGCCCCGACAAGCAGGGCATCGTGCACGCCGTGTCCAGTTACCTCTTCATGACCGGTTGCAACATCGAGGACAGCCGGCAGTTCGGCGACCGCGACACCGGCCTCTTCTTCATGCGGGTGCACTTCTCGGCCGAGCCGCCCGTCTCCGTGGAGAAGCTGCGGGCCAGCTTCGCCGCCATCGGCGACTCGTTCCGGATGGACTGGGAGATCCACCGCTCCGACGAGCGCATGCGGGTCGTACTGATGGTCTCGAAGTTCGGGCACTGCCTGAACGACCTGCTGTTCCGCACCCGGATCGGGGCCCTGCCGGTGGAGATCGCCGCCGTCGTCTCGAACCACACCGACTTCGAGGAGCTGGTGCGCTCGTACGACATCCCCTTCCGCCACATCCCGGTGACGAAGGACACCAAGGCGGACGCGGAGGCGCAGCTGCTGGAGCTGGTCCGCGACGAGAACGTGGATCTCGTCGTCCTGGCGCGCTACATGCAGGTGCTGTCGGACACCCTGTGCAAGGAACTCAGCGGCCGCATCATCAACATCCACCACTCCTTCCTGCCGAGCTTCAAGGGCGCCAAGCCGTACCACCAGGCGCACGCCCGGGGCGTGAAGCTGATCGGCGCCACCGCGCACTACGTGACGGCAGACCTCGACGAGGGGCCGATCATCGAGCAGGAGGTCGAGCGGGTCGGCCACGAGGTCACCCCGGACCAGCTCGTCGCGATCGGCCGGGACGTCGAGTGCCAGGCGCTGGCGCGGGCCGTGAAGTGGCACAGCGAGCACCGCGTCCTCCTCAACGGCACCCGCACGGTCGTCTTCGCCTGACCGTCCCGGGCCGGGCAGCTCCCCGGCCCGGCAGGTCCCCGGCCGGGTGCGCGGGCCGGAGGCTAGAGGTGGCTGAGGGAGGCGGCGGCGAACAGCACGTCGCGGATCGCCTCCCGGTCGCCGTGCTGCCCGACGGCCGCCTCCTCCGGCGAGATGTGCCCGGCGGCCAGCTGGCAGAACTCCGCCCCGTCCAGAGCGATCCGCGCCACCGTGTGCTCCGCCGACGGCTTCGCGGCCGGCGAGTCCAGGGCGATGTCCCAGCTCCCGCCGCCCGAGCCCTCGATCTCCAGGTGCAGGGTCCGGCCGGGCGCGCCGGCCGCGACCAGCCCCCGCGCCGGCGCCGCCAGCCCGGCCCGGCGGCGGTGCGCCAGTGCGCTCGGCAGGAGCCGGGCCGCCAGGTCGACCATCCGGTGCAGGTCCTGCCCCGACGGCGGGTCGTAGGGGTAGTCCACCGCCTCCGCGATGTCCCAGGCGTGCACCCAGCACTCGAAGGCCCGTTCCAGGAACGCGTCCCCGAGCGCCAGCGCGAAGTGCCCGTAGTCCACGGACAGCTCCGCCACGCCCCGGCCCGCGAACGACACCGTCCGCACCAGCGTGTGGCCCTGCTCCCGCCACGGCTCGCGCACCTGCCGGGTGATCGGCTCCACCGCGGAGCCCCAGTAGCGCTCCGTACGGGCCGCCGGGCCGCGCTCCTGTTCCGCCCCCGGACCCAGCGGGTCGTCCAGGCCCAGCGCGCTCGCGATCATCCCGTCCACCGTGAGCAGGTGGCCGATCACCCCGGCGACCGTCGTACGGCGGGTCTGCCGGCGCTCCTCCTCGAACCACTTCAGCCGGACCGGGGTCTCCCACTCGGAGTCCCCGAAGTCCCGCAGCAGCGCGTCCAGCCGGGCGGTCTCCGTGTCGTACGGCCTCGCCCACGCCGGGACCGGGATCCGGGCGGGCCGCTTGACCAGGCAGTCCTCCAGCACCCGCGACCGCAGCAGCGGCTTGAGGTCCAGGCTGTCCTCCGGGTGCAGCAGCCCCACCGCGTCGCGCAGCCGCAGCGCCTCCTCGGCGCACCGGGCGCACTCGGTGAGGTGCTCCTCCACCGCCTGGATCTCCTCGGCGGAGCACGCGGCCAGCGCCCACGCGCCGAGCAGCGACTTCAGCACGGCGTGCGAGCGGGGCTCGGGGGCCCGCCCGGGCTGTGCGGGAGGTGCCGGCTCGGGGAGCGGCGGGGGCGCGCACTGCGGGTCGAGGTCGTCGGCGGGCCCGCGCGGACCCGGTATCCGGGCCGGCCCGCCGGCCTGCCGCTCCTCGCGCCCGCCGGCCTGCCGCTCCTCGCGCCCGTCGTGCTCGTCGCGTCCGCCGCGTCCATCGTCGGGACCGTTCATCGGGGCGTTCCATGTCCGGGCGGGCCGTAGCCGGGCGGGGCGGCGTCCCCCGGCGGGAGGACGTTGGCGGTCGACAGCAGCTGCAGTCCCAGGCGCAGCCGGCGCCGGGCCTCGTCCTCGCTGATCTGCAGGTCGGCGGCGGCCTGCCGGTAGTCGCGCCGCTTGAGGTACGCGAGTTCCAGGGCGGCGCGCAGCGGCGCGGGCATCGACGTGACGATGTAGTCGGCGCGGGCGGCGGCGCTGGCGCTGCGCACCTTCTGCTCCAGTTCCTCGCGCGAGCCGCGGCCCAGTTCGGCCTGGCGCAGCCGGGCGACGGCCTGGCCCTGGGCGATCCGGGCCACCCAGGATCGCAGGGAGCCCTGCTTGGGATCGTAGGCGTCCGGGTTCTGCCAGATGTAGCCGAACACCTCGCGGGTGATCCGGTCGGCGGCCGTCTCGTCGCCGAGGACCCGGTGGGCCAGGCTGTGCACGAGTGAGGCGAAGCGGTCGTACAGCTCGCCGAGCGCGGCGGCTTCGCCGCGGGCGAGCCGCTGCTGCATGCGGCGGTCCCAGCGCGGTGGTGCGTCCTTCGGCATCGTGCCCCCAGCCGTGTGTCGACGCATCGAATGTAATGGGCACGTGCTGGTGCTCGCCTGTTTTGCGGCAACCTCGCCCTGGAAGAGTGCTCTGCCGCGGCCGGTCCGTGACGGGGTGTGAACGCAGGGGCGCGGCGCGGCAGATGAGCCCGGCACATGGGCACGGATGTGCGCGCCCCGCCGCGCTTCCCGTGCGCGGGTTCGATGCGGCAGCCTCCTTGACACCTTCGCTTAACGCGCGGGCCGTGAAGGGCTTACGCTCCCGCTTGTCTTGAACTGCACCCCACCGCACACGTGAAGGCGGAACCCCCGATATGGACAGCGCAGAATACGAGCGCAAGATCGCCGCCCGGTTCGCCACCTTCGACCAGGACGGCAACGGATATATCGACCGCCAGGACTTCAGCGCGGCCGCCAAGGCGGTGCTGGCCGAATTCGGCACGGCCCCGCGCTCGGAGAAGGGCCAGGCCGTGTTCGCCGGCGCGGAGGCGTTCTGGCAGGGGATGGCCGGGATCGCGGACGTCGACGGCGACCAGCGGGTGACGCGCCAGGAGTTCATCACCGGGGCGGCGAAGCGCCTGCGGGACAACCCGCAGCGGTTCGCGGAGATCGCGCGGCCGTTCCTGCACGCGGTGATCGCGGTGGCCGACGTGGACGGCGCGGGCGTGACCCCGGCCGAGGCGGCCCGCGTCCTGCGCGTCCTGGGCACCCGGGCGGAGGTGGCCGGCCCGGTGGCGGAGGCCCTCGACACGGACGAAGACGGCCGGCTCTCGGAGGACGACCTCCTCACCGCCTTCGCCTCGTACTGCGGCGTGGAGGCCCCGGACGCCTGACCGGGGTCCGGGAGGCGGGCCCCGCCCGCGCCGCGCGGCCGCCCCGCTACGGAGCCTTCACGCCGGCGCGGACGCGGGCCGGGGCCTCGTCCCGGTCCTGGTCCGCGGCTGTCGTCCCGGCCGCGTCGCCGCGGCCCGCCTGCCGCGGCAGGCCGGGACGGGACAGGCCGACGTCCTTCAGGCGCATGGCGGGGCGCTCGACGAGGTGCCAGGACAGCGCCGCCGCGGCCAGGGTGCCGGCCACGCAGATCCCGAGGTAGGCGGCGAAACCCCAGCGGGCGCCGCCGAGCACGGCCACGGCCTGCTCCACGACGAAGCCGTAGATGTAGATGCCGTACGAGTAGTCGTGCTTGTGGCCCACCTTCCGGAAGGGCTTGGGCAGCCGGATGGCGAGCCACAGCAGCAGGTAGGCGAGGGCGGGAACGCCCAGGATGTACAGCCCGCCGTAGTGCAGGGCGGCGAGCAGGGCCAGGCCGCTGAGCACGCCCAGGGGGTCGCTGACCGGGATCCGCTCCTTGTAGACCTCGATGAGCGCGCCGATGGCGAAGGCGAAGCCGAGGTAGAAGACCCACGGCACGACGTAGCCGCCGACGACCGCCGCGGTCGCGCCCTCGCGCGCGGGGTGCTCCATGATGTTCAGCCGGGGCTCGGTGAGGGCGTCGCCGAGCACGTAGCAGCCGAGGACCGCGGTGACCGCCAGGACGGCGCGCCGTGCGCGCACCACGCCGCCGGCCCGCGCCCCGGCGAGGGCGAGGAGGGCGACGCCGAGATAGCAGAGGACCTCGTACTCCAGGGACCACAGGGCACCGTTGAAGCCGCCGTTGTGCGCGAGCCCCTTGCTCTGGGCGGTGTCGAGGATCCCGGAGATGCCCCACTGGTGCACCCGGATGGCGAAGTTGGCCTTGATGTAGTCCAGCGGGCCGTCGGCGCGGCCCAGGAAGCCCGCCAGGTCGTGATGCTGGCGCCAGTACAGGAACGGTGCGACGGCGAAGGCCGTCACCAGCAGGCACACCCACAGCCCCGGCAGCAGGCGCAGTGCCCGGTGCCACAGGAAGCGGCCGACGGGTAGCCGGTTGCCGCTGCGGGTGACCAGCATGCCGGACAGGACGAAGAACCCGAACACGGACAGTTTTCCCATGTCGGTCTGCCCGGCGGCGAAGCCGTAGCCGAACTCGCGCTGACCGAATCCGAGAACGCGTGCATGGGACAGGACCACGGCGGACGCCAGGATCAGCCGGAGCAGGCCGAGGCTGTTGTCCCGGCCTGAGAAGAGTTCCGCAACGCTTCCGTGGGACCAGCGGAAACGGCTCTGGCGGGAGTTGCGTATGCGCATGACGCCTCTCGGGAGCGGACCCGAAGGGCGCTCTGGTGGATTGAGGAAGGCTGACCATTGTGGCACGGGGTGCGTACTGCCGGGCCGGGCATTCCCGGAGGGAGTGAGACGCCCGCCACGGGGCCGCCGTCTGGCCGCCACGGTCCACCGGGGGCCGCCGGCGCGGACGGCCCCGCGGGCTCATGCGAAGCGTTCGCGGAGCTTGTACTTGAGGACCTTGCGGAGCGCCTCGTTGCGGGGCAGGGCGTCGAGGAGTTCCAGCTGTTCGGGGAGTTTGTGGCGGGCCAGGCCCTGGGCGCGGAGGTGGTCCGTCATCCGCTGCAGGGTCAGGGGGGCGGCACCCGGAGGCTGCTCCACGACGGCGCAGACGCGTTCGCCGCGCTCCGGGTCCGGCAGGCCTATCACGGCGACGTCGCCGACCTCCGGGAGCAGGTGGACGAGGTCCTCGATCTCCTTCGCCGAGATGTTCTCGCCCTTGCGGATGATGACGTCCTTGCTGCGGCCGGTGAGGACCAGGTAGCCGTCGGGGGTCAGCCGGCCGAGGTCGCCGGTGATCAGGTAGCCGTGCTCGTCGAACGGCCCCGGTGCGCCGTCCTGGTTCAGGTAGCCCCGGCAGACCGCCTCCCCGCGCAGCCGGACCTCGCCGTCCGTGCCGACGGGCAGCGGGGTGCCGTCGGGTGCGGTGATGCGGATCGACATGCGGGCGGGCGGGCGGCCCTCGGTGGTGGCGAGGTGCTCCGCCGTGTCGTCCGGTGAGCCCATCGTGATCATCGGGACCTCGGTCATGCCGTAGCCGTGGGTGAGCTGGCAGCCCAGTTCGCGGACCACGGCGTGGTACAGCTCCGGCGGTTTCGGGGCGCCGCCGCCCGCGAGCAGCCGGAGGGCGGGGAGGAGCGGCTCGGCCGGGTTCTTGCGCTGCTCGGCGAGGAACATCGAGTAGAAGGCCGTCGAGCCGCCCGCGACCGTGACCCCGTGGCGCCGGTAGCCGTCCAGCGCGTCCGGCATCGCGAACTTCTCGAAGAGCACCGCCGGGAACCCGTACAGCAGCAGCATCACGGTGTAGTCGGGGCCGGCGATGTGCGCGAAGGGGAACGCCATCGAGCCGACGTCCCGCGGCCCGAGGCGCAGGGCGTGGGCGAGGCAGGAGCCGCCCGCGATCAGCGAACGGTCGGTGTGCAGGACGCCCTTGGGGTCCGAGGTGGTGCCGGAGGTCCAGTAGATCCAGCGCACGGAGGTCCCGTCGGCAGGTGGGGCGGGCAGGACGGCCGGGTCCCCGTCCGGGAGGTCGGCGGCCCCGTACGCCCGGAAGACGCCGCGCGCCCCGAGCCGCCCGGCCATCGCGGTGTGGTCGAAGCCGCGCCAGAGGCCGGGGACGGCGAAGAACTCGGCCTTGGACTCGCGCAGTGCGAAGCCCACCTCGCGGTCCCGGTAGAAGGGGATCACGGGTGACTGCACGGCCCCGATCCGTGCCAGCGCGAAGGAGAGCAGGACCGTCTCGATCCGGGTGGGCAGCTGCCAGGCGACGACCGTGCCCGGGCGCACCCCCATCCCGTACAGGCCCGCCGCGACCCGTTCGGCGCGGTCGCGCAGTGCGCCGAAGGTGATGGTGCGGTCGTCGGCGGGGTCCGGGGCCGCCTGGATGAGGACGGGTGTGTCGGGGGTCAGTTCCGCCCGGCGGGCGAGCAGCGCCCAGAGGGTGGGGGAGTCGTCCAGTTCGCGTGCGGTGCCGGCCGGCGTCGGCGTCGTTCCCGGCATGGCTGCCCTCCGTTCGACCGGTCTCTACTGACGTGCCGTCAGATGATGGCAGAGCGTAGGGCCGGGGCGCTTGTCGGTCCAGGGGTGGCGGGGCTAGCGTGGAGTGACCGCACTTTCTGACGAACCGTCAGATCAGGCTCGATCCGGCTCCGCTCGCGGCGAGGGGGCACCGTGACTCCACCCACGAGGGAAGCCGCGGGCTTCCCGTGCCGGTGGCCGGGCCGCGTGACAGAGGACCGGCCCGGCCCTGCCGGGGACGTTCCCCGCGTCCGGCCGCCACTGACAGCGCAGCGGACCCGCCGCTTCGCGGCTCCGCCCCAAGGACTCGATTCCCCCGCCGGCAACAGCCGGTGGCCCTTCGAAAGAAGGTCTGATGGAACTGCCTCGGATCATCAGCGTCGACGACCACGTCATCGAACCCGCGCACCTCTTCGACGTCTGGCTGCCCGCCCGGTACCGCGACCGCGGACCCAAGCCGCTCACCGCCGGCATCGGCGAGCTGGAGTACCGGGGCGGCAAGTACGTGATCTCCATGGACCCCGACGGCCCGCCGACCGACTGGTGGATCTACGAGGACCTGAAGTTCCCGTACAAGCGGAACATCGCGGCCGTCGGCTTCGACCGCGACGACATGACCCTGGAGGGCATCACCCGCGCCGAGATGCGCCGCGGCTGCTGGGACCCCAAGGCCCGGCTCGTCGACATGGACCTCAACCACGTCGAGGCCTCCCTCTGCTTCCCCACCTTCCCCCGCTTCTGCGGGCAGACCTTCGCCGAGGCCCACGACAAGGAAGTCGCCCTCGCCTGCGTACGCGCGTACAACGACTGGATGGTCGAGGAGTGGTGCGGGGACAGCGGCGGCCGGCTGATCCCGCTGTGCATCATCCCCCTGTGGGACATCGGCCTGGCCGTGGCGGAGATCCGCCGCAACGCCGCCCGCGGGGTGCGCGCCGTCACCTTCTCCGAGATCCCCACCCACCTCGGCCTCCCCTCCATCCACTCCGGCTACTGGGACCCCTTCTTCGCCGTCTGCCAGGACACCGGCACCGTCGTCAACATGCACATCGGGTCCTCCTCGCAGATGCCCGCCGCGTCCCCCGACGCCCCGCCGGCCGTCCAGGCCTCGCTCAGCTTCAACAACGCCATGGCCTCGATGATGGACTTCCTCTTCAGCGGGGTCCTGGTGAAGTTCCCCCAGCTCAAGCTCGCCTACAGCGAGGGCCAGATGGGCTGGATCCCGTACGCCCTGGAACGCGCCGACGACGTCTGGCAGGAGCACCGCGCCTGGGGCGGGGTCCGCGACCTGATCCCGGAGCCGCCGTCCACGTACTACTACCGGCAGATGTTCTGCTGCTTCTTCCGGGACAAGCACGGCATCGCCTCGCTCGACGTCGTCGGCCGCGACAACGCCACCTTCGAGACCGACTACCCGCACGTCGACTCGACCTTCCCGCACACCAAGGAGGTCGCCCTCGACCACGTCAAGGGCCTCGACGAGGAGACGGTCCACAAGCTGATGCGCGGCAACGCCATCCGCATGCTCGGCCTCGACCTGGACCGCGACCGGGCCGCCGGGGGCGCCGGTCCGGCCGGGGACGCCGGGGCGGCCGGGGCGGCCGGGGCGGCGCGGTAGTGGACCTCGCGTACACGCAGGAGGAGCAGGAGTTCCGGGCACGGCTGCGCGAGTGGCTCGCCAGGGTGCTGCCCGAGCTGCCGCCGAAGCCCTCCCCCGACGACTGGCCCGGCCGGCGGGCGTACGACCTCGGCTGGCAGCGCAGGCTGTACGACGCCGGGTACGCCGGCCTGCACTGGCCCGTCGACGCGGGCGGGCGCGGTGCCACCCCCACCCAGCACCTGATCTTCCTCGAGGAGACCGAGCGCGCCGGGGCGCCCTACGTCGGCGCGAACTTCGTCGGACTGCTGCACGCCGGCCCGACCATCGCCGCCGAGGGCACCGCCGAACAGCGGGCCCGCTGGCTGCCGCCCGTCCTGCGCGGCGACGAGGTGTGGTGCCAGGGCTTCAGCGAGCCCGGCGCCGGCTCGGACCTGGCCTCCCTCCGCACGCGCGCCGTCCGCGACGGCGACGCGTACGTCGTCACCGGCTCGAAGATCTGGACCTCGCACGCCGAGATCGCCGACTGGTGCGAACTCCTCGTCCGCACCGACCCCGCCGCCCCCCGCCACCGGGGCATCTCCTGGCTCGCCATGCCGATGGACGCGCCCGGGGTGACGGTCAGGCCGCTGCGCACCCTGGCCGGGAGCACCGAGTTCGCCGAGATGTTCCTCGACGGGGTCCGCGTCCCCGTCTCCCACCGGGTCGGGGAGGAGAACGACGGCTGGCGGGTCACCATGGTCACCCTTTCCTTCGAGCGGGGCACGGCCTTCGTCGGCGAGGTGGTGGCCTGCCGGCGCACCCTGGGCGGGCTCGCCCGCGCGGCCAGGGCCAACGGCCGCTGGGACGATCCGGTGCTGCGGCGCCGCCTCGGCCGGCTCCACGCGGAGTTCGGCGCGCTGTGGCGGCTCACGCAGTGGAACGTGAGCGAGGCGATGGGGGACCCCCCTGTTGGAGCGGAGTCGAGAACCCGGGGGAGGCAGGGGGGAGTCCCCGGGGCCGGCGGGTCGGTGTTCAAGCTCGCCTACTCGCACGCGCGGCAGGAGCTGTACGACGCGGCCGCCGAGGTGCTGGGCGCGGACTCGCTCGCGCTGGACGAGGAATGGGTGCGCGAACGGCTGTCCTCCCTCTCGTACACGATCGCGGCGGGCACCTCGCAGATCCAGCGCAACATCGTCGCCGAGCGGATCCTCGGCCTCCCGAAGGGCCGGTGAGGGGCGTGGACTTCCAGCCGACGCAGGACCAGCGCGACCTGCGGGCGGGCGTACGGGAGCTGCTGGCGCGGCGGTACGGGCGCGAGGCGCTGCGGGCCGCCGTGGACCCCCCGGCGGGCGGCGGCCCGGCCGCCGCCGTGGGGGTGGACCGGGGGCTGTGGCGGGAGCTGGGAGAGGCCGGGTTCTTCGCGCTGCGGCTGCCGGAGGCGGCCGGCGGGGTCGGGCTCGGGCTCGCGGAGGCCGTGCTCGTCTTCGAGGAGGCCGGGCGGGCGCTGCTGCCGGGACCGCTGGTGGCGACACACCTGGCGGCCGGAACGGTCCCGGGCGCGGCGCAGGGCACCACGGTGGTCACGGCCTTCGACCTGGGCGGGGCGCTGGTGACGCACCTCGGGGAGGCGGACGCCGTCCTCGGGTCGGCGGTGCCCCCGGCGGCACTGCTCCGGACGGGCGAGCCGGTCCGTTCCGCGGACCCCCTGACCCCGCTGCACCGGCTCCCCGTGGCCACGGACCCCGACGGCGGGGAGCGGCCCGCCGCGCAGGTGGCTCCGTACCGCGACGAGGGCGCGCTGCTGACGGCGGCCCTCCAGCTCGGCAGCGCCCTGCGCACCCTGGAGCTGGCGGTGCGCCACGCGAAGGAGCGCGAGCAGTTCGGGCAGCCGATCGGGGCGTTCCAGGCGGTCAAACACCTGTGCGCGGGGATGCTGGTGCGCGCGGAGGTGGCCCGTACGGCGGTCTACGCGGCGGCGGTGACGCAAGACCCGGCGGAGATCGCGGGGGCGAAGCTGCTCGCGGACGGGGCCGCCGTGGGCAATGCGCGGGACTGCCTCCAGGTGCACGGCGGGATGGGCTTCACCTGGGAGGCCGACGTCCACCTGCACCTGAAGCGGGCCTGGCTGCGGGCCGAGCAGTGGCGGACCGCGGGCGAGGCGGAGGAGGTGCTGGCGGCCGATCTGCTGGCCGCTTCCGGAGCGTGACCCGGTACGCATGTCCGATTACGGAGAGTTGATATCGGTTTGTGTCCTTGGATGGGCCCCATACGGCCCGGATGCGGGGGACTGCTCCGGTACGCTCCCGGGAATGCGAGCGGTAGCGCGGCGTGAGCGCCGCACAGTATGCACCACGTTTGCATCTTCGCGCTGGAATATGCCTGAAGCGCTTGTCGTGGTGACTGTATGTCAACCATGCTGCTGCACAGAGGGGTCACGTTCGGTGATCCCGTCCTGTCACAAGGCGACGTGTCCGCCGGTTCGGATGGTGTGAACGGTGCAGGTGCTTCAGGTGCAGCTGGAGGTAGGAGCGGACCCCGCCGAGGTCGGCCGGGCCCGCCGGTGGGCCCGGTCCCGGCTGGCGGGGTGCGGGATAAAGGACGACGAGCCGCTCGCCGAGACGCTGATCCTGCTGATCTCCGAGCTGGTCACCAACGCCGTCGTGCACACCGGCTGTCCGGCCGTGCTGCGGATGCTGTTCGGCGGGCCGGGCGTGCGGGTGGAGGTCGCCGACGCCAGCGACCGGGCGCCGTCCCGGCGGCAGGCCTGCGGGGAGGACACCGGCGGGCGCGGGCTGGAGCTGGTCGACGGGCTCGCCGACCGGTGGGGCTGGCAGCGCGAGGGCGCGGGCAAGCGGATCTGGTGCGAGGTCGACCGCGCGGACGAGGCCGCCGGTCATGCCCCTGCCACCGCGGACGGCCCGCGCGAGAATTTCGGGTCGATCCGGGAACCGCGCGTGTACCTCTAACGAGGAGTTGACGGTTCGTCAACCGTTGATCACCCTGGTGTGGAGCGATTCGTCGCGAGGGGACGCCAAGGGAAGGCCTTGACGAGTGCGGGTCGCGGGGGTGGCGGCTGCCGTGCCGCGCTCGGGGCGTGCGCGACTGTACGCCGCCACCCGCTGTATCCCCCGGCGCTGCCTGCTGCCTGCTGCCTGCTGCCTGCTGCCTGCTGCCTGCTGCCTGCCGTGCTGCGTGCTCCCTCCTCCCTCCAACGGCCGTCACCGCGGCGGTGTGACCAGCCCCATCTCATAGGCCTTGATCACCAGTTGCACCCGGTCACGGGCGTCCAGCTTCGTCAGCAGCCGCGCCACATGCGACTTGGCGGTGGCGATGGAGATGAACAGGCTCTCCGCGATCTCACTGTTGGACAGGCCGCGCCCCACCAGCGTCAGGACCTCCTGCTCCCGCTCCGTGACGACCGGCACCCGCTCCGGGGCGGGCGCCGGGGCCGCGGCGAGGTCCGCTATCAGGCGGCGCGTGACGCCGGGCGCCAGCAGGGAGTCACCGGAGGCGACGACGCGGACGGCGGCCAGGATGTCGTCCAGCGCCATGTCCTTCACGGCGAAGCCGCTGGCGCCGGCGCGCAGCGCCCCGTAAACGTGGTCGTCCTCGTCGAAGGTGGTGAGGACCAGGACCCGGGAGCCGGCCGCCGCACCGTCCCGGCCGGGACGGCCGCCGGGGCGGGCGCCAGGGCGGGCGCCGGGGCGGGCGGCGGTGATCCGGCGGGTTGCCTCGATGCCGTCCATCTCAGGCATCCGGATGTCCATCACCACCACGTCGGGATCCAGTTCGGCGGTGAGGCGCACGGCCTCGGCGCCGTTCGCGGCCTCGCCGACGACCTCCATGTCCGTGGTGTCGGCCATCAGGACCCGCAGCCCCGACCGCACCAGCGGCTGGTCGTCGGCCAGCAGGACGCGGATTCTGCCGCTCATCGCTTCCCTTCCTGCACGTGATCGTCCTCGCCCTCGTCCTTGTCCTCGTCCTCTTGGCCCCTCGGGTCGGCCGGCTCGACGGGTTCGACGGGCAGGCCGGCCGCCACCCGGAAGCCGCCCCCCGGTACGGGCCCGGCCTCGAACCGCCCGCCCAGCAGAGCGGCGCGCTCCCGCATGCCGGTGATCCCGAATCCGCCGCCGGAGTGCGCCGCCACGGTACCCCGCCCATCGTCGCTGATCTCCAGGGCCAGTTCCCCGTGCCCGTATCCGACGGCCACCCGGCAGGTGGCCGCCCCGGCGTGCCGGACGACGTTGGTCAGGGACTCCTGCACGATCCGGTACGCGGCCAGCTCGATGTCCTGCGGCAGGGGCCGCCGTTCCCCCGACCGGACGACCTCGATCTCGACCCCGGTGTCGCTCGCGGTCGCAGCGGCGAGCTGCTCCAGCCCGTCGAGGCCGGGCGTGGGGGTCAGCGGGGCGGGTTCGCTGCGGCGCAGCGCCACCAGCGTGCGGCGCAGGCTGGCCAGGGTCTCCCGGCTGGTGGCCTCGATCGCCTGCAGGGCTTCGCGGGCCTGCCCGGGCTGCCGGTCGATGACGCGGCTGCCGACGCCGGCCTGGATGGCGATGATGCCGATGCTGTGGGCGACCAGGTCGTGCAGCTCGCGGGCGATGCGCAGCCGCTCCTCGGCGAGGGCCTGCTCGGTGGCGCGGGCCTGTTCCTGTGCGGCGGACTCGCGGCCGCGCCGCACCGAGTCGCCGATCAGCCAGGCGGCCACGACGATCGGCAGCTGGATCTGGGACAGCAGGGTCGCGCCGCCGAACGGGTAACCGTCAGGCTGCGCCAGAAGCGCAGGGTCGCCGGGCAGGGGCATGCCGTGCTGGTCGAGAAGGGTGGGGTCGAGGGGCGCGGGTGCGCCGAACTGGCCGAGGACCAGGAGCAGCACGGTGATCGCGAGCGCGGTCACCGCGGTCCGGCGGGGCCGGGTCGCCGCAGCCGTGCCGAGTGCGGCGGCTGCCGGCACCACCGCGGCGATCGTCAGCCCGGGAGTGACCGTGACGAAGAGCAGGGCGGCGTCGACGCACAGCATCAGGCCGAGCGTCACGAGCGGCGCCCGCCGCACGAGGACCACGGCGGCCGCGATCCCGCATACGGCGAGGAGCGGGCCCGGCGTGAACAACTGGTCGCCGTGCCCGAGCGGCACGCGCATCACGAGGTTGGAGAGCACGAGCGTGACCAGCCCGGCTCCGCCCCACAGCGCCGCGGTCCTCCACCGGTGCGCCGCCCCGGCCCGGCGCGCACCGCCCGCCGCTTTCCCTGATGAGGTGTCCATGGCGCGACCCTAACCAGCGCCGCAGGAGCGGGACATCGGCCCGCAGGCTGCATCCCCGAGGCGGATCGGTTGCAGGTCAGGGGTGGAGAACGGTCAGGATGAGGCGGCCGACGGGCAGGACGCGCCACTCGGGACGGCGCCCGTCGCGCAGAACGATGCTGAACCCGGCGGGTTCGCCGCGGTGCAGTGCGGCGAGGGCCTGCACCCGCCCGCCCCCGTCGGCCCAGGCGAGCGCGCGATCGACCTCGGCGGGGGACAGGGCGAACGGATGCATGGTCCGGATCTGCATCCGGACCAGCCGGATCGCCCTCTCGGGTGTCTCCAGCATGGTCCGGTACAGCAGCTCGGGACACCGGTCGTCGCTGTCCCGGTGGCAGACGGCCTCGAACCAGTACCCGGGGCGGATTCCCACCGCGCGGTCCCTGGGCGTCCGGGGAGAGGGTGGGGGCGAGTGGTCATGGCTGGTGCAACACATGCGCGGTACTCCTGCCCGTACGGCGGGTTGCCCCCTCCGGGGCCGGTGCGAGCAGCAGGGAGGGGGCAACGGTGTTCTCTCCCCAACCGGCGCAGGGGTGGGGGGTGCGGCTCCGAGTAGGCCCGGGCGCCGCACGGCAGACGCTAACGCTGGCGACAGGTGGGTATCAATCGTTTGACGTCTAACGAGTGAGACTGGCCTGTGCCGCGGTGACGGGAGGGGTGAAGGCTCGACCCCCTGGCCTGGGTGGGCAGAGGGTCGGGTTTGGTGGTCGCGCTGTTCAGGCCAGGTCGTCGAACTCGCCGGCCGCGGCTCCGTCGATGAACGCCCGGAGCTTGGCCCGGGTGGTTCGGATGACGACGCCGGGGTCGTCGCTCTCTCGGATCAGGACTTCGCCCTCGTGTACGGCCACCTCAAGGCAGTTGGCAACGTCGTCCGACTTGGAGGACTTGCGCCACTTGATATCCATAGCTCTCACGCCTCACGCTCGTTGTGCCATCTTGCGAATGAACTCGCGGGACTGTTCGGGGTCGTACGACCGCTCCTGGATCCGGTCCAGCGCTGCACTGCAGTTGGCCAGTGGCAGCTCGGCATCGAAGAGCTCCGAGGATCTGGCGGTGTCGGTCTGCACGGTGTCCAGCTGAGGGACCCGTCCGTGCGCATAGAGGGTCGAGAGTCCGGCGTTCGGGAATCCCCCGGCCTCGAAGGGGATCACCCTGACCGTCACGTTCTCGCGCTCGGTCTGCTCCAGTAGGTAGCCCAGCTGATGGACGGCAACCCTCCGGCCGCCGAACTGGATGCGCAGGGCGGTCTCGTGGATGAGGAAAGTGCACTCCGGCAGCTCCTTGCGATCCAGGACATCGCGGCGCCGCATCCGGAAGGAGACCAGGCGCCGGAGGTACGCCGGCGGCAAGGCGGGGACGGCTTCTGCGAAGACGGCGCGTGCGTAGTCCTCGGTCTGGAGGAGCCCTGGGATGTGCATGATCTGCGACTGGCGGAACGCGACGGCGTGGTGTTCGAGCTCCGCGATGTCGAGCAGCCCGGCCGGCAGATCGTCACGGTAGTCGTCCCACCAGCCGCGACCGCGTTCCGTGGCCATCGCGGCCAGGGCGTCGACGTACATCGCGTCCGGGCAGCCGTAGTGGTTCGCCCACGTCCGCACACGCTCGCTGCTGACGCCGAATCTGCCGGCTTCGACGTTGCTCATGGTCGTGCGGTCGGTGCTGAGCTGCGCGGCGGCCTCGGTGAGCGAAATCCCGGCCTTCTCACGGATCTTCCGAAGCTCGGAACCCAGCCGGCACTGCCGCGCGGTCGGGGCCTTCCTTGGTGGCATCGGCCTCCCCTCCTGTCGGCGTTCAGTCTGGCCTCAGGTCGGCACGAGGTCCACTTGCACCCCGAGTTAGTGAATGACGTACAACGCGTTGTACGCGAACCGCTACAGTCGGTGGTGCACCGTTTCGCGCGCCAGGAAGCCGAAGTGCAGTCGCCGACACGCGTCTTGACACGGCACGTGTCCCCCAGGGGCGACCAGAGCCACGGCACATGGCGGGCGGCGGCAGCGCGTACTCGTACCGCGTCGGGAGAACCACGATGGCAACGACGAACATCGCCGCAACAGCGGCGGACCGCACCTACCGCTTCACCGCGCCCAGCCTGGCAGACACCCCTCGGCTCGCCCGTGAATGGGTCGCCCTGATCCTCCGGGCGGCAGGGCTCGCCCACCTCGTGGACCGGGCACGGCTGTGCACCTCCGAGGTGGTGACCAACGCCCACCGGCATACGGATACACCGGAGATCGCCGTGGAGTTGGTACTGCTCGGAGGTCGCGTCACGGTTTACGTGTCCGACTGTGCGCCCGGGCGGTGGCCGACGAGCGGAGGCGGCGACAGCCGGCCGGGCCGGCTCGACACGCACGGCCGCGGACTGGCCCTCGTGGCGGCGTACGCCGACGACTGGGACGTCAGCGCCCGGCCGGACCGCAAGGCGGTGTGGTTCCGACTGGCGTGAACCGCCGGGCGCGGCGTCCTCCCCCGCGCGGGGGAGGAAGTCCGTACGGGCGGAGGACGCGGCCCGGCGGCCGCTCGCCGCAGGATGGACCCATGCCCCGATCCCGTACGACGCACACGGTCGCCGCGCTCACCGCCTGCCTCGGCGCCCTCGCCTACACCGTCAGCAAGGTGGACCTGGCGACGGACGGCGAGCTCGGCATGCCGGGCTTCCCCGCGCCGGCCGAGGCCTACGGGGCCGTCGCCGACGTCGCGACGGCCCAACTGGCCAACGCGGGCCTCGGCCTGCTCATGGCCGTCGTGGCGTTGCTCCTCCTCCGCCTCCCGCGGACCCGGCTCATCCGGTGGCCGGCGCTCGGCGCCTCCTGGGCAGGCATCGCGATGGTGGGGGCGGGCGTCCTCGGCTTCGGCGCCCGCGCGGCCGGCCTGGCGCCGGGCCTGGGGCCCACCCCTCCCCACCTGCCCACCGCGCTCGCGGCACTGCTCGTCGGCGCCGTATGGGCGGCGGCCTGGGCCGTGGCCGCGGTCTGCGCCGTCCGCACCGGTCAGAGGACGGCCACCGGGGCGACCGGGGCGCCGACCGCGCCGACGAAGGGTTCCGGCACGGCGGCGAGGAGGAAGGCGTAGCGGCTCGTTTCTGCACAGGCTGTGGACAACGCCTCCAGGTTCCAGTTCTGGCCCTGGTGCATGCCCATCTCGACCAGGTGCAGGGCGTGGACCGGCAGCCAGAGGTTCTCGATCTCCGGCGGGAAGACCTCGAAGGTCAGGGTGTCGTTGGCCACGGCCGCCACGTCCCGGGCGTGGAACCACTCCGGGGTGCGCACGGACAGCCCCGGGGAGGGGAAGCCGTATCCGTTCCTGTCCCCGGCCAGGTACACCTGGATCTGGCCGGTGCGGACGAGGACGACGTCCCCGGCGCGCACGGACACCCCGCCGTACTCCTCCGCCTCCGCCAGGTCCTCCGGGGTCACCGCGTGGCCGCCCGGCAGCCGGTCCAGCCCCTTCGCGCGGGCCACGTCGAGCAGGACACCGCGCGAGACGACGGGCGCCGCCTTGTCGATCCCGCTGAACGCCGCCCGCCCGTGCGCGGTGATGCTGTCCGCGGGGCGGCCGTTGTAGATGCGGCCGGAGTGCGAGACGTGGGTCAGGGCGTCCCAGTGGGTGCCCGCCTGGAGTCCCATGGTCACGGCGTCGTCGCTGCACGCCACCGTGCCCGGGCCGAAGAGCTCCTGGTTGATCTGCACCATCGTGTGCAGGGGGTTGGTCCGCCCCGGGATCAGCCCCGCCTGGACGCCGTCCTCCTTCAGCGGGAGCGCGAGCGGGATCCGGCGCCCTGTGCGCACCTCGGCGGCTGCGGCCCGTACCACCTCGTCGGTGATCAGGTTGAGGGTGCCGGTCTCGTCGTCGGCGCCCCAGCGCCCCCAGTTGTTGACGCGTTCGGCGATCTCGTGGAACTCGGCGGGCAGGGCCACGGTCCATCCACTCCTTCGGCCGCGATTGTGGTTGCGGCGGGCTTGTGCGGCGGCGTCCGGCTGCCCATAAAATCTAACGGTCCGTCAGAAACCGCGGGAAGGGGTCGGCGTGGGGAACTTCTTGGCAGGCAAGGTCGTGACGGTCACCGGCGCCGGGCGCGGCATCGGACGCTCCGTCGCCCTCGCCGCCGCAGCGGAAGGCGCCAGGGTCGTCGTCAACGACTACGGCGTCGGCATCGACGGCGGCGCACCGACCAGCGAGATAGCCGAGGCCGTGGTGAAGGAGATCGCCGCCGCGGGCGGCGAGGCCGTCGCCGTCGCCGACGACATCTCCACCATGGACGGCGGGCAGCGCGTCGTCGACACCGCGCTCACCCGGTACGGCCGCATCGACGGCGTCGTCTGCGTCGCCGGCATCCTGCGCGAGCGGATGCTCTTCAACATGTCGGAGGAGGAATGGGACCCGGTCCTCGCCACCCACCTCAAGGGCACCTTCACCGTCTTCCGCGCCGCCTCCGCCATCATGCGCCGCCAGGGCTCCGGCACCCTCATCGGCTTCACCAGCGGCAACCACCAGGGCTCCGTCTCCCAGGCCAACTACAGCGCCGCCAAGGGCGGCATCATCTCCCTCGTCCGCTCCGCCGCCCTCGGCCTGCACAAGTACGGGGTCACCGCCAACGCCGTGGCCCCGGTCGCCCGCACCCGCATGTCGGCGAACGTCCCCATGGAGCTCAAGGAGATCGGCGAACCCGAGGACGTCGCCGCCCTCGTCACCTACCTGCTCAGCGACAAGGCCGTCGCCCCCGGCGGCGAGCGCATCACCGGGCAGGTCTACACGATCGCCGGCCCGAAGATCGCCGTCTGGGCCCAGCCGCGCGAGCTGCGCGCCGGATACGCCGAGGGCCCCTGGACACCCCAGAGGATCGCCGACTTCCTGCCCGGCACCGTCGGCACCGACCCGATGCCGATGCTCGCGCAGCTGGAGGCCATGGCCAAGGCGGCGGCCGCCAAGGACCGACCCAACGCTTAGAAGGGGCGGCACACCGTGGACTTCAGCTTCGGCGCCGAGGACGAGGAGCTGCGCGGCCGTGCCCGGGCCTGGCTCAGCGCACACCTCACGGGCCCGTACGCGCAGGCGGTCGGACTCGGCGGGCCCGGCAGCGAACACGAGGGAGTGGGGGCGCGCCGCGCCTGGGAACGCGAACTGGGCCGCGGCGGCTGGATCGGCCAGGGCTGGGACGCGCCGCCCGGGGCGTACGGGCAGCAGCGCCTCTCCCTGACCGGGCAGGTGGTGTGGGCCGAGGAGTACGCCGCCTCGCGTGCCCCCGGCCGCGTCGGCCACATCGGCGAGAACCTCCTCGCCCCCACCCTCATCGCGTACGGCAGCCGCGAGCAGCAGGACCGCTTCCTGCCCGGCATCGCCCGCGGCGAGGAACTGTGGTGCCAGGGGTACAGCGAGCCCGGCGCCGGCTCGGACCTCGCGGGCGTACGGACGGCCGCCGTACGGGACACCGCCGACGGTGTGCTCCGCGTGACCGGCCAGAAGACGTGGACCTCGCTGGCCCGGGACGCCGACTGGTGCTTCGTGCTCGCCCGCACCGAGCCCGGCTCCCGGCGGCAGCGGGGGCTGTCGTTCCTCCTCGTGCCGATGGACCAGCCCGGCCGGATCGAGGTGCGGCCCATCCGGCAGATGACGGGGACCTCCGAGTTCAACGAGGTCTTCTTCGACGGGGCGGTCGCGGCCGAGGTCGTCGGAGGGGAGGGCAACGGCTGGACCGTGGCCGTGGGCCTTCTCGCGCGGGAACGCGGCGTCTCCACCCTGGTCCAGCAGATCGGCTTCGCCGCCGAACTGGAGCGCGTCCTGACCGCGTACGCCACCGCACAGGGCGGGCCCGGCGGCGGGGACCCGGTCCTGCGCGACCGGCTCGTACGCCAGTGGGCCGAGCTGCACACCATGCGCTGGAACGCACTGCGCACGCTCGGCACCGCGGGCACCGCGGGCACCGCGAGCACCGCGGGCGCGGACGGAGCGGACGGAGCGGACGCCGATCCGGGTGCACCGAGCGTGGCCAAGCTGCTGTGGGGCGGCTGGCACCGGCGGCTCGGCGAGCTGGCGGTGGCGGTCCGGGGCGCGGCGGCCGCGGCCGGGCCCGAGGCCTGGGCGCCGGACCTCCCGTACGGCCCCGGGCTCGACGAGGACCAGAGGCTGTTCCTGTTCACCCGCGCCGACACGATCTACGGCGGCTCGGACGAGATCCAGCGGAACATCATCGCCGAGCGGGTGCTCGGCCTGCCCGGAGAGGCGCGGTGACGGCATGAGAGGCGTCGTGTTCGACGGCAAGCAGGCCCGGGTGGTGGACGATCTGGAGGTCCGCGATCCGGGGCCGGGGGAGGTCCTCGTCGCGATAGCGGCGGCCGGGCTGTGCCACAGCGACCTGTCGGTGATCGACGGCACGATCCCGTTCCCCCGGCCGGTGGTGCTGGGGCACGAGGGGGCCGGCGTCGTCGAGGCGGTGGGGGCGGGGGTGACGCATGTGGTGCCCGGGGACCACGTGTCGCTGTCGACGCTCGCCAACTGCGGGGCCTGCGCCGACTGCGACCGGGGCCGGCCGACCATGTGCCGCAAGGCGATCGGCATGCCGGGGCAGCCGTTCACCCGCGGCGGGAAGCCGCTGTTCCAGTTCGCCTCGAACTCCGCTTTCGCCGAGCGCACGGTCGTCAAGGCCGTGCAGGCGGTGAAGATCCCCGACGACATCCCGATGGCATCGGCGGCCCTGATCGGCTGCGGCGTGCTGACGGGCGTCGGCGCGGTGCTGAACCGGGCCCGCGTCGACCGGGGTGAGTCGGTGGTCGTCATCGGCGCGGGCGGGATCGGGCTCAACGTGCTGCAGGGGGCCCGGATCGCGGGGGCGACCACCATCGTGGCGGTGGACGCGAACCCGGCCAAGGAGGCGGTGGCCCGGCAGTTCGGGGCCACGCACTTCGTGGACGCCTCGGCGGTCGCGGACGCGCCGGCCGCGGTGAAGGAGATCCTCCCGACGGGCGCGGACCACGCCTTCGAGTGCGTCGGCAACGTCCGGCTGATCCGCCAGGCGATCGACCTGCTGGACCGGCACGGGCAGGCCGTGCTGCTGGGCGTGCCCGGCTTCACCGAGGAGGCGTCCTTCCGGGTGTCGTCGATGTACCTCGACAAGACCGTGATGGGCTGCCGGTACGGATCCTCCCGGCCGCAGCGGGACATCGCCCTGTACGCGGAGCTGTACCGGAAGGGACAGCTGCTGCTCGACGAGCTGGTGACCGAGGTCTACGCGGTCGAGGACTTCGCGAAGGCGGCGGACGACGCGAAGCACGGGCGGGTGGCGCGCGGGGTGCTCACGTTCTGAACGGGCGCGGGTGGTGCCGCCCGTTTCCCCGCCGGGCCGCGCCGCCCCGCGCCGGGCCGCGCCGGGCCGCCCCGCCGCGCACGCCGTAGGCCCCTCCGGTCGACCGGAGGGGCCTACGGCTGTCGGGCGTCGGCGGCGCCGGGGGAGGGCGTTCAGCCGCCGTCCTCCGCGAGCCGGCCGAAGCGCCCCCGGTGGAAGAGCAGCGGCCCCTCGTCGCCGACCGCGCCCAGGGCCTCCACCCGGCCGACCACGATCAGGTGGTCGCCGCCGGTGTGCACGGCGTGGATGCGGCAGTCGATCCAGGCGGGCGCCCCGTCGAGCAGCGGGGATCCGGTCGCGGGGGCGGGTGAGTGGGTGACACCGGCGAACTTGTCGGCGCCGCTGACGGCGAACCGGCGGCACAGCTCGCCCTGCCCGGCGCCCAGGACGTTGACGCAGAACACGCCCGCGCGGGCGATCCGCGGCCAGCTGGTCGACGTACGGCCCACCATGAAGACGACCAGCGGCGGGTCCAGCGACAGCGAGGCGAACGACTGGCAGGCGAAGCCGACCGGGCCGTCCTCGCCCTCGCCGGGCGGGGCCGTGACGACGGTGACACCGCTGGCGAAGCGGCCGAGCACGGCCCGGAACTCGCCGGGGCCGACGGGGGCGCGCTCGTCCTCGCCGACGGCCCTCAGGTCGGGCCGGGGCAGGACGGCGGACTCCGGCTCGTACGCGGCAGAGCCGGGGCCGGAACCCGGTGAGCCGCCGACTGACCTGAGGTATCGGACGACGGTGGCCGCCATCCCTGCGTGTCCCATCACACTCCCGATTGAAACTGACGATGCGTCAGATGGGAAGGTGTGTACGTCACGCGGGCCGGTGCGGGACGGCCCGGGCTCGGAGAGCGCGGGGCCGCGGTGCGGCCGAACGGGGGAATCGGCCGGGGCGGTGGGCGCAGGCGGAGCGGCCCCGCCGGGCGGGCTGGGCAAGGTGGCCCCGGACCGCCCCCGTACCCGTACGCGCACCCCCGTACGCGCACACCGTCCGGCACCCGTTCCCGTACGGGGAGCCGTACCCCGCACCGCACCACCCACCCACAGGAGGAACCGTGCTCGGAACCGACTTCCGCAAGGGCTCGCCCAACTGGCTCGACCTCGGCAGCCCCGACACCGCCGCGGCCGCCGCCTTCTACGGCGCGGTCTTCGGCTGGAGCCACGTCTCCGCCGGGCCCGACGCCGGCGGGTACGGGTTCCTGCAGCGCGACGGCAAGACCGTCGCCGGGCTCGGGCAGCTCACCGAGGAGGGCGCGAAGTCGGCCTGGATGATCTACTTCATGACCCCGGACATCCAGGCCACCGTCAAGGCGGTCAAGGACGGCGGCGGGACGATCCGCATGGAGCCGGAAGGCGCCATGGCCGAGGGCCGGCTCGCACAGGCCACCGACCCGCAGGGCGCGCAGTTCGCGCTCTGGCAGCCCGGGAAGACCGCCGGATTCGAGGTGGCGTCCGCCGAGAACACGCTGCTGTGGGCCGAGCTCCACGTACCGGACCCCGCCGCGGCCTTCACGTTCTACAACGGGATCTTCGGCTGGCGCCGCGAGGAGGTGCAGGCGCCCGGGATGACGTACCAGGTGCTGAGCATCGAGGAGGGCGAACAGCAGCAGGGCTCGTTCGGCGGGATCGCGCCCATGGGCGACGGGGCGGGCGGCGAGAGCGGCGGGGAGCGGCCGCGCTGGGTGCCGTACTTCAACGTGGCGGACGCCGACGCGACCGAGGCGGCCGCGGTGAACGCGGGCGGAACGGTGCTGATGCCCTCGACGGACGTGCCGGACGTCGGCCGGATCGCCTGGCTGACGGACCCCTTCGGCGCGGTGTTCGCCCTGCTGAAGCCCAACCCGCAGATGTAGATGTAGCCGGCGGCGGGCCCGACGGTGCCGGGTCGCGGGCCTGACGGTGCCGGGTCGCGGGCCTGACGGCGCCGGCGCGCGGGGCCGACGGCGCCGGCGCGCGGGCGGGTCAGCGGCCCAGGTACTTCGGGGTGCGGCGCTCCACGAAGCTCGCCACGCCCTCCGCCGCGTCGGCCGTCGTCATGTTGATCTCCTGAGCGGTGGCCTCCGCGGCCAGGGCCGCCGCCCGGTCACCGTCCAGGGAAGCGTTGACCAGCTGCTTGGCCAGGGCGATCGCCCGGGTCGGACCCTGTGCCAGGCGCTCGGCCCACTCCCGCGCGCCGGCCTCCAGCTCCCCGTCGGGGACGACCCGGTTGACGAGGCCGAGCCGCTGGGCCTCGGCCGCCGGGACGCCATCACCGAAGAAGATCAGCTCCTTGGCGCGCTGCGGGCCGACCAGCCGCGGGAGCAGGTAGGCGCCGCCGCCGTCGGGGACCAGGCCGCGGCGGACGAACACCTCGATGAACCGGGCCGACTCGGCCGCCACGACCAGGTCGCAGGCGAGCGCGAGGTGCGCGCCGATTCCGGCCGCGGTGCCGTTGACGGCGGCGATGACCGGCTTCTCGCAGTCGAGCACGGCGGTGATCAGGCGCTGCGCCCCGAGCCGGATCATCCGGGCCACGTCGCCGGCGACGCGCTCGCCGCGGGCCGTGGGCGCGCTGCCGGTTGCGGGCGCACCGCGCAGGTCGGCCCCCGCACAGAAACCCCTGCCGGTGGCGGTGATGACGACGGCCCGGACGGCGGGGTCGGCGGAGGCCGCGGCGAGCAGCGCGATGACGCGTTCACGCTGGTCCCAGGTCACGGCGTTCATGGCCTCGGGGCGGTTGAGGGTGATCCACGACACCCCGTTGTCAGTGCGGTGCAGTACCAATGTGTCGAGGGGTCGTGTTGCCGCTGAGGGTTCGGCTTGGGGGGAGTCGGTCATGGGGGAGCTGCTCCGATTCGAGGTGCGGACGGAACGGACTGCGCGCGCCGTACGCGCCGTACGCGCCGTACGTGCACGTGCCGTACGGCTCTTACGGGCGGCGTGCGGATGCGGACTGCCTGCCCCACGGGCCGCGCGGGACGTGCCGGTCCCACAGGGGCTCCCGGCCCGCGGGGGGTCGGCGCCGGCCCGCGCCCCGGACCCACCCGCGGGGGCTTTGCCGCCGGCAGCGGCGACCGGGGTGGTGACGGCAGTCGCAACGGCAGTGGTGGTGTCAGCGGCACACGGCAAGGGCGTCAAGCGCCACCGCGCCCTGCCCGCGCGGGAGCACCATCAGCGGGTTGATGTCGAGCTCCGACAGGGCACCGCCCAGCTCCAGCGCCATCCGCTGCACCCGCAGCACGACCTCGACCAGCGCGTCGGCATCCGCCGGGGGCGCCCCCCGGACCCCGTCCAGCAGGGCCCGGCCGCGCAGCTCGGCCAGCATCGCCCGGGCCTGGTCCTCGCCGAACGGCGGCACCCGTACCGCCGCGTCGTGCAGCACCTCGACCAGGACCCCGCCCAGCCCCACCGTCACGGTCGGGCCGAAGAGCTCGTCCTGCGTGACGCCGACGAACATCTCGACCCCGCGCCGCACCATCTGGCAGACGAGGATCCCGTCCAGCGGGATGTTCTCGTACCGCGCGATGTCCGTGAGCTCCCGGTACGCGTCCCGGATCTGGCTCGCCGAGGTCAGGCCGACCTTCACCAGCCCCAGCTCCGTCTTGTGCGCGAGCTGCGGGCCCGAGGCCTTCATCACCACCGGGTACCCGACCAGGCCCGCCGCGCGGACCGCGGCCGCCGCGCTGGTGACGAGCTGCTCGCGGGGGACCCGGATCCCGTACGCCCGCAGCAGCTGTTTCGCCGCGTGCTCGCTGAGCTGCTGGCCCGGGCGCATCAGTGCCTGCGCCTTGCGGTACGAGGGGGACGGGGTCCGCGGGGCGTCGGCGAAGGGGGACCGGTAGCCGGTGGTGAAGCGGTGGTGGTCGAGGTAGGCGCGTACGGCGGTGATGCAGTTGCCGAAGGTGCGGAAGGTGGCCACGCGGGAGGAGCCGAGCAGGGTGGTGCGGTAGGCGTCCTCGGTGCCGACGGGCGAGCCCCAGACCACGCAGATCAGTTTGTCGGTCTCCTCGGCGGCGTCCACCAGGTCCTGGGCGAGCCGGTCGCTCATCGGCGGGAAGGGGCCGGTGATCGGACAGACCAGCACGCCCACGGAGGGGTCGGCGAGGATCGCGTCGATGATCTTCCGGCCGCGCCAGTCGCCGACCGGGTGGCCGCCGTTGTCGACGGGGTTGGCGACGTTCAGATAGTCCGGGATCCACTGGTGCAGCTCGTCCTGCTTGGCCTGCGAGAGCGTGGGCAGGCTGAGGCCGGCCTCGGTGGCGAGGTCGGAGAAGTGTGCTCCGGTGCCGCCGGAGATGGAGTGGACGACGACTCCGTCGGCCCGGGGCGGGCGCGCCCGGGCGAGCAGTGCCGCGGTGTCCTGGAGCTCGTCCAGGGCGTCGACGCGGATGATGCCGAACTGGCGCATCGCGGCGTCGACGACGGCGTCGGCACCGGTGAGCTTGCCGGTGTGGGAGGCGGCGGTCCGCGCGCCGGTCTCCGTGCGGCCGACCTTGACGGCGACGACCGGGACCCCGTTGCGGGCGGCCCGGTCGGCGGCCAGGAGGAACGACCGGCCGTCCTTGAGGCCCTCCACGTAGCAGGCGATCGCGCCGACCTCGGGCTGCTCGGCGAAGTAGGAGATGAAGTCGGCGGTTTCGAGGTCCGCCTCGTTGCCCGTGGGAGCCCAGTGGGAGAGCCGTATGCCCAGCTCCTGGAGGGTGTACACGGGCCGGCCCTGATGGCCGGACTGGGTGATCAGCGCGATGGCCGGGCCCTGGAGGTCGTCGCGGAACTCCTGGAAGGCGTTGAGGTTGGTGTTGGGGCCGAGGAGGCGAAGGCCCGATCGCCGGACGGCGGCGGCGAGCCGTGCCTGGGCGGCGGCCCCGGTCTCGCCGGTCTCGGCGAAACCGGAGGCGAAGGCGACGGCGAACCTCACCTTGGCCTCGGCCAGCTCCTCGATCGCCGGGACGGGGTCGCCGACGAGCAGCACCGCGAGGTCCACCCGCTCGGGCAGCGCGGCCACGGAGGGGTGGCAGGGCAGCCCGAAGACGGCGGTGCGGGTCGGGTGCACGGGATGGATCCGGGCGCCGACGCGCTCCGCCCAGGCGATGAGCTGCCGGGTGATGCCCGTGTTGGGCCTGCCCTCGGCGTCGGAGGCTCCGATGACGGCGACGGACTCGGGCCGGAAGAACCGGTCCAGGTCCGGTACCTCGGCCTCCAGGGGCCGTCCGCTCACGTCCAGGGCGATCGCGTCCTCGGCGGAGGCCGGTGCGGTGGAGTGGACGGCCTCTCGGGGGGTCTCCCCGCAGGCCTCGACGCGCGCGCGGAAGTCGGTGGTCAGGGTGCCGTGAGTAGATCCAAGCATCGCTTCGCCCGCTCCCTGCTCGATGGACGACCAGCATCAATGGCGATTACTGACGTGTAGTCAGATTCCCCAGATTACTGAACTGACACGCCGTCAGGAACACTGCTGCGCAGGAAAGGTGGTGGAGGAGATGTGTGGAAGGGAACGGTGACAGATGCAGGAGGGGCAGGTCCAGGGGCCGATTCGGACGAGGTTGGGACGCCCTGGTCGAGGCGGCGGCGGGGACGGGGGCGAGAGGGGTGG
>NZ_JACBGN010000640.1 GCF_013401435.1 Streptomyces sp. BR123
GGCGTACCCTCCCTGCCCCCCGGACAGCGCAACGGACGCGCCCCCTCCGCACCGCTGCGGCGGGTAGCCTTCGCCTCCGCCGTCTCCGACGCCCCCCCGTCCGGCGCCGGCGCCGCCGTCGCCGTCGGCGAGACCCACCGCTACCCGGCCGCCTCCCCCGGCGCCCTCGCCCTGCGCACCGCACGACCGCGCATCATCGAAGGCGGCGAACCCGACGACCTCGTCCAATCCACCCTCGTCGTGCCGATGGTTGCGCACGACACCGTCGTCGGACTCGCCCAGTTCTCCCGCACCAAGGGCAGCGAGCCCTTCGGCGAACGCGACCGGGCCGTCGCCGTCGAACTCGCCGCCCGCGCCGCCGTCTGCATCGACAACGCCCGCCTCTACCGGCGCGAACACGAACGGGCCCTCATACTGCAGCGCAGCCTCCTCCCACCCGGCGACCCCGAAGCGGCCGGCCTCGACATCGCCTGCCGCTACCTGCCCGGCAACGCCGCCACCGAGGTCGGCGGCGACTGGTTCGACGTCATCGAACTCCCCGGCCACCGCACCGCCCTCGTCGTCGGCGACGTCATGGGCCGCGGCCTGCGCGCCGCCGTCGCCATGGGCGAACTGCGCACCGCCGTACGCACCCTGGCACTCCTCGACCTGGAACCCGCCGAGGTACTCACCGCCCTCGACGAGATCGCCCGCGGACTCGGCGCCCCCGGAGGCTCCCAGCAGGCCTCCCGCGCCGCCCTCCAGGCCCGCGACGCCGACCGCTCCGAGGTGTACCTCGCCACCTGCGTGTACGCCGTCTACGACCCCGTCACCCGGCGCTGCACCATCGCCAACGCCGGCCACATGCCGCCCGTCCTCGTCGAACCGCCCGAACCGGGCGCCCCACCCCGGC
>NZ_JACBGN010000641.1 GCF_013401435.1 Streptomyces sp. BR123
GAGACAGGTCCCGGACAGGCGGGCGCGCAGCGGGGGTGCCAGGCGGCGGGCGTCGCGGACCGACAGGGGGAGCGGAGACCAGCCGGCCAGCCGGCCCAGCGAGACCACCGGCGGATGGACCGGCGAGACGGCCATGACGTCCGCGGGGGCTCCGATGACCGGAGCCGCGCCCGGTCCGGGCAGGAGCAGCACCCGGTCGGCGTACTGGACCACCCGCTCCAGGCGGTGCTCCGCCATCAGCACGGTGGTGCCCAGGTCGTGGACCAGCCGCTGGAGCACCGCGAGGACCTCCTCCGCGGCTGCCGGGTCCAGGGCGGAGGTGGGCTCGTCCAGGACCAGCACCTTGGGGTGCGTGGTCAGGACCGAGCCGATGGCGACCCGCTGCTGCTGCCCGCCGGACAGGGTGGCGAGGGGGCGGTCGCGCAGCTCGTTCAGGCCCAGCAGGTCCAAGGTCTCCTCGACGCGGCGGCGCATCACGGCGGGTGCCAGGCCCAGCGACTCCATGCCGTACGCCAGCTCGTCCTCGACCACGTCCGTCACGAAGTGGGAGAGCGGGTCCTGGCCGACCGTGCCGACGACGTCCGCCAGCTCGCGCGGTCGGTGGGTACGGGTGTCCCGGCCGTCGACGGTGACGCGGCCGCGCAAGGTGCCGCCCGTGAAATGGGGGACGAGGCCGGAGACCGCCCCGAGGAGCGTGGACTTGCCGGAGCCCGACGGGCCCACCAGCAGCGTCAGCTCTCCCTCCGGGACGACCAGGTCGGCGTCGCGGAGGGCGGGCTGCAGGGCGCCGTCGTAGGTGACCGAGACCTGCTCGAAGCGGATCACTGCGACGCCTCCTTCCTCTGGTTGTCGTGCCGGGTGGGCGGGGGGCCGGGTACAAGTGGCC
>NZ_JACBGN010000642.1 GCF_013401435.1 Streptomyces sp. BR123
GTGGGGTGAGGGGGTGTCGGCACGGTCCGCCGCCGCGGGGGCGGCCGTGGTGGCACCCCGGCCCGGGACGAGGGCGGCGACCAGCCACAGCAGGCCGATGCCGAGCAGCAGCGTCGCGACGTCGAGGAACGCCGCGAGCAGCGCGGTGAGGGCGGGTCCGGCGAGGGTGGACGCGCGGACGGCCGTGGTCATGGCGGCGTTGGCCTGCTGACGGCGCTCGGGGTCGACGGTCTCGGCGGTGAGCGCCTGGAAGGCCGGGCGGCAGGCGCCCTGACCGGCGCCCGCGAGCGCGGCGCCGGCCGTCATCAGCAGGAGCGAACGGCCGAGCCCGAGGGCGAGGAGGGGCGCGGCGACGGCCGCAGCGAGGGCGGACCAGAGGACGACGGCGCGGCGGGAGTGCCGGTCGGCCAGTACGCCGCCGACGGCGACGGCGAGGAGGAACCCGGCGGTTCGGGTGCCCAGGACCAGGCCGAGGCCGGTGGCGCCGAGGTCGCGGTGGAGGACGGCGAGCCCGAGGACGAAGGGCAGGGCCCAGGTCGCGAGCCCGGAGGCGGTGGTGCCCGCCCACAGGCGCAGGAACGCGGTGTCGCGCAGGACCGAACGAGGCGGCAGCGCTTCGGACTTGGTCGCCGCGGGCGGTGGTGTGGGTGTGGGGGTGGCGGTCACGGTGTGGTTGCTCCTTGAGGGCGGGGCGGCGGCTCGGGGAGACGCACCCCGGGTCGTTAATGAAAATGATTGCCATTACAGTACCCTTCGAACACGGTGCTTCTGCCCCGTGCACGACAACACCTGCCGTCCCGGGCCCCACCGCCTCCTGTCCCTGCCCCCTGTCCCTGTCCCTGCCCCCTGTCCCTGTCCCTGTCCCTGTCCC
>NZ_JACBGN010000643.1 GCF_013401435.1 Streptomyces sp. BR123
CATCCTGCCCCCATCCCGCCCCTGCCGGAGGGAATCCGGGGCCAACCGATTCGGGACGGACGGGGCTGCGGGAACGGAGCACATCCGCGCCGCAGCCCCGCAGCGTACCCGGTCGTTCAGGCTTCCCGGAACGAACCGGACCGAGGAGACGAGTTGATCACGCAGTACCAGCAGCAGCTACGGGAGCGCTACCTCGCCGCCCCCGTCATGCCCGCCCCGATGCCCTGGCAACCGGTCCTGGACCACGGGGTCGCCATCGGCGGCCTGCTCGGCATCGGCTTCGCAGTCCACCCGGACACCGGACACGACCTCGTCATGGTCGTGTCCAACGACGGTCACGGACTCTTCGATGCGGTCACCGGCGAGAAGATCGCACGCGACCGGGATCCCGATCCCGCCACCGGCACCCCCGACGCACACCCGGACCTCACCTGCCCCGGCCTCGGTCCGGTCGCAGGGACCCCGGTCCGTATCGCCGGCCTCTTCGGCGGCGGTCTGCACCGCACCACCCCGGACGGTTGGACGCTGGACATCGTCAGTCCCGAATGGCCCCATGACCGCGTCATCCTCTCCGCCGACGGCGGAGCACGCAGAGGACCGGCGGGAGGCACCTGGTGGCACGTCTTCCACTCCGAGTACTCGGAGCTGCGCGCTGCCGGCTTTTCCCCCTCCGGTCTCACCCTGGCAGTCGCCACCAGCAGCGACCTCACCCTCTGGACACGCCCGGAGCTCCGTTTCGACTGACTTGGATGTCGAAGGACACCCTGCCGGTGACCGGCAGGGACGGGGGTCGTTGGCCCGTGCGGAGCCGGACCGCCCGGCCCGCGCGCCGACGGCACCCGCCGGTGCGTGCACCGCACACCCCCCCTC
>NZ_JACBGN010000644.1 GCF_013401435.1 Streptomyces sp. BR123
CCGCCAGGCCGGCCGCTGCTGCCTGCTGCGCGTAAGCGGCCTGGGCCTGCTCCGCGTCCTGCTGGGCCCAGCGGCCGGCCTGGCGGCGCGAGACACGGTTGGAGACGGCGGTGGCCGTACCGGCGACGACGGCGGTGCGTGCGACGCCGCGAAGGAGTCCGGGCATGGTGTCCTGCCTCTGTGGGGGAGTGGATGCGGGTCCGGGGCCCTCAGGCCGCGGATTCGAGCGCGTCCAGCGCCTCGATCACGTCCTGCACCGGCACACGCCCGCTCGCGATCATCCGGGCGTCGGCGCGGCGGAGGGCGGCGGCCAGGGGCGCGGCCCAGGTGTTCTCGTAGAGCAGAACGGCCGCGGAGTCCCCGGGCTGGAGCAGGGAGCCGGCCTCGGCCATGTCGTCGTCGCCGATCAGGCCCGTGGACACGCCCTCGAAGAGCGTGAGGTCCAGCTCGCCGTCGCCGTTGACGTCGGCCAGGGCGATGCCCTCGACCGTGCCGTCCTCCAGCTTCGTGAAGAAGGTGAGGTCGAGGATGCGGATGATCCCGCGCTCGACGAGATCGATCAGCAGGGGCATGCCCTCACCGGTCAGGTGGCTGCCGGGGAACTCGACGACCAGGTAGTCGATGGGGCCGAGTTCATCCAGCTTGTCGTGGTCTGTGGTCACGTCAGCTCCTGTCGCAAGGCCCGGCGACGCGGCACGGGCCGGGGCGTGGGCCGAGCCGCCGCCTGGGGCCGTCGGCACCTTGCCACGACCGTAACGCGCACCCCCGGCCCGGGGATCACCTGCCGGGGGTGACCCGGCGGCCCGGCCCGCCCCGCCCCGCACACGGAGGCGCGGCGAGCCCGGCACACGGGGTCCCGGCCCGGCCC
>NZ_JACBGN010000645.1 GCF_013401435.1 Streptomyces sp. BR123
TCCCGGTTCCGCTCCTGCGTCGGGTGCCGTGCCCGGCGCCCCCTCCGACGGCGTGGCTCCGCGACGCCGGCCCGCTGATCCCCCGCACCGCTTCTGCGGGACACCGCCGACCCGCATCAGCGAAGCCGCTTGGGGCCATCCGCCGGTCGAGGGTGTTTCCGGGGCGGGGCGCGCCGTCAAGGGCGCTCCTCCTTCGTCGTCGCGTCGCTGACGCGACGGCCTCCGGCCGCCCTTGACCGCACACCCCGCCCCGGGGCAAGAAGCAGCCGGCGGAGGGCCCCAAGGAAAGACGCCCAGGGGGAGCAGCCGCGCCCGGCGGTGTCGGGTCGGCGGGCGGGGGTGCGGTCCGCAGCGGATGCTGCGTGCTTCGGGTGGGTGGCGGCTGCGGGCCGTGACCGCCGAGGCCGAGCTGGATCGGCCCCTGCCGGAGGGGTGGGCTCAGCGGTTGAAGGCCGGGAAGGCGAAGCGCTGGACCGTCCTCAGGCCGTCGCCCTTGGCGTCGGTGCTGTTGACCGAGTAGACGACGGTGCGGGACAGGTCGCGGGTGGCGGCGATCACCGTGTGGTAGCCGGGGCGGGCGCCGGTCTTGCCCCAGATCTCCTTGCCGTTGACCACGTGGCGTTCGAGGGCGGCGCCGTAGGTGGCGCCGGGGATGTCCGGGACGGTGAATATTTCGGCGAGCTGGGGTTCCGGGACGACGTGGCCGCGGAAGAGGGCGACGAGGAAGCGTTCCAGGTCGCGGGTGGTGGAGATCATGTCGCCGGCGGCGAAGCGGTCGGACATGTTCCATTCGGTGACGTCGACCGGCTTGCCGTCCATCAGGTCGTAGCCGCGGTTGTGGGGGCCGTGGATGCGGGGGTCGGGGC
>NZ_JACBGN010000646.1 GCF_013401435.1 Streptomyces sp. BR123
GTGCGGGACCGGGCGAGGCGGGCGGCGGCGGTGCTGCGGCCGCGTCTGCCGCGCGGGGTGCGCGGGCGGCGGCGGGCCGTGCGGGCGGTGATGGCGGCCTGCGTGCTGGCACTGCTGCCGTCGGCGTGGACGCACGCGGTGGCCGCGGACCGGCTGCACAGCACGGCCGACACACCGCCCGCCAAGGTGGCGGTGGTGTTCGGGGCGGGGCTGTGGAACGGCCGGCCGACTCCGTATCTGGCCCGCCGGCTCGACGCGGCCGTGGAGCTCTACCGCAGCGGCAAGGTCAAGGTCGTCCTCGTGACCGGGGACAACAGCCGCACCGAGTACGACGAGCCGGGCGCGATGCGGACGTACCTCACCGGGCACGGGGTGCCGGACGCGCGCATCGTCAGCGACTACGCAGGGTTCGACACATGGGACTCGTGCGTCAGGGCCCGGGAGATATTCGGGGTCGAGCGGGCGGTGCTGATCAGCCAGGGCTTCCACATACGCCGGGCCGTCGCCCTGTGCCAGGCGGCGGGCGTGGAGTCGTACGGGGTCGGCGTCGACGACGAGCACGACGCGACCTGGTACTACGGCGGCACCCGCGAGGTGTTCGCGGCGGGCAAGGCGGCCCTCGACGCGGCCTTCAGGCCGGAGCCGCACTTCCTCGGGCCGAAGGAGGAGGGGGTGCCCCGGGCTCTGGGCGCCGCTCCGCGAGACTGACGCGGCGCTCCCGGGCGGGCCCGCCGTCCGCGGTCACCGCCGCGGAACCGCACCGGGCAGCCGCCGGCCGGTCGGGCGCGACGACAACGGGTGGGAAGCGGGCGCCCGGCCGAGGACGCGGGTGCGCGGCGGGGGGCTGGGCGC
>NZ_JACBGN010000647.1 GCF_013401435.1 Streptomyces sp. BR123
CCCCACCACCCCGGACGCCCCCGGGGCGCCGCTGCTCGAAGTCCGCGACCTGAACGTCACCTTCACCACCGCCCGCGGCCCCGTACGCGCCGTCGACTCCCTCGGCTTCACCGTCGAGGCCGGGCGGACCCTCGGCATCGTCGGCGAATCCGGCTCCGGCAAATCGGTCACCTCGCTCGCCGTCATGGGCCTGCACCGCGGCGCCGAGGTCACCGGCTCCGTCCGGCTCGCCGGACAGGAGCTCACCGGGATGCCCCAGAAGGAGCTCTCCCGGCTCCGCGGCCGGAAGATGGCCATGATCTTCCAGGACCCGCTGTCCAGCCTCCACCCCTACTACACGGTCGGCGAGCAGATCGCCGAGCACGTCCGCGTCCACTTCAAGGCAGGCCGGGCAGCCGCCCGCACACGCGCCGTGGACATGCTCGGCGAGGTGGGCATCCCCGAGCCCGCCCGCCGCGCGCGCGAGTACCCGCACCAGTTCTCCGGCGGCATGCGCCAGCGTGCGATGATCGCCATGGCGCTGGCCTGCGAGCCCGACCTGCTCATCGCCGACGAACCCACCACCGCCCTCGACGTGACCGTCCAGGCGCAGATCCTCGAACTCCTCGCCCGCCTCCAGCAGGAGCGCGGCCTCGGCATCATCATGATCACCCACGATCTGGGGGTCGTCGCCCGCGTAGCGCACGAGGTGCTCGTCATGTACGGCGGTCGCGCCGCCGAACGGGCCGGCGTCGACGAACTGTTCGCCGACCCCGCCCACCCGTACACCCGGGGCCTGCTCGACTCGATGCCCCGCCTCGGCGACACCACGGACGGCGCCGACGACGAGCCCCTGCGGGCCATCCCCGGATC
>NZ_JACBGN010000648.1 GCF_013401435.1 Streptomyces sp. BR123
CGCCCACCCCGCCCCGCCTTGCCGCGCCCGCTCAGGCGTGGCTGACCCGGAGCTCCTTGATGCCGTTCAGCCAGGCCGCGCGCAGCCGCCGCGGCTCACCGGCCAGCCGCAGGTCGGGCAGGGCGTCGGCGAGGGCGTTGAAGATCAGGTCGATCTCCAGGATGGCCAGGGACTTGCCCAGGCAGAAGTGCGGTCCGCCGCCCCCGAAGCCGAGGTGCGGGTTGGGGTCGCGGGTGATGTCGAAGGCGTCCGGGTTCTCGAAGACCGCGGGGTCGTGGTTGGCGGAGGCGTAGAAGAGCCCGATCCGGTCGCCCGCCTTGATCTTCTGCCCGCCGAGCTCGGTGTCCTGTGTGGCGGTGCGCTGGAAGGACACCACGGGGGTGGCCCAGCGCACGATCTCCTCGGCGGCGGTCGCCGGCCGGGACGCCTTGTACAGCTCCCACTGCTCGGGGTGGGTGAGGAAGGCGTGCATGCCGTGGCTGATGGCGTTGCGGGTGGTCTCGTTGCCGGCGACCGCCAGCAGGAGGACGAAGAACCCGAACTCGTCCGAGCTCAGGTTGCCCTGGCCCTCGGCGGCCACGAGCTGGGTGACGATGTCCTTGGCCGGGCACTCCTTGCGGGCCGCTGACATGTTCATCGCGTAGCCGATGAGTTCCATGGCGGCCTCGGCTCCGACCGCCTCGGTGATGGCGTACTCGGGATCGTCGTACGCGACCATCTTGTTGGACCAGTCGAAGATGCGCAGCCGGTCCTCCTGCGGTACGCCGATCAGCTCGGCGATGGCCTGCAGCGGGAGCTCGCACGCCACGCGCGTGACGAAGTCGAAGCTGGCCCCGCCCCCGCCCC
>NZ_JACBGN010000649.1 GCF_013401435.1 Streptomyces sp. BR123
CCGCCCGCCCCGTCACCCGCCGCCTGCTCCTCCCCGGGCGCCTGCGGTTTCCCCGACGCGTCCACCACAGGGCCGCGGATCGAGCTGGAGCGGCACGACACCGGCAACATGTCCGTGAAGACCGACGGCACCGTCATCCGGGGCTGGGACATCCACGGCTCCCTGGACGTCTACGCCAACGACGTCACCGTCATCGACAGCAAGATCACCTCGACCAACTGGTGGGGCATCAACCTGCGTCCCGGCTTCAGCGGCCTGAAGGTCCTGTACACCACCATCACCGCGATCCCCGGCAAGGGCCCCGACAACGGCGGCGTCAACTACGCGGTGTCCAACATGGGCGGCAGCTCGATCGAGGTCGGCTGGTGCGACATCTCGGTGTTCGGCAACGCCCTGTCCATGGGCCAGGGCGACCTGCACGACAACTACGTGCACGACATCGTCGCCTTCCGCAACAAGACCGGCGAGTGGCAGCACACCGACGCCGTCATCAGCGGCGGCGGCAACAAGGGCCGCCTGACCGTCCGCCACAACACCCTGCTGAACCCGGTCCGCGTGGACCAGGGCGCCACCGCCGCCGTGGGGCTGTTCGCCGACACCGGGGTCGTCTCCTCCGTCGTCGTCGAGCGCAACTGGCTGGCGGGCGGGGCCTACAGCCTCTACGGCGGCGGGCCCGGAGCCACCGGCATCAAGGTCACCGACAACGTGTTCTCCGCCGAGTACCACCCCGCCGCCGGGGCGTACGGCACGGCCACCGCCTGGAACGCGGGCGGCGCCGGGAACGTGTGGAGCGGCAACCGCATGGCCGACGGGAGGCCCGTCCCGCCCCCCGTCTCCCC
>NZ_JACBGN010000064.1 GCF_013401435.1 Streptomyces sp. BR123
GCCACCCCCCCCTACCTACACCGCGCGCGTCGTCGGCAGCGTCCGATGTGTATACGAGACAGGCTCCTGCCCGTCGCGGCCGCCGATCACGCCCGGTTCCAGGGTGATCTCGGGGAACGGGTTCGTCGGCGTGGTGTTCCCGCCCGTCGTGGCGCCGGTGGTGGTGCCGCCCGTGGTCGTGGTGCCGGGCTTGCTGTCGCCGCCCGGCTTGCCGGGCTTGCCGGGCTTGTTGGGCTTCGTCGGATTGGTCGTCGGCGGGGTGGGCTTGCCGGTGCCGCCGGGGTTCCCGGTGTCGGGGAGGCCGACCGTGACGAAGCTCGGGGCCTCGCGTCCGGCGAGGGCCCCGCTGACGGCCTGCTTCCAGATCGGGCCGGGGAGCCCGCCGCCGTACACCTTGTCGTAGTACTGGCCGCCGATGGTGATGTTCTCCATCGACACCTGCTTGGAGCCGCCGGAGCCGACCCAGGTCGCGCCGGACATGTTCGGCGTGTACCCGACGAACCAGGCGTTGTAGCGGCTGTCGGTGGTGCCGGTCTTGCCCGCGTTCTGCCGGTCGGTCAGGCCCGCCGCCGTACCCGTACCGGAGTCGACCACGCCGAGCAGCAGGCTGTTGATGGTGTCGGCGGTCCGCTCCGACATCACCCGCTCGCACTTGGACTTCGGCACGGACAGCGCCTTGCCGTGGGCGTCGGTGATGGACTCGATGGAGACGGGGGTGCAGTACGTGCCGCGGTTGGCGAAGGTCGCGTACGCGTTGGCCATGGTCAGCGGCGACATGCCCTCGGTGCCGAGCGCGATGGCCGGGACCTCGGGGAGCTTGGTGCCGTCGGCCGGGATCACACCGAGCTTGGTGGTCATCTCGGTGACCGGGCACACGCCGGTCTCCGTGATCATCTGCACGAAGTAGGTGTTGACCGACTTGGCCATCGCCTGGTTCATGCCGTACGGGCCGACCTCGGACTCCTGCTCGTTCTCCAGGCGCTCGTGGGCGGTGTTGACCCAGGGCTTGTCGCCGCAGGTCCGCACCGGGCTCGGGTACTCCATCTGGTACGGCGAGGAGTACACCCGGCCGGGGGAGATGCCCTCCTCCAGGGCCGCGGCCGCGACGAACGGCTTGAAGGTCGAGCCGGTCGGGAAGCCGAAGCTGGATCCGCCCATCCGCTTGTCCACGGAGAAGTTGATCTGCGTCTCGTTCCTGCTGAAGCCGTACGGCTTGGACTGCCCCATGGCGACGACGCGGCCGGTGCCGGGCTGTACCAGGGTGACGGCCGTGGCGACCTTGTCGTCCTGGCTGACGTGGTCCTTGATCGACTCGTTGACGGAGTCCTGCGACTGCGGGTCCAGCGTCGTACGGACGGTCAGGCCGCCCCGGTTCCACAGCTTGGCCCGCTCCTCGCGGGTCTTGCCGAACACCGGGTCGGTCAGGAACGTGTTGCGCACGTAGTCGCAGAAGAAGCCCGCGCCCTTGACGGCCGTGATGCAGCCGTTCTTGGGCCGGGTCACCTTCAGCTGGACCGGCTTCTTCTTCGCCTCGTCCGCCTCGGCCTGCGAGATGTCCTTGACATCGGCCATCCGCTGGAGGACGACGTTGCGGCGCTTCATCGCCTCCTGGCTGTCGTTCACCGGGTCGTACCGGCTGGGCGACTGCACGAGGCCGGCGAGCAGGGCCGACTCGTCCAGGGTGAGGTCCTTGGCCGGCTTGCTGAAGTAGCGCTGGGACGCGGACTCGATGCCGTACGCCTGCTGGCCGAAGTACGTGATGTTCAGGTAGTTCTCGAGGATCTTCTTCTTCCCGAGCTCCTCCTCGACCTGGATCGAGAACTTCAGCTCGCGGATCTTGCGCCCGAGGCTCTTCTCCTGCGCCTCGCGCACCTTCGTCTCGTCGTCGCCCGCCTCCTCGACGAAGACGTTCTTCACGTACTGCTGGGTGAGCGTCGAGGCGCCCTGGGCGGCGCCGCCCTCCTGCGCGTTGCGGTTCACCGCGCGCAGGATGCCCTTGAGGTCGACGGCGCCGTGCTCGTAGAAGCGCGAGTCCTCGATCGCGACGATCGCCTTCTGCATGTACGGCGAGATGGCCGTGAGCGGGACCACCTGCCGGTCACGCGAGTACACCGTGGCGATCAGCCCACCCTCGGCGTCCAGGATCGTGGTGCGCTGGCTGAGCGGCGGGGTCTTGAGATTGGCCGGGATCTCGTCGAATCCCTCTACTGTGCCCTTGGCGGCCAGCCCGAGGGCGCCGGCGCCCGGGATGGCGATGCCTGCCAGAACGACTCCGGCGAGAACGGACAGCCCGAGGAACTTGGCGGCCTGCTGCGGCCCGGTGAGCCCGGCGCCCGAGCGCTTCTTTCCCATGGAGGGAAGACTAATCCGTCGTGAGTGGCGTTCCGCGGGAGCAGGGGCTCCTCGGAGCGTTCGAGTACCAGACCGTGACATCCAATGCAGCCGGGTGGCCCGGAGCCCGTGACGGCCGGCAAGCCCGCTGCTGGCGCAAACGAGTGGCACCGGCGCCTCTGCGATGCGCTGTGCTCGCAGGCCGCATCCCCGGGACTTGACGGCACGACAACGCGTGGGGCCTACCTTCCCATTCACCGGACACGCGCGAATGCCTTGGCCTAAGCTGTCCCCAACTGTCACAGCAGTGCGGTGTGACATCAACCCCTCGGCTTGATTTTCACCCTTCCCGAATGGGGTGAACTCATGTCCGAATATCGCCGCTCGCTCTGACGGATGCTCGTCCCGAGTCCGCCGATTCATCCGAGTCGCCGGAATGGTCCGGCATGTCGTCCGATCACTCCGTCGGGTGATCTGCCGCTTACCCATAGTCCGTTCGGGCCATTCAAGATTGGGCCCGTCGGGGGTGTTGCGCCGTCCCCGCCTTCCGTAACGTCCTCAACTGGCAGCGGTGAATATGCCGCTACCGCCGTGGGGGAGCCTCGATTCGGGAGAGGACGGCGCCGGGATGGGCTGGGTAACCGACTGGAGTGCGCAGGCAGCCTGCCGCACTACCGATCCGGATGAACTGTTCGTTCAAGGAGCGGCACAGAACAGGGCCAAGGCGGTGTGCACCGGGTGTCCGGTGCGGACCGAGTGCCTGGCCGACGCGCTCGACAATCGTGTCGAGTTCGGCGTGTGGGGTGGAATGACCGAGCGGGAGCGTCGCGCGTTGCTGCGCCGGCGTCCCACCGTCACCTCGTGGCGGCGGCTGCTCGAGACCGCCCGCATGGAGTACGAACGCAGCACGGGCATCCTCACCGTGGATGTCGATGCGGAGATGGACGTCCCGTACGAGACGTACGCGGCGGCCGGGTAGATCCCCTGCCGTCCCGCGTACACCCGTCGCCGTACGGTCGCCTACGCTCCGGCCGGAACCCCGGCCGCGAGTCGTTCTCCGATGGCCCGCAGCCCGGCGAGGTCGTGCACATCGCCGGGCAGGGCGGCCACCTCGGTCACCGCCACCTCTGGGTGCCGTGACGTGAACCGGTCGCGCGTGCGCTGTTCGCGCGCGATCACCTGCATGCGCTCGGCGTGCAGGCGAAGCAGTCCTGCCGCGATCTCGTCCGCTTCCGCGTCCGAGCCCGCGCCGGCGTCCGAGCCCGCCACCGGGCCCGGTTCCGCATGCACGTCTTCATGCACGTCTTCTGCGGCCGAGTCACGAAGTCCAGCTTTCCCGGCCTCCTGATCCACAATGCCGCCCCGCCCAAGATTGTCTGCGGCGGCCAGGGCCCGCTCGGCGGACAGCCCGTCGGCGCCGCTGCCGTGCACGCGGTTCAGGACGAGCCCGGCCAGCGGCATCCGCTCTGCGGCGAGCCGCTCCACGAAGTACGCGGCCTCGCGCAGCGCGTCCGGTTCGGGGGCCGCCACCACCAGGAAGGCCGTCCCCGGAGCCTGCAGCAGTCGGAACGTCGCGTCCGCGCGGGTGCGGAAACCGCCGAACATCGTGTCCATCGCCGCCACGAACGTCTGCACGTCCTTCAGCAGCGAAGCCCCCATCAGTTTGCTGAGGGTGCCCGTCATCAGCGACATGCCGACGTTCAGGAACTTCATCCCCGCCCGGCCGCCGACCTTCGCCGGAGCCATCAGCACCCGGATGAACTTGCCGTCCAGGAACGACCCGAGCCGCTTCGGCGCGTCGAGGAAGTCCAGCGCCGACCGGCTCGGCGGGGTGTCCACCACGATCAGGTCCCAGTCGTCCCGGGCCCGCAGCTGCCCCAGCTTCTCCATCGCCATGTACTCCTGCGTGCCCGCGAAGCCGGCCGACAGGGACTGGTAGAAGGGGTTGGCCAGGATCGCCCCGGCCCGCTCCCGGTCCGCGTGCGCCTCGACGATCTCGTCGAAGGTCCGCTTCATGTCCAGCATCATGGCGTGCAGTTCACCGCCGTCGCCGGCCACGCCGGAGACCCGGCGCGGGGTGTTGTCGAGGGAGTCGATCCCCATCGACTGGGCCAGTCGGCGCGCCGGGTCGATGGTCAGCACGACCACCTTCCGGCCCCGCTCCGCCGCCCGCAGGCCCAGGGCGGCGGCGGTCGTGGTCTTGCCGACCCCGCCCGCGCCGCAGCACACGATGATCCGGGTGTCGCGGTCGTCCAGCAGCCGGTCCACGGACAGCTCCGGCGACGGCGACGCGCCCACAGCCTCACTCATTCCTCGCCCGCCTGTTTCCGCAGCTCCGAGGCCAGCTCGTACAGCCCGGCCAGTTCCATCCCCGCGCCGAGCAGCGGGAGTTCGTACGTCGGCACCTTCAGCTCCCGCAGCACGGCCCGCTGGGCGCGCTCCAGCTCCACCCGGCTCGCATGTTCGGCGGCCTGCGCGAGCAGCGGCTCCACCAGCCGCTCCGCCTCCCCGCCGTCCCGGGCACCACCGAGGCCCGCCCGGGACAGCGCCCGGGCCACGCCGGCGCGGTGCTCGTTGCCCGCGGCCCGCAGCGCCTCCTCGTCCAGATGGTGCGGCCGGACCATGTTCACCACGACCCGCCCCACCGGAAGCCCGGCCTCCACCAGCTCGGCGATCCCGTCGGCGGTCTCCTGGACGGGCATCTCCTCCAGCAGTGTCACCAAGTGGACCGCCGTCTCGGGTGACTTGAGCACCTTCATCACGGCCTGCGCCTGGTTGTGGATCGGCCCGAACCGGGCGAGCCCCGCCACCTCGTCGTTGACGTTCAGGAAGCGGGTGATCCGGCCCGTCGGCGGCGCGTCCATGACCACGTGGTCGTACACGTACCGGCCGGCCTTGTCCTTGCGGCGCACCGCCTCGCACGCCTTGCCCGTCAGCAGCACGTCCCGCAGCCCGGGCGCGATCGTCGTCGCGAAGTCGATGGCGCCGAGCTTCTTCAGCGCACGGCCCGCCGAGCCGAGCTTGTAGAACATCTGGAGGTAGTCCAACAGCGCCCGCTCCGCGTCGATGGCGAGCGCGAACACCTCCCCGCCGCCCGGGGCCACGGCGATCCGGCGCTCCTCGTACGGGAGCTCCTCCGTCCCGAAGAGCTGTGCGATCCCCTGCCTGCCCTCGACCTCCACCAGAAGCGTCCGCCTGCCCTCGCGTGCGAGGGCGAGCGCGAGTGCCGCGGCAACCGTGGTCTTTCCGGTTCCGCCCTTGCCGCTGACCACCTGGAGCCTGCTCACAGCCCTTGAGCCTAACCACTCGGCCCTCGCGCCGCGCAGGAGCCTCTCCCCCCGGCCGGAGCCGGGGCCCGGCCGCGGCGGTCGCGCCGTGGTCCCGCCGTGGTCCCGCAGAGCCGCCGCCGGGCTCCGGCCGGGCGTTTTCCCGGCGCGACAGGCGATACGCTCGCCCCCATGACCAAGAAGTTCGAATACGCGACGGTCCCGCTGCTGGTCCACGCCACCAAGCAGATCCTGGACACCTGGGGCGAGGACGGCTGGGAGCTCGTCCAGGTCGTGCCCGGCCCGAACAACCCCGAGCAGCTCGTGGCCTACCTCAAGCGGGAGAAGAAGGCATGAGCGGCGCCGTCGAAGCGAAGCTGGCCGAGCTCGGCCTGACCCTCCCCGAGGTCGCCGCGCCGCTGGCCGCGTACCAGCCGGCCGTCCGCTCGGGCAACTACGTCTTCACCGCGGGCCAGCTCCCGATGGTCAAGGGCAGCCTGCCGGTCACCGGCAAGGTCGGCGCCGAGGTCTCGCCCGAGCAGGCCAAGGAACTCGCCGGGATCTGCGCGCTGAACGCCCTGGCCGCCGTGAAGTCCGTCGTGGGCGACCTCGACCGGATCGCCCGCGTCGTGAAGGTGGTCGGCTTCATCGCCTCGGCCCCCGACTTCACGGGCCAGCCCGCCGTCCTCAACGGCGCGAGCGAGCTCCTCGGCGAGGTGCTCGGCGAGAAGGGCGTCCACGCCCGCAGCGCGGTCGGCGTGGCGGTGCTCCCGCTCGACGCCCCGGTCGAGGTCGAGTTCCAGGTCGAGCTGCTGCCCGGGGCCTGACCGGCTCCGGACGCACCCGGGGCTCCCGACGGATCCCCGGGGCCCTGCCGGGCCCGTACGCCGGCCGTGCACGGCGCGCGGGCCCGCCCGCGGCAGGCAGCTCTCGAACATCGGGCCGGATGCCCGTAGCATCCGGGCATGCCCAACGGTGAGCAGGGACAGCAGCAGACACACGGAGCCACCCCCGCCGGAGGGCAGTGGTACCCGCCGGAGTGGCCCGACCGGATCCGCGCTCTCTCTGACGGCTCCCTCACACCGGTGGAGCCCAGACGGGCCGCCACCGTGATGCTGCTGAAGGACACCGCGGCCGGCCCTGTCGTGCACATGCTGCGCCGGCGGGCCTCCATGGCCTTCGCCGGCGGCGCGTACGCCTACCCCGGCGGCGCCGTCGACCCGCGCGACGAGGACCGCCTCGTCGGCTGGGCCGGACCCGACCGGGACACCTGGGCGGCCCGCCTCGGCACCGACGCCCGCACCGCCCAGGCCATCGTCTGCGGGGCCGTCCGCGAGACCTTCGAAGAGGCGGGCGTGCTCCTCGCGGGCGAGACCGCCGACACCGTCGTCGGGGACACCACCGGCGAGGACTGGGAGGCCGACCGGCAGGCCCTCGTCGCCCGCGAGCTGTCCTTCGCCGCCTTCCTCGAACGCCGCGGCCTGCGGCTGCGCTCCGACCTGCTCGGCGCGTGGGCCCGCTGGATCACCCCGGAGTTCGAGCCGCGCCGCTACGACACCTGGTTCTTCGTCGCCGCCCTCCCCGAGGGCCAGCGCACCCGCAACGCCTCCACCGAAGCCGACCGGACCGTCTGGATCCGCCCCGCCGACGCCGCGGACGGCTACGACAAGGGCGAGCTGCTGATGATGCCGCCCACCATCTCCACCCTGCGGTCCCTGGAGCCGTACCGGAGCGCCGCCGACGCCCTCGCCGCGGCCGCCGGGCAGGACCTGGAACCCGTACTGGCGCAGGCCGCGCTGGAGAACGGCGAGGTGGTGCTCAGCTGGCCCGGCCACGACGAGTTCACCAAGCGCGTCGCGTTCGGAGGCGAGTCGTGAGCGATGCCGCAGCCCTGCCCGGACAGCCGCGCGGAGTGGTCTCCTCCGGACCGGCCACCGCCCGCGCCACCAACATCCTGGCCCCGAACGCCTCGGCCATGACCCTTGACGGCACCAACACCTGGCTCGTCTCCGAGCCCGGCTCCGACCTCGCCGTCGTCATCGACCCCGGCCCGCTGGACGAGGCGCACCTGCGCGCGGTCGTCGAGACCGCCGAGCGCGCCGGCAAGCGCATCGGGCTGACCCTCCTCACCCACGGCCACCCCGACCACGCCGAGGGCGCCGGCCGCTTCGCCGAGCTCACCGGCACCAAGGTCCGCGCCCTGGACCCGGCCCTGCGCCTCGGCGACGAGGGGCTGGCCGCCGGGGACGTGATCCGCACCGGCGGCCTGGAGCTGCGGGTGGTCCCCACCCCCGGGCACACCTCCGACTCGCTCTGCTTCCACCTGCCCGCCGACCGGGCCGTCCTGACCGGCGACACGATCCTCGGCCGCGGCACCACCGTCGTCGCCCACCCCGACGGGCGCCTCGGCGACTACCTCGACTCGCTGCGCCGGCTGCGCTCCCTGACGGTCGACGACGGCGTGCACACGGTGCTGCCCGGCCACGGCCCGGTGCTGGACGACGCGCAGGGGGCGGTGGAGTTCTACCTCGCGCACCGCGCGCACCGGCTCGCCCAGGTCGAGACCGCCGTCGAGAACGGCTACACCACGCCGCAGGAGGTCGTCGCCCAGGTCTACGCGGACGTCGACCGCTCCCTGTGGCCCGCCGCCGAATGGTCCGTACGAGCCCAACTGGAGTACCTTCAAGATCACGGACTGATCCCGGGGGGACCCGAATGAACACGCTGATCCTTCTGCTCGCACTCCTCGCCTGCGCCGCGTGGATCGCCTCGACGGTGACCCTGCGCATGAAGGCGCTCGACCGCAGGGCGGAACGGCTGGAGCGGCGCCTGGGCCTCGTCCTGGACCACCTGGGCATCGAGGAGCCGGAGCCGGCGGGCCTGGAGGGCGTACGGGCGCTGCTGCGCGAGGGCCGCACGATCGAGGCGATCAAGGCCTATAGGTCGGCCACCGGGGCGGACCTGGCCGAGGCCAAGCGTTCGGTCGAGGAACTGGCGGAAGCCCTGAGCCGCGCCTGAGGCCGGCCCCCGCCCCCGCCCTGCTCCCGCGGGCGGTCCGGCGCGGGGGTCGAGCGGCCGCGGCGAAGCCGACGGCAGCAGCGCCCCGGAAGGGCGCGGGGGACTGCGCGATCGGCCACCAGCCGGCCGCAGACGATCTCCGGTCCACCGCCGCGCCTCCCCGCGGAGCGCTCAGCGCGGGGTCTTCCTGCCCAGCCGGGCCGTGTACTCCTGCGCGAGCCACGGCCCGAGGTCCTCGACGAACGCCCGCGGCACGGCCGGGTCGGAGACCGGCTCCAGCGCCACCGCGGCCGCGGCCCGCATCTGTGCGGCGCGCTCCGGGTAGTACCGCGCGAAGACCTCCGCGGACTCGGTGAGGTCGCTGGTCCAGCCGCCCCAGCGCGGCATGACGAGCATGAGCCCGGTGCGCACCAGGTGGCGGGCGAAGCCGCGGCTGATCCGCCTGACGTCGCCGGGGGTGGCCGCCTCGTCCAGCCGGGCCTGCCAGCGGGGCAGGAGGTCGCCCAGGCCGCCGTTGGCCTCGCGGGCCAGCCGGGCGTCCGGGCGGTAGCGGGGCAGCTGCGCCGCCAGGTCGGGGCCGAGGAGCGGGGTGCACAGGCAGGCCAGGAACCAGCCCATGTCGTACCGTTCCTGCTCGCTCAGCAGCCGGTCCCTGCCGTACAGCAGCACGCCGACCCCGTCGATCTGCCCGAACTCCCGGTCCAAGGTCCGCGCCAGCACGTCGGCGGCCTTCCGGTCCCCCTGGGCCGGCTCGTGGTGCAGGGCGAGCAGCAGGTCGAGGTCGGAGCGCCCCGGTCGGGCGGTGCCGCGCGGCACGGAGCCGTACAGGTAGGCGCTGTGCAGCCGGGGCCCGTACGCGTCGGTGATCAGGCCGCGCGCGGCGGCGACGACCGGCGCGAACGCCTCCTGCACCAGGCCGAGCGACCCCTCCCGTTCGAAGTACCCGTCCGTGTCCACTCCCCGACGCTCCATGGCCCCACTGTGCCCGGTCGCGGGGGCGCCGCGGCACGCGGGGGCCGTGACGGCACGAAGGGGCCCCGCCCGGACCACCGGGCAGGACCCCTCTCGCGTACGGGCGTGCGCGTACGTCAGCGCGAGCGCTTGGCCAGCCGCTCCACGTCCAGCAGGATCACCGCGCGGGCCTCCAGCCGGAGCCAGCCGCGGCCGGCGAAGTCGGCCAGGGCCTTGTTCACGGTCTCGCGGGAGGCGCCGACGAGCTGGGCGAGCTCCTCCTGCGTCAGGTCGTGCACGACGTGGATGCCCTCCTCCGACTGCACGCCGAACCGGCGCGACAGGTCCAGGAGCGCGCGGGCCACGCGGCCCGGGACGTCGGAGAAGACCAGGTCGGACATCTGGTCGTTGGTCTTGCGCAGGCGGCGGGCCACCGCGCGCAGCAGGGCGCTCGCCACCTCGGGCCGGGCGTTCAGCCAGGGCTGGAGGTCACCGTGGCCCAGGCCGAGGAGCTTGACCTCGGTGAGGGCGGTGGCGGTGGCGGTGCGCGGGCCCGGGTCGAACAGCGAGAGCTCGCCGATCAGCTCGCCGGGGCCGAGGACGGCCAGCATGTTCTCGCGGCCGTCGGGGGAGGTGCGGTGCAGCTTCACCTTGCCCTCGGTCACGACGTACAGCCGGTCACCGGGGTCGCCCTCGTGGAACAGGGCGTCACCGCGTGCGAGAGTCACCTCGCTCATGGAGGCGCGGAGCTCCGCGGCCTGCTCGTCATCGAGCGCCGCGAAGAGCGGGGCGCGCCGCAGAACGTCGTCCACGAGTCTCTCTCCTATGTCGACCAGCTCAGGGGACCGTGTTCCCCATTTTGCCGGACGCCTGAAACAGTGCGATCAATCACAAGGATGCCGGACGGACGGGCATGCTGTGCGGCGAGAGGCCAATCGGGGTGGTGTTACCTGAGGTCCGGGCGGGTTCGGGCGGGCGGGCTTAGGCTGGCCGGGTGTCCAACAAGCCGGTGAGAGCACAGGCCAAGGGGTCCGCGCGAATGACACGCGCGGCCGATTCAGCTGTGGGCGAACATGCCCCCGAGAGGGCGCCCGGGCCGCCCGGGAAGCCCGAGAAGAGCCTGCCGAAGCCCTCGGGCAAAACTTCGGCCAAGAAAACGGAATCCCGGCTGGCCATGGTGCGCCGCGCCCGCAGGATCAATCGGGAGCTGGCAGAGCTCTACCCGTACGCCCATCCCGAACTCGACTTCCGGAACCCCTTCGAGCTCCTGGTCGCGACCGTCCTGTCCGCCCAGACCACCGACCTCCGGGTCAACCAGACGACCCCGGCCCTTTTCGCCGCGTACCCGACCCCGGAGGACATGGCGGCGGCCGTGCCCGAGGAACTGGAAGAGATCATCCGGCCGACCGGGTTCTTCCGGGCCAAGTCCAAGGCCCTCCTCGGCCTCTCGCAGGCCCTGCGGGACAACTTCGGCGGGGAGGTGCCGGGCCGCCTGGAGGACCTGGTGACCCTGCCCGGCGTCGGCCGCAAGACGGCCAACGTCGTGCTCGGCAACGCGTTCGGCGTTCCCGGGATCACCGTGGACACCCACTTCGGGCGGCTGGTACGGCGCTGGAAGTGGACCGAGCAGGAGGACCCGGAGAAGGTCGAGGCCGAGATCTGCGCGATCTTCCCCAAGGGCGAGTGGACGATGCTCTCTCACCGCGTCGTCTTCCACGGCCGCCGCATCTGCCACGCGCGCCGACCGGCCTGCGGCGCCTGCCCGATCGCCCCGCTCTGCCCCGCGTACGGGGAGGGCGAGACGGACCCGGAGAAGGCGAAGAAGCTTCTGAAGTACGAGAAGGGCGGCCAGCCGGGCCAGCGGCTGAACCCGCCGCCGGACTACCCGGGCCTTCCGGCCCAGCCGCTCGGCGGAGCCCCGGCGGCGGTCTGAGCAGGGCGCGGGCCGCCGCCCACGGCGGCCCGCGGTGGAACGAATCCGGACCGGGGCGGCGTTGTCCCCGTGTCGGGACGGCGTCGTCACGGCGTCGGGACGGTGTCGGGCCGGTGCCGGCAACAGCAACAGCAACGGCAGGGAGCAGGGGTGCCTATGACGCGCGGAGCGCAGGACGACAGCGGAGCGGCCCGAGCGGGAGTGGCCCAGGCGGCCGCGCCACCGGCGCAGGATTGCGGTCCGGAGCCCTCATGGGGCTCCGGACCGGGCGCCGGGCATGGTGCCGGGCCCGGCACCGGACCGGGCTCCGCGGACCGCCGCGACCTGCGCCTGAGCACCCAGGGCCTGCCCGGCTGGCTGGATCCCGTCGTGGAGGCCGTGCGGACGGTCCGCCCGACCCAGCTCAGCCGGTTCCTGCCGCCCGAGGACGGGCGGGGCCGCCAGTCCGCGGTCCTCATCCTCTTCGGCGAGGGCCCCTCCGGCCCCGAACTGCTGCTGATGGAGCGGGCCGGCAGCCTGCGCTCCCACCCCGGTCAGCCCTCCTTCCCCGGCGGCGCCCTCGATCCGGAGGACGGCGACCCGCACACCACCGGCCCGCTGCATGCCGCGCTGCGCGAGGCCGAGGAGGAGACCGGGCTCGACCCGGCCGGGGTCCAGCTGTTCGGGGTGCTGCCGCGCCTGTACATCCCGGTCAGCGAGTTCGTCGTGACCCCGGTCCTGGGCTGGTGGCGCGAGCCGAGCCCGGTGGGCGCCGTGGACCCGGCCGAGACCGCCCGCGTGTTCACCGTGCCCGTGTCCGATCTCACTGACCCCGCCAACCGCGCCACCGCTGTCCACCCCAGCGGCCACCTGGGCCCCGCTTTCACCGTGAACGACGCTCTGGTCTGGGGTTTCACCGCCGGAGTGATCGACCGGATGCTGCACTTCGCAGGTTGGGAGCGCCCATGGGACCGGTCGAGGCAGGTCCCGCTCGACTGGCGCGCATGAGACGGTGGCCCACGTGAACGTGCTGGACATCCTGCTGCTGGTCGCTGCCGTGTGGTTCGCGATCGTCGGCTACCGCCAGGGTTTCGTCGTCGGCATCCTGTCGGTGATCGGCTTCCTGGGCGGTGGCCTCATCGCCATGTCCGTCCTCCCGTTGATCTGGGACAAGGTGACCGACAACGGCACGAAGGTGTCCACCACGGTCGTGGTGATCGCCGTCGTCGTCGTCATCGTCTGCGCCTCCATCGGGCAGGCCTTCACCACCCACCTCGGCAACCGCCTGCGCCGCCACATCACGTGGTCGCCCGCGCGGATCCTCGACGCCACCGGCGGCGCGCTCGTGAACGTCGTCGCGATGCTGCTCGTCGCCTGGCTCATCGGATCGGCGCTCGCCGGCACTTCGCTGCCCACGCTGGGCAAGGAGGTCCGCAACTCCAGGGTGCTGCTGGGGGTGTCGCGGGTGCTGCCCGAGCAGGCCGGCACCTGGTTCTCGGACTTCACCTCCACCCTCGCCCAGAACGGCTTCCCGCAGGTCTTCAGCCCGTTCTCCAACGAGCCCATCACCGAGGTCCGCGCGCCCGACCCGGCGCTGGCGCAGAGCCCCGTCGCCGCGGCGGCCAAGCGCTCGATCGTGAAGGTCGTGGGCACGGCGCCCAGTTGCAGCAAGGTGTTGGAGGGCACCGGCTTCGTCTTCGCCCCCGGCAAGGTGATGACGAACGCGCACGTCGTCGGTGGCGTCACCGAGCCGACCGTGCAGATCGGCGGCGAGGGCAAGCTGTACGACGGGAAGGTCGTCCTCTACGACTGGGAGCGCGACATCGCCGTCCTCGACGTGCCCAAGCTGAAGGCGCCGCCGCTGGAGTGGGCCGACAAGAACGCGGTGAGCGGCAGCGACGCGATCGTCGCGGGCTTCCCGGAGAACGGCGCGTACGACGTCCGCTCGGCGCGCGTCCGCGGCCGGATCAACGCCAACGGCCCGGACATCTACCACCGGGGCACCGTTCGCCGCGACGTGTACTCGCTGTACGCGACCGTGCGCCAGGGCAACTCGGGCGGCCCGCTGCTGACCTCGGACGGCAGGGTGTACGGAGTCGTCTTCGCGAAATCCCTCGACGACCCGAACACCGGCTACGCGCTGACGGCGGACGAGGTCCGCGACGACATCCGGATCGGGAAGACCGCCGAACGGCGGGTCGACAGCCAGGCCTGCGCCCTGTGAGCCGTACGGGCGGGTGACCCCGTACGGGCGGTGGCGTTCCCGCCCGTACGCTCGGGGACCCGCCCCCGGCCCCGCTAGGTGCGTGGATGGCGCAGCCGCGCCGACACCCAGCGGGCCCGGCGGCGCAGGATGCGCGGTATCCCGAGTCGGGGGTCGCGGCCCTCGCGGCCGGTCCTCCCGTGCCCGCCCGGCGTCGCTGCCGGGCGGTGGTCGTGTGTGGTGTCACCGTGGTCGTGCGTCCAGCCCATACAACGAGCTGTGCCCGGGCGCCAAGGTCGGTAACCCCGTCCGGCGCTGCCAATTGGCCTATGCGCCGGGCAATTGAATGCCCGCAAGCCAGTCGGTCCGTCATTCCGCCAGAGGGCCGCGGCCGTACGGGGGGCGGGCGCCGGTGGTTCAGCGGTCGGGTTCCGGATCCTTGAGCCAGTTCACCAGCTCGGTCGAGAACGCGGCCGGGTCCTCTTCGTGCGGGAAGTGCCCGAGGCCGTCGAACAGCCGCCAGCGGTACGGGGCTTCGACGTACTCGCCGGAACCCGCCGCGCTGCGCGTCCGCATCACCGGGTCGAGCGAACCGTGCAGGTGCAGGGTCGGCACCCGCACCGGCATCTTCATCCGCCGGTTGAACTGGAGCCCGTCCGGCCGCGCCATGGAGCGCATCATCCAGCGGTACGGCTCGATCGAGCAGTGCGCCGTGGACGGGATGCACATGGCCCGCCGGTACACGGCCAGATCCTCCTCTGCCCGGTCCTCCTCGGCCGCGTCCTCCTGCAGCCGCGGCCCGGACCAGTCCCGGATCAGCTTCCCGACGAGCGCCCCGTCGTCGGCGACGAGCTGCCGCTCGGGGAGGAACGGCCGCTGGAAGCCCCAGATGTGCGAACTCGCCCTGGTCTGTCCGAAGTCCGACAGCATGGCCGAGCGCCAGCGCCGCGGGTGCGGCATGGAGGAGACGACGAGCCGGCGCACCAGCTTGGGCCGCATCACGGCCGCCGTCCAGGCGAGGTACCCGCCCAGGTCGTGCCCCACCAGGGCGGCGTCCGGCTCGCCCAGGGAGCGGATGACGCCCGTGACGTCGAGCGCCAGGTTGGCGGGGTCGTAGCCGCGCGGGGTGCGGTCGCTGCCCCCCACGCCGCGCAGGTCCATCGCGACGGCGCGGTACCCGGCCTCGGCGAGCGCGATCAGCTGGTGCCGCCAGGTCCACCAGAACTGCGGGAAGCCGTGGAGCAGCAGCACCAGCGGCCCGTCGCCGAGCTCGGCGACGTGGAACCGGGCCCCGTTGGCCGCGACGTCCCGGTGCGTCCAGGGGCCGTCGAGGCGCACCGCCGTCGCGGTGGTGGGCGGGGTGCTGGAGTCCGGTGCGGTCGCTGTCATGAGGACGAGCGTGCCACACCCACAGCCTGGTCACTCACCGGCCGCGGATGCGGCTTGACGGTCTGGAGGACGGCCGCGGTCTCCTTGACGGAGGCGATGCTCCTCTCCGGAGGCTTGACCTTCTTGAACTTGCTCACGGCGATCAGCGCGAGCAGGCCCGCGAGCAGCAGGAACGCCACGCCGACGATGAGGAAGGACCAGGCGAGGCCGAGCCCGAGGTTGTGGATCCCGTATGCGGCGGCGAAGCTCAGCACCGGCAGGGAGAAGAGGGCGAACACCCCGGCGATCGAGATGGAGATGCCGCCGGTCGCCCCGCGCCGGACGTCCTCGCGGAGCTCCGCCTTGGCGAGGGCGATCTCGTCGTGCACCAGGGCGGACATCTCGGCCGTGGCCGAGGCGACCAGCTGGCCGAGTGTGCGCTCGGCTCCTTGCGCCCCTTGGTCCACTGCGGTCATCGCTCTCTCCCTCTGTCGTCGGCCGGCGGCTGTCCCCCGTCGGTCACTGCGTCAGTTCAGATCATGCCGGACGGTCGCCGCCGCCGCTGGACCCGGCCGCCCCTTCGGTCGGCGCGGCGGTCGGTGCGTCGGCCGGCCGGGCGGCCGAAGGGGCCGCCGCGGCCTCGGCCTTGCGGCGGTGCGCCGCGGCCTTCTCCTCGTGGATCCGCGCCATCCGCAGGTGGTAGTCCGGGTTGTGCTCCTCGTAGACGTCGGGGATGCCGTCGAGGTCCTCGTCGCGCTCCTCGGCCTCGGTGAGGGCCCGGTACGTGCGGTCGCGCAGCTTGAGCAGGACGCAGGCGACGGTTGCGGCGATGAAGGAGCCGATCAGCACGGCGGCCTTGACCTCGTCCGTGAGGACCGGGTCGCCGGTGAACGCGAGCTCGCCGATCAGCAGGGAGACCGTGAAGCCGATGCCGGCGAGGGCGGCCACGGCGAGCACGTCGGGCCAGGCCAGGTCCCCGCCCAGTTCGGCCCGGGTGAAGCGGGCGGCCAGCCAGGTGCCGCCGAAGATGCCCACCGCCTTGCCGACGACCAGGCCCAGGACGACACCGAGGGGCTCGGGACGGGTGAAGACCTGCCCGATCGCTTCGCCGGAGAGGGCGACCCCGGCGGAGAAGAGCGCGAAGAGGGGGACGGCGAGTCCGGCCGAGAGGGGGCGGACCAGGTGCTCGATGTGCTCGCCGGGGGAGTGCTCCTCGCCCTCCCGGCGGATGCAGCGCAGCATCAGGCCCATGGCGACGCCGGCGATGGTCGCGTGGACGCCGCTGTTGTACATCAGGCCCCAGATGACCAGGGCGAGCGGCACGTACACCCACCAGCCGCGCACGCCCCGGCGCAGCAGGAACCAGAACAGGACCAGGCCGAAGAGCGCGCCGCCGAGCTGCGGGAAGCTGATGTCGCCGGTGAAGAAGACCGCGATGATCAGGATCGCGAAGAGGTCGTCGACGACGGCGAGGGTCAGCAGGAAGGCGCGCAGGGCGGACGGCAGCGAGGTGCCGATGACCGCGAGGACGGCGAGGGCGAAGGCGATGTCGGTGGCGGTCGGGACCGCCCAGCCGTCCGTCGACCCGCCGCCCGCGGTGTTGACGAGGACGTACACCACCGCGGGCGCGGCCATGCCGCAGACGGCGGCGATCACCGGGAGGGCGGCCGCCTTGGCGTCGCGCAGGTCGCCCGCGACGAGCTCGCGCTTGAGCTCGATGCCGGCGACGAAGAAGAAGACGGCGAGCAGGCCGTCGGCCGCCCAGTGCTGGAGCGACAGGTCGAGGCCGAGGGCGGCCGGGCCGAGGTGGAAGCTGCTGACTGCCTCGTAGCTGTCGCCGAAGGCGGGGACGTTGGCCCACAGCAGGGCGGTGACCGCAGCCGCGAGGAGCAGGACACCGCCGACCGTTTCGGTGCGCAGGGCGTCGGCCACGAAACGCCGTTCGGGCAGCGAGAGGAGGCCGAGGAACGTGCGGCTGCGGCGGTCGGTGGTGTGGGGCGCGGCCACGAGAGGACACCTCCGGGGTGGTGGGACGGCATGACGGAACCCGTTGCCGACCAGACTTCCCGGCGCACCTGCGCTTCTTTACGTTTCCCTCACGGTACAGGAAGGCGCAGGAACGAACCGGATGATCATCACCTTAGGTGCGAAAGGGGCATCCGGCGCGCCATGCACGCGGATGCCCCTGCCCGGCTCGGATCCTCTGCCGGGCGGTCCCTCTCGGGGCGCGCCCGGCCCGGCTCAGTCCTCGCTGCCGGCTGTGGGCAGTTTGCTTTGGATGAGGTCCATGACGGAGGAGTCGGTGAGGGTGGTGACGTCGCCGAGTTCGCGGTTTTCGGCGACGTCGCGCAGGAGGCGGCGCATGATCTTGCCGGAGCGGGTCTTGGGGAGTTCCGCGACGGGGAGGATGCGCTTGGGTTTGGCGATGGGGCCGAGGGTGGTGCCGACGTGGTTGCGGAGGTCGGTGACGAGGGTGTCGTCCTCGTGTGCGGTGCCGCGCAGGATGACGAAGGCGACGATGGCCTGGCCGGTGGTCTCGTCGGTGGCGCCGACGACGGCTGCCTCGGCGACGGAGGGGTGTGAGACGAGTGCGGACTCGACCTCGGTGGTGGAGATGTTGTGGCCGGAGACGAGCATGACGTCGTCGACGCGGCCGAGGAGCCAGATGTCGCCGTCGTCGTCCTTCTTGGCGCCGTCGCCGGCGAAGTACTTGCCTTCGAAGCGGGACCAGTAGGTGTCGGTGTAGCGCTGGTCGTCGCCCCAGATGGTGCGCAGCATCGACGGCCAGGGTTCGGTGAGGACGAGGTAGCCGCCTGCGCCGTTGGGGACTTCTCGGCCTTCGTCGTCGACGACGGTGGCGCCGATGCCGGGCAGGGCGCGCTGGGCCGAGCCGGGCTTGGTCTCGGTGACGCCGGGCAGCGGGGAGATCATCATGGTGCCGGTCTCGGTCTGCCACCAGGTGTCCACGATCGGGCAGCGGTCCTTGCCGATGTGCTTGCGGTACCAGATCCAGGCTTCGGGGTTGATCGGCTCGCCGACCGAGCCGAGCAGGCGCAGGCTCGACAGGTCGAACTTCGCGGGGATGTCGTCGCCCCACTTCATGAACGTGCGGATTGCGGTCGGGGCGGTGTAGAGGATGGTGACGCCGTACTTCTGCACGATCTCCCAGAAGCGGCCCTGGTGCGGGGTGTCGGGGGTGCCCTCGTACATGACCTGGGTGGCGCCGTTGGCGAGCGGGCCGTAGACGATGTAGGAGTGGCCGGTGACCCAGCCGATGTCGGCGGTGCACCAGAAGACGTCGGTGGCGGGCTTGAGGTCGAAGACGGCGTGGTGGGTGTACGCCGCCTGGGTCAGGTAGCCGCCGGAGGTGTGCAGGATGCCCTTGGGCTTGCCCGTGGTTCCGGAGGTGTAGAGGATGAACAGCGGGTGTTCGGCCTCGAAGGCCTGCGGGGTGTGTTCGGTGGACTGCCGGGCGACCGTCTCGTCCCACCACAGGTCGCGGCCCTGGGTGAAGGCGGTCTGCTGGCCGGTGCGGCGTACCACGAGGACGTGTTCGACCTGCGGGCACTTGGCGACGGCCTCGTCGATGGCGGGTTTGAGCGCGGTCGGCTTGCCGCGGCGGTAGCCGCCGTCGGCGGTGATGACGAGTTTGGCGTCGGCGTCCTGGATGCGTGAGGCGACGGCGTCGGCGGAGAAGCCGCCGAAGACCACCGAGTGCGCGGCGCCGATCCGGGCGCAGGCGAGCATCGCGACGACGGCTTCGGGGATCATGGGCAGGTAGACCGCGACCCGGTCGCCGGCTCCGATGCCCAGTTCGGTCAGGGCGTTGGCGGCACGGCAGACCTCGTCCTTGAGTTCGGCGTAGGTGATCGCGCGGCTGTCGCCGGGCTCGCCCTCGAAATGGAGCGCGACGCGGTCGCCGTTGCCGGCTTCGACGTGCCGGTCCACGCAGTTGTAGGCGACGTTCAGCCTGCCGTCCGCGAACCACTTGGCGAAGGGCGGGTTGGTCCAGTCGAGGGTCTCGGTCGGCTCCACCGCCCAGGTCAGGCGGCGGGCCTGCTCGGCCCAGAAGCCCAGCCGGTCCGCCTCGGCCTGTGCGTACGCCGCTGTCGTCACGTTCGCGGCGGCGGCCAGATCGGCAGGCGGTGCGAACCGCCGCTCCTCCTTGAGCAGATTGGCCAGGCTCTCGTTGCTCACGACATCTCCCTTTCCCAGGGTGTCCGTTGTGTCCCCGGGCATAGCTCATCAGTCAGAGGCCCAGGTGACAAGGGTTAGCCCAGAATTGGTTTAGACCTATAGCACGCCGGGGGCACGCGCGCGAGTGGCCCCCTCCCGCTACGAGGAGCGGAAAGGGGCCGGCAGGCTGCACGGATACGGGAGGCTATCGGTTCGGGCGGCCGTGGATTCAGGCGTGTTGGCCGACAGTGTCAAATACCCGACAGTCGAAAAAGTCCTCTCCCTCCGACAGCAGGTAAGCCTGGGCCTCGCCCACGTGGAAGTACATCCCGTGCAGTTCCAGCGTGCCGTCGGCGAGCCGCCGGGCCACCGATTCGTGCGCCCTGAGGTGCTCCAACTGCTGCACCACATTGGTCAGGCACAGCTGTTCGACCGCATCCGCGGGGAGTCGGCCCGCGATCCTGGCCCAGGCGTGGTGGCGGCTGTCCATCCGCCGCAGGCTGGGCCGGCCGTGCTGCAGCCACCGGTTCAGCGGGGTGGCGGGGTCCCCCGGGGCCGAGTTGAGCAGTGCCTGCATGGCACCGCAGCCGGAGTGCCCGCACACCGTGATGCTGTCCACCCGCAGCACGTCCACCGCGTACTCGATGGCCGCCGCGACGGAGTCGTCCGAGGTCTCGGCGCCCGGCAGGGGGACCAGGTTGCCGACGTTGCGGACGGTGAACAGGTCGCCCGGACCGCTGGCCGTGATCATGCTGGTCACGAGGCGGGAGTCGGCGCAGGTCAGGAAGAGCTGCGAGGGCCGCTGCCCCTCGCGGGCCAGTCGGGCGAGCTCGTCGCGGACGTGCGGGGCGGTGTCGCGCTGGAACGCGGTGATGCCGCTGGCGAGTCGGCTTGCGCCACGGCTGCGGGGGGCCGGGGTCCGGTGGTCGCAGTGGTTCTTCCACGGGGTCCAGGGACGGCAGCAGTGGTGGCCGTCCCGCTGGGCGCCGTGCTCGCCGATCGCCCGGGTCGCGGCGCCCGACCGGCCGCCGTTTGCGCGGTCGCCGTCCGGGTCGTCGGCGTCCGGGTCGTCGGCGCCCAGGGCGGCGGCGGTGCCGTGGTCCCCCTCCGCCGGGCGACCCCTCACCTCCAGCGAACCGCCGTGCGCCCGATGGGACTCCTGCCAGTCCTGCAGCGTCTCGTACGCGGCGTGGTCCATGAACGAGCCGTCCAGCTCGATCACGACGTGCCCCCTGTGCGGGATCTGGTTCAGCATCCGGCTCAGCCGCGGCACCGCGAGGAAGGTCAACTGCCCGTGCACCCACATGTGGTGGACGCCGTTCAGCTCCTCCACCGTGATCCGGGTCCGGGTGAGCCGGTGCAGGGCCACGGCCACGGCGGCCGCGATCCCGACGGCGACACCCTCCAGAACGCCGCCGAGCACCACGGCCACGAGCGTGGCGGCGTACACCGGGAACTCCCGGTGCCGGGTGACGTTGCGCATGTGCGTGATGCTGACCATCTGCACCCCGACCGCCATCACGAGCGCGGCCAGCGCCGCCAGCGGGATCAGGACGAGGGCCGGGACCAGCAGTGCGGCCGCGAGCACCACCCACAGGCCGTGCAACACGGCCGACCTCCGGCTGGTCGCGCCGGACTTGACGTTGGCCACGCTGCGTACGGCCACTCCGGTGATCGGCAGTCCGCCGCAGGCTCCGGAGACGATGTTCGCCGCGCCCTGGCCCCGCAGCTCCCGGTCGAGGTGTGCGCGAGGCGGCCGGTCGGCCGTGCGCCGCTCGGAGGCGATCAGCTTGTCGGTGGCGACCGCGGAGAGCAGGGATTCCACACTGCCGACCAGGGTGATCGTCAGGACGGCGGCGATGAGTCCGAGGACCGGCCCTTCGGGCAGCTCGGGCAGGGCGTGGCTGCTCCAGGACGGCAGGTCCACCCGCGGCAGGCTGAGCCCGGCCAGTGTCGCGCAGGCGGTGGCCGTGGCCACGGCGGCGAGCGCGGCCGGCACCTTGCGCAGGGCCCGGCCCGGGCGCCCGGGGAGCCGCGGCCAGCCGAGCAGGACGGCCAGGGTCAGCACGCTGATGCCGAGCGCGGTCGGGTGGATGTCCACCAACTGGCCGGGCAGGCCCCGGACGTTGGCCACGGCGGAGCTCTGCGGGGTGCCGCCGAGGACGATGTGCAGCTGGGCCAGGGCGATGGTGACCCCGATGCCCGCGAGCATGCCGTGCACGATGGCAGGGCTCACCATCAGCGCGGACCGGGCGGTGCGCAGGGCGGCGAGTCCGAGCTGGCAGAAGCCGGCGAGCACGGTGATGGCGCAGGTGGTGCGCCATCCGTAGCGCTGGATCAGCTCGGCGGTGACGACGGTGAGTCCGGCGGCGGGACCGCTGACCTGGAGCGGTGCGCCGCCCAGGCATCCGGCCACGATGCCCCCGGCGGCCGCGGCCACGAGGCCGGCCTGGAGCGGGGCGCCGGTGGCCAGTGCGATGCCGAGGGAGAGCGGCAAGGCGATCAGGAACACGGTCAGGGAGGCGGAGAGGTCCGCCGCGAGGCCGGTTCGGGGCTTCTTGCCGGGTGTGTCGCCGAGCTCGTCGGAGGGGTGCTTGGGGAAGGTGGCTGTCACGGGTCCCGTCTCCTCTGTGAGGGATGAAGCGGCGGGAAGTGGCGGAAGGGGTGGAAGGGACGAGGGGTGGGGGGAACTGGAGGAGCTGCAGGGAAGCAGCGGAAAGCTGTCGAAAGTATCAACAGTCAGTAAATGAAAGGTAATGGACAGTAAAGCTCTGCGAAAGGCAATACGAGCGAATGGCCTAGAGAATCCCACCCATGGGTGAATAAGCATCTTGTACGGCTTGTCACATCTTCTCCGGGGCGGACCGCGTGGGACGTTGCGGCGCGGAAGCGAAGTCCCGCGGTGCAACTGGAGGAGAGGTGGACGGATGATCGCCGCCACGAAGAAGACCGCCGGCGGCCTGGTCGCCATGGCCCTGGTGCTGGGGGCCGCCGGCTGCAGCAGTTCGGAGTCCGCCCGCCCCCCGGCGAAGAAGGGCGCCGCCGCCCCGGAGGCTCCCGACAGCGTGAACCGGCCCATCGGCGACGGCTCGACCGCGTACACGGGCCCGCAGCCGAACGTGCGGAAGGCGCGGAGGCTGAAGCCCGGTGAGAAGCCGCCCCAGTTCGTGGTGTTCTCGTGGGACGGGGCCGCCGAGGACGGCCAGAGGCTGTTCTCGCACTTCCGCGGGGTCGGCAGGAAGTACAACGCCCGGATGACGTACTTCCTCAGCGGCGTGTACATGCTCCCGGAGGAGAAACGTTCCCTCTATACGGCCCCGCAGCATGGCGCCGGCCGCTCCGACATCGGCTTCGGCGACCTGCAGGGCATCAAGGACACCACCGTGCAGCTCCGCGCCGCATGGCTTGAGGGCAACGAGATCGGCACCCACTTCAACGGCCACTTCTGCGGCGCCGACGGCGGCGTCGGCACCTGGTCCGTCGAGGAGTGGAAGAGCGAGATCAGCCAGGCCAAGTCCTTCGTCAAGAACTGGAAGACCAACGCGGGCCTCAAGCAGATGGAGGCGCTCCCCTTCGACTACGACAGGGAGCTCATCGGCGCCCGCACCCCCTGCCTCGAAGGCCAGAAGAACTTCATGCTCGCGGCCAAGGAGATGGGCGGCTTCCGCTACGACTCCAGCGGCATCGGCAAGCAGATCTGGCCGAAGAAGACCGACGGCCTGTGGGACCTGCCATTGCAGCTGGTGCCCCTCCCCGGCCGCGCCTTCGAGACGCTGAGCATGGACTACAACTACATGGTCAACCAGTCCGGGACGACCACCCAGGGCGACCCCTCGCAGCACGCCTACTGGGGCAACCAGATGCGCGACGGCCTGATCCAGGCCTTCGAGCGGGCCTACGCCGGCAACCGGGCGCCCCTGATCATCGGCAACCACTTCGAGTCCTGGAACGGCGGCACCTACATGCGCGCCGTCGAGGAGACCATCAAGACCGTCTGCACCCGCCCGGACGTCCGCTGCGTGCCCTTCCGCGAGCTCGCCGACTGGCTGGACGCACAGGACCCGAAGGTCCTGGAGCAGCTGCGCACCCTGGACGTCGGCGAAGCGCCGAAGGAGGGCTGGACGAAGTTCCTGACGGCGGGGCCGCCGGCCAAGCCGGCCGCCCCCGCCGGGGTCAAGCCGGCTGCGGAGCCGGCCGGAGGGGCCGAGGTCGAGGACTGAGCGCTTCCGCCGCGCCGCCGGCCTCCTCCCGCAGGACGAATCCGGGGTCGACCTGGGCCGCCAGGTCGACCCCGGTCTTCGCGTTGCCCCAGCTCTCCGCGTTCCGCAGGTGGAAGTGCACCATCTGTGCCGTGTACCGCTCCCAGTCGCGCACGGCGTACGAGCCGTCGGCCGCCTCCCGCAGGACCTGCAGGGCCTGCCGGTTGCCGGCCTCCAGCCGCCCGAACGCGGGTGGCCGGCCCTTCTCCATCGCCCGCACCCAGTCCGACTGCCCGACCGTGACCAGCAGGTCCTCGCCCACCTCGTCCCGCAGGAACGCGACGTCGTCCTCGCCCTGCACCTTGTTGCCGACCACCTTGAGTGCGATCCCGAAGTCCCGGGCGTACTCCTTGTACTGGCGGTAGACGGAGACGCCCTTGCGCGTCGGCTCGGCGACGAGGAACGTCACGTCGAAGCGGGTGAACATGCCCGAGGCGAAGGAGTCCGAGCCGGCGGTCATGTCGACGACGACGTACTCGGCCGGGCCGTCGACCAGGTGGTTGAGGCAGAGCTCCACCGCCCCGACCTTGGAGTGGTAGCAGGCCACGCCCAGGTCCGACTCGGTGAACGGCCCCGTCGCCATCAGCCGTACGGGCCTGCCGTCGAGCGCCACCGGGCGCGCGCAGGCCTCGTACACCGGGTTGTCCTCGGTCACCCGCAGCAGGCGCGAGCCGGTGCCCGGCGGCGTCGTCTTGATCATCGAATCGGCCGACGCGATCCGCGGGTTGGAGCCCCGCAGGTACTCCTTGATCAGCGGCAGGTGCGCGCCGAGGGCCGGCAGCGCGGCCGCCTGCTCCTCGTCGAGGCCGAGCGCGGCGCCCAGGTGCTGGTTGATGTCGGCGTCCACCGCCACGACCGGAAGCCCGGCCGCGGCGAGGTGGCGGATGAACAGGGAGGACAGCGTCGTCTTGCCGCTGCCGCCCTTTCCCACGAAAGCGATCCTCATGTTCACGAAGCGTAGCCTCACGATCGCTTTGGGTTGCGCAGCCGAGTGAAGAAGACCACTCCAAGGAGGGGTCGGTGCTATGGGCGCCGAGTGCGTAGGCTCCCTACCTATGAGTAGCGCTGCCGACCCGCTGGCCGCCCTGGGTTCGCTCCAGGGCGTCGCCGAGACCGTGGACTCCGTACGCAAGGCCGTGGACCGGGTCTACGGGCACCGGATCATGCGCCGCCGCAGTGCGGAGCTCACCTCGGAAGCCGCCCTGCGGGGGGCCCGCGGGAGCGCGGCACTGTCCGGGGCGGACTGGGCGCTGGAGGAGGTGCGCCGCCGGACCGACTTCGGCGCGGACCCCGAGGCGCGGACCGTCGGGGCCGCCCTACGGCTCACGGCCGAGGCCGGGCAGCTGCTGAGCATTTGGCGGCAGTCGCCGCTGCGCGTCCTCGCCCGCCTGCACCTGGTCGCCTCCGGATCGACGGCAGACGGCGACGTCGTGGGCCGCCCCCGCCTGGCAGGCGAGCCGGTCGACGAACCCCTGATCGAGCAGCCGCTGCCCTCCGCCGACGAGGTCGCGGGCCGGCTGGACGGCCTGTCGCGGTTGGTGATCGCCGGCTCCGCCGCCCCCGCGCTGGTGCTGTCGGCGGTGGTGCACGGGGAGCTGCTCGCGCTGCGCCCGTTCGCCTCGCACAACGGGCTGGTCGCACGGACGGCCGAGCGGATCGTGCTGATCAACAGCGGTCTCGATCCGAAGGCGGTCTGCCCGGCCGAGGTCGGCCACGCGGAGCTGGGGCGGGAGGCGTACCTGAATGCCTTCGCCGGCTATGTGTCCGGGACCGGGGAGGGCATGGCGCAGTGGATCGCGCACTGCGGGCGGGCCGTGGAGCTGGGCGCCCGTGAGACGACGGCGGTCTGCGAGGCCCTGCAGCGCGGAGCGGCGTAGGGGCCGCGGCGCAGGACCCCGTACACAGGGTTGCGGCGACACCGTCCTGCTGTGGTGTCGCCGCTGGCATTCACGCCGAGTTACCAAGCGTCCTCGATATGTGCCCATCAGGTCGGGGTCTTTGCCCGGTTACCTGGTGCGGCTGGCCCGTAATCGACGGGTCGACGTCGCGTGGGTGCTCGGCGTTCCTGCGTGCGGTCCGTGGGCCTCTACTGCGTTCTAAAGATGATCCTCTCGGATGTTCTTCGGTCTCGCGGGCCGTGACTCCTTTGTACTCCGCTTCGGTGACAAGCGGAACCCCCGGCTGCTTTTTTTACTTTCCGGGGTGATCGTGGGCGAACCGGACACGGCGGTGTCCGTGCAGGTCACGCCGCTGGGCAGGAATGGCGGAGCGCCGACTGCGTCCGCGCGATACGGGCCTGCCGCGCGCCGCCGGAACGGGGCGCACGGACCGCAGTCGGCGGTGGGCTCAGGCGGAGGCGGCTGTGGCTGCGGCGGCGGCCGCGGTGGCGGCGCCCGCGGTGGCGGCGGCCAGCGCGCCGGAGCGGCGCCGGTTCGCGTACCAGACGAGCCCCGCGGTGGCCGCGGCCGCCCCCACCGCCGCCGCGGCGACCAGCGCCGGGCGGGCGGGCATGGACAGCCCGGGGAGCCGCTGCTTCAGCCGCACCGGCCGGTTGAAGACCAGCACCGGCCACTCGCGCGCCACCGCCTCGCGCCGCAGCCCACGGTCGGGGTTGACGGCGTGGGGATGGCCGACCGCCTCCAGCATGGGGATGTCGGTCACCGAGTCGCTGTACGCGTAGCACCGGGACAGGTCGTAGCCCTCGGACTCCGCGAGCTCCCGGACGGCCTCGGCCTTGGTGGGGCCGTACGCGTAGTACTCGATCTCGCCGGTGAAGCAGCCGTCCTCACCGATGACCATGCGCGTGGCGACGACCCGGTCCGCGCCGAGCATCTCTCCGATCGGCTCCACCACTTCCGCGCCCGACGTCGAGACGATCACTACGTCGCGGCCGGCAGTGTGGTGGGCCTCGATGAGGGAGGCGGCCTCGTCGTAGATCAGCGGGTCGATGAGGTCGTGCAGCGTTTCGGCGACGATCTCGCGCACCTGCTGCACGTTCCACCCCTTGCAGAGCCCGGACAGGTACTCCCGCATCCGCTCCATCTGGTCGTGATCGGCGCCGCCGACCAGGTAGATGAACTGCGTGTACGCGGTGCGCAGTACGGCGCGGCGGTTGATCAGACCGCCGTGGTAGAAGGACTTGCTGAACGTCAGAGTGCTTGACTTCGCAATGACCGTCTTGTCCAGGTCGAAGAAGGCTGCGGTACGGGGCGACGAGTGCGGCAAGGGCTGGATTTCCACGCCCCGAGCATATGCGCCCACCATTCGGCGTAAGGTGTGGCGCGTGGGTTTGCCTGAGAGGGCTCTCGGGTACACCATGGAAGTCACGGATCGTTCGCGACCGTGCTAACCCGGTCTGGCTCCTCCCCCCCCGAGTCGGACCGTGGGGACGACCCCCGCTCTCCCCCCCGGCGGGGGTCGTCGCATGTCCGGACGCGGTTCGCGTCCTCGCCTCCGGTGCCCAAGTGCCCATCCTCTCGGCCCCCTTCCTCGGCGGGCCTGCGTTCTGGAGGCCCTCACCCCTTCAGACTCGTCACGGTGCGTAGTGGTTCCGCCGCGCTCTGGAACTCACCTGTCGGAGTGACGGAGTTATTCACAAGGCTCCCGATGTCCACGGTTTTCGAGCAAGATCCACTTCTTTTTCCGGATCGCTGCACGGTGATTCCGGCCGCGAAGTCCGCGGCGCCGGCATTTGCCGTGAGAAGGGGGCGGAGATCGTGACTGGATCGAAGTCGTGTGAACTGGGCGAGCGCGTCGGGGCAGGCGGAACCAGGCCAGTGGCTCCGGAGGGTGGGCCGGCGCCCGCGGGCGGCCGTCCACTGATCATCACCGAGGACCCGCTGCTCCTCGACGACCTGCTGAGGCTGTGCGCGGCAGCCGGCGCCGAGCCCCACGTGCACCATGCGGTGCCCGGGCCGAGCGGAGGCGGTGACAGCGGCGGCGGGAGCGCCGCGGGGCCGCCGGGGAGCGTCGGCGGGCTGTCCGACGGCACCGGCGGTCCGGCCGGAAGCGTCGGATGGGAGACCGCTCCACTCGTCCTCGTCGGGGACGACGCCGCCCGCCGGGTGCTCGGTGCGCCGCGCCGGCCCGGGGTGCTGCTCGTCGGCAGGGACCTGGACGAACCCCTCGTGTGGCAGCGCGCGGTGGAGATCGGAGCCGAGGAGGTGCTGCGGCTCCCCGACGCCGAGACCCTGCTCGTCGACCGCATCGCGGATGTGGTGGAAGGGGCCGGGAAGAGCGCCCTGGCCGTCGGCGTCATCGGCGGCAGCGGCGGCGCCGGGGCCTCCACCCTCGCGTGCGCCCTGGCCGTCAGGGCCGCCCGGGCCGGCGAGCGGACCGTCCTCATCGACGGCGACCCGCTCGGCGGCGGCATGGACGTCCTGCTCGGAGGCGAGAGCGCCGAAGGGTTGCGCTGGCCGGACCTCGCCGGTTCCCGCGGCCGGGTCGCCGCGGGGGCGCTGGAGGAGTCCCTGCCCGAACTGCACGCGCTGCGCGTGCTGAGCTGGGACCGCGGGGACCGGGTGGTGGTACCGCCCGCGGCGGTGCGCTCGGTGGTGGCCGCCGCGCGCCGCCGGGGAGGGGTCGTGGTCGTGGACCTCCCCCGCCGGGTCGACGAGGCCGTCGCCGAGGCACTGGCCCAGCTCGACCTGGTGCTGATGGTGGTACCGGGCGAGTTGCGGGCGGTGGCCGCAGCCGGCCGGGTCGCGGCCGGGGTGCGGATGGCGGCCCGCGACGTGCGCGTCGTCGTACGGGGTCGGCCGTCGGGCGGGCTCGAAGCAGAAGCGGTCGCCGGGCTGCTGGGGGTACCGCTGGCCGGGGAAGTGCCGGTCGAGGTGGGGCTCCCGGGGCGGGTAGCCGAGGGGGAACCGCCGGGCGCGCACGGGCGGGGCGCGCTGGCCCGGTTCTGCGACGGCTTCTGGAGGCGGGTCCTCGGCCCGGCCGCCGACCGGGGGGTGACGGCATGAGCACGGTGCTCCTGGACGCGGTGCGCCGGCGGCTCGCCGAGACCGGGGCGGAGCCGACCCCGGCACGGGTGGCGGCGGCCCTGCGCGCCCAGGGCCGTCTGCTGGGCGACGCGGAGGTGCTGGGAGCCGCCGCCGAGCTGCGGTCCGAACTGGTCGGCGCCGGCCCGCTGGAGGCGCTGCTCGCCGATGCCGAGGTCACCGACGTACTGGTGGCGGCCCCGGACCGGGTGTGGGTGGACCGGGGCGGCGGGCTGGAGCTGACCGGGGTGACCTTCGCCGACGCCGATGCCGTGCGCAGGCTCGCCCAGCGGCTGGCCGCAGTCGCGGGGCGCCGCCTGGACGACGCCCGCCCCTGGGTGGATGCCAGGATGCCGGACGGCACCCGGCTCCACGCGGTGCTGCCGCCGGTGGCGGTCGGCTCGGCCTGCCTGTCGCTGCGCGTGGTGCGGCCCAGGGCGTTCACGCTGGACGAGCTGGTCGCGGCGGGGACGCTGCCGCCCGGCGGTCAGCGGCTGCTGCGGGACATGGTGGAGGCCCGGCTGTCGTTCCTCGTCTCCGGCGGGACCGGCACCGGCAAGACCACCCTGCTCAGCGCCCTGCTGGGGCTGGTCGGACCCGGTGAGCGGATCGTCGTCGCCGAGGATTCCGCCGAGTTGCGCCCCGACCACCCGCATGTGGTGCGGCTGGAGACCCGGCCCGCCAACCAGGAGGGCGCGGGTCTGGTCACCCTCGCGGACCTGGTCCGGCAGGCGCTGCGCATGCGCCCGGACCGGCTGGTCGTCGGCGAGGTGCGGGGAAGCGAAGTGGCGGACCTCCTGGCCGCTTTGAACACGGGTCACGAAGGCGGCTGCGGGACTGTCCACGCGAATGCCGCATCGCACGTCCCGGCCCGGCTGGAGGCGCTCGGAACCGCCGCCGGCCTCGACCGGGCCGCACTGCACAGCCAGTTGGCGGCCGCGCTGACCCTGGTGATCCACCTGGTCCGCGACCGGGCCGGGCGACGCCGGGTGGCCGAGGTGCACGTGCTGGAGCGGGACGCCGCCGGGCTGGTGGTCACCGTACCGGCACTGCGCTGGTCGGCCCGCGGGTTCGTACGGGAGCCCGGCTGGGAGCGGCTGGGGCCGCTGCTGGGAGGTGCGCGGTGAGCGGCGGGGCGGCGGTACCGGTGCCCGTGTTCGCCGGGATGCTGTGCGCCGGGACGGCCGCCTGGGTGCTGGCCGGGGGCGACCGGGTGTCCCGGCGGGCCCGGGTGGTGCTCGCGGGAGCCGGTCCCGCGGTGCCGGGCGGGCCGGTGCGCTGGGAGCGGCTCCTGGCCGCGGCCAGGGTGCGGGCCGTTCGCTGGCGGGAGTGGGCGTGCCTCGCGGCGGGGTTCGCGGTCGCGGTACTCGGCGGCTCGCTGATCCCGCTGGTGGCGGGTGCCGCGGCGGCGCCCCTGGTGCGGCGCTGGCTCGCCGCCCGGCAGCGGGAGCGGGACCGGTCCGCGCGGGCCGCCGGGGTGATCGCGCTGTGCGGGGCTGCGGTGGGAGAGCTGCGGGCCGGTGCCCAGCCCGGACAGGCCCTGACGGCGGCGATGCGCCGGACGGCTGCGGGCCCGGGTGGCCCGGGCCCGGCGGAGACGGCGGTCCTGGCCGCCGCCGCGTTCGGCGGCGACGTTCCCGCCGCCCTGCGCCAGGCGGCGCGGGAGCCCGGAGCGGAAGGGCTGGCCGGGATGGCCGCCTGCTGGGGGATCTCGGTGGACGGCGGTGCCGGCCTGGCCGCCGGCATCGACCGGCTGGAAGGGGCGCTGCGGGCCGAGCGGGACCGCCGGGAGGCCCTGCGCGCCCAGCTGGCCGGGGCCCGGTCGACAGCGGCTGTGCTGGCTCTGCTGCCGCTGGTCGGGCTGCTGATCGGCACCGGGCTCGGGGCGGACCCGCTGCGCGTGCTGCTGCACACCCCGGTCGGCTGGGGCTGCCTGCTGGCGGGCGGGGTGCTGGAAGCGCTGGGGCTGCTGTGGTGCCGGCGGATCGTGCGGGCGGGGGAGCGGTGATGGGCGGTCTCACGGTCCACCGGCTGGGGGCAGCGCTGTGCCTGGCGGTGGCGGTGCTCGGCACTGCGTCCGCGGTCGCCGCGCAGGTAAGGGCACGGGCGGCCTCCCGCAGGATCACCGCGCTCCTGCCGGCGGGGGCCCGGCGGCGTCGGCCGGCCGTCCTCGGGGCGCGGATACGGGGCTTCGCGGCGCAGTGGTGGGGCCCGGCGGGGGTGCTGCTGGCGGTGTGGGTTC